>CAZTHE010000004.1:6822-64626 GCA_964613495.1 uncultured Acidobacteriota bacterium | reverse complement strand
TAGGGGTCCAGTTTGAGGAAGTTGATCCGGAAGCCGCGGGCTTCGAGCAGGCACCCGATCGACGCGCTCGCGAGCCCCTTTCCGAGGGAGGAAAGCACCCCGCCCGTCACAAAGATATATTTCATCGCCGTTGCTCCATCCGCCAGGTTTTGAATGTGTCAGATTAACAGCGCGGGCACGGCGGCGCAAGAAAAGCCTCGGCCTTGATACGTGTTATTCTCGTAGATCCGGCGCGGCGCAGCCTGTGAAACCGATTCCGCAGTCCGGACGGCCTCCTCCGGGTTCATCCCGACTCCTCCAACGTGCCGATCCGTCCAACTCCGGCCCGGGCCGGGGGCCCGCAGGCTCACCAGGAATCTGGAATTGGGAATCTGGAACCCCGCTTTGTTTGCCCGGGGCCGCCGCCGCGGCGGAGAACGGCACGCGCAGGCGCGCGGGCAGACCACGAGGGCCCGCCCGCGCGGGCTTCGGCTGTCGAGAAGCTAGCGCATTTCCCGCGGCGCAGGCGCGGCGTGCCCATACGGGCGCCCGCCGCGCAGCCCCGCGGGAAACCCGGGTTAAAAATTGATGAGCTCGATTTCGCGGGTATCCTTGACGTACCGCTGGTTCGTCTGCGGATAGGTGTATCGCTTCCCCTCGAAATTCCTCAGCACGATTTCCTTTTCGTCGAATTTTACGACATAGTCCGGCATCAGCGGGATCTTGCCGCCGCCGCCCGGGGCGTCGATGACGAACTGCGGCACGCCGAAACCGGTCGTGAAGCCGCGCAGCGCCTGCATGATCTCCAGCCCCTTCTCCACGCGGGTCCGGAAATGGTTGGTCCCCCGGGTCAGGTCCGCCTGGTAGAGGTAATAGGGGCGCACGCGCATCATCAGGAGCTTGTGCATCAGCTCCTTGAGGACGAGCGGATCGTCGTTGACCCCCTTCATGAGCACCGTCTGGCAGCCGAGCGGGATGCCCGCGTTGGCCAGCCTCTCGCACGCCTCGGTCGACTGGGACGTCACTTCGCGCGGGTGGTTGAAGTGGGTGTTGATGAAGATCGGGTGGTATTTCTTCAGCATGGCGCAGAGCGAATCGGTGATCCGGCTCGGCAGGACGCACGGGAACTTCGTCCCGATGCGGATGATCTGGACGTGCGGGATCGCCCGGATGGCGGAGAGGATGCGCTCGAGTTTCCGGTCGCTCACCATCAGGGGGTCGCCGCCCGACAGCAAAACGTCGCGGATCTCCGTGTGGCTGCGGATGTAGTCGATGCCCATCGCGATGGTCTTCTCGCTGATCGCGCTGGTCTGCCCCACCATGCGCTTGCGCGTGCAGAAGCGGCAGTACATCGGGCAGCGGTCCGTGATCAGCAGCAGGACGCGGTCGGGATAGCGGTGCGTCAGCCGGGGAACGGGGCTGTCCTCCTCCTCGTGCAGCGGGTCTTCGGGCGCGTTTTCGTCCATCAGCTCCTGCACCGAAGCCACCGACTGCATCCAGATCGGATCCCCCTTTTCCCGGATCAGGTTGTAGTAGTACCTCGGGATGCGCATCGGGTACGCCCTGCAGACCGCATCGATTTCCTCGGCGTTCCCGCCGAAATCCTCGGCCAGCCGGGCCCCCTGCGTCACGCTGTTGCGTAAATCAATGGTCCACTGCTCCATTCGTTCCATGTGCGAGCTCGTCTCCTTGTTAAGACAGCCTCTTCACGAAAATGATCCTGTCGTCCCCGACGTCGTAGAAATCCGCGATCCGCGATACCTCGGCGTATCCGAGGCGGCGGTAGAATGCGACCGTGCCCTCGTAGGAGGCCTTCGAGGAGGTCTCGACCACGAGCAGCCGGCCGTTTCTCTCCGCCGCCCTGCGCTCCACATAGTCCATGAGCGCACGGCCGAATCCCCGCCCGCGCGCCTCCGGGTGCGTGGCCACCCAGTAGAGGTCATAAGCGCCCTTCGTGATCGGGACCGGCCCCCAGCAGGCGTAGGCCCACACGCGCCCGCCGCGGTCCTGCGCCACCACGAGGTGGTAGTCCGACTGCCCCGGGTCGTCGAGGTAGACATCCACCAGCTCCATGGCGCACTCGATTTCGGCCTGGCTGAAGTTTCCGGCGGACACGACCAGGTCTGCGACGGCGGTACGGTCCGCGTGCGTCATCGGTCGAATCTCGACATCCGGTTCGTCGTCAGGATGCATAGACAGGAGCGGCCAGACTTGCGCCGCGCTCCATTGCCGCTTCGCTAATCCGCAGAATGATGTCCGTATAGGAGTACCCGGCCGCCCGCGCGGCCCGTGCGAATCCCGCCTGCGGCGACAGGTCCGGGTTCGGGTTGACTTCGAGGACGTAAACGGCGCCGCGCGCGTCGGTTCGCAGGTCGATGCGCGCGTAGTCGCGGCAGCCGGCGCTCCGGTAGCTGCGCACCGCGACGTCGCGGATGCGCGCCTCGAGCCGCGCGGTCAGCGGCGCCGGGCAGACGGGGACGGTAGCGCGGTACAGCAGGCTCTCCTCGTCCCACTTGGCGCGGTAGCCGACGATCCGCGGCTCGCCGTCCGGCAGCCTGGAAAAGTCGATCTCCGCTACGGCCAGCACCTCGGGATCGCGCCCCCCCACGACGGACACGTTGAATTCCCTGCCCTCGAGATACGCCTCGACCAGGGCCTCCTGGCCGTATACCCCGTGGATGTACAGGATCTGCCGCTCGAGTTCCGCCGCCGTGCGGCAGACGGAGTTGCTGTTGATGCCGAGACTGGCGTCCTCGTGCGCCGGCTTGACGATCACGGGAAACCGCATGCCCCGGGGCAGCAACCGGACGCTCCCGGGAGCGCACACGGCGCCGCGGGGCGTCGGGATCCCCGCCGCGCGCAGCACCTGTTTGACGTGGAACTTGTTCAGCGCCAGCCCCAGCGTGTAGGGCCCCGATCCCGTGTAGGGAATCCCCAGCAGCTCCAGCACTCCGGCCACGCACATCTCCAGCTCGCAGTCGCGCCCGATCTCCTCGCAGAGGTTGAAGACGAACCGCGCCGAGGTCTCTTCCAGCGTCCGCACCAGGCCGCTCGAAAAACCGTCCACCGAGATCACGCGGGGGCGGAATCCCGATTCCCGCAGGCTCTCCTCGACGGCGCGGACGTCTTCGCGCGCCACCGTCGAGGGATAGACGGCCTCTTCGGAGCCGGTGCGCCCGGACATCAGTGCGGCGTTGTAGAGGACCACGCAGTCGTGCGATTCCATCACGTCAATCCATATCGCCGGCAGGCGATGTCCAGGATCTCGAGGATCAGCCGGTTGTAGCCTATGCCCGCGGCCCGCGCCGATTTCGGGAAGCACGAATTGTCTTCCGGACGCGGCAGGATGCCGGGCAGCGGGTTGAGCTCGATGATGTGCGGCCGTCCCGCGGCGTCCAGGCGCACGTCGATGCGGCACCAGTCGCGGCAGCGCAGGATGGAGTACGACCGCAGGCAGGCGCGCTCGATTTCTTCGCGCAGCTCCGGCGCGATCCGCGCCGGGCACTCGAATATCTTCAGCGGGTTCGAGCTCCGGTCCCAGATCCACTTGGCCTCGTAGGAGTAGATCGGGTTGACGCCCTGCGGCAGCGAGTCGAACAGGATCTCCACGATCGGGAGCACTCGCGCCTCGCTCCCGTTCCCGAGGATCGCGACCGTGAACTCGCGCCCCGGGAGAAACTCCTCCACCAGCGCCGGTTCCCGGTAGCGGTCCAGCAGCCACGAGACGCGCTCGCGCATTTCCTCATGGCTGCGTACCAGCGAATCGTTCCGGATGCCCATGCTCGATCCCTCGTGCAGCGGCTTGACCATCAGCGGATAGTGCAGGCTGTTGAACGAAAAATCGCGGTCGCTCACCACTCGGAAGCGCGAGGTCGGCAGGCCGTAATAGGCGAGGATCTCTTTCGTCCGCGCCTTGTCGAGACAGAGGTTGAGGGTGAGGGGATCACTCGCGGTGTACGGGATCCGCAGATGCTCGAGGACCGAGGGGATGTAGCCTTCGCGGCAGGGACCCGAAGATCCCTCGGCCATGTTGAACACGATGTCGGGACGCGCGGCCTGGAGCGCGGCGTAGGCATCCGCCCCGGCGTCGATCCGGACCACTTCGTGCCGCTCCTGGAGCGCGCCCTCGACGGCCGCAATCGTCTCCGGGGCATCCCATTCCGCCTGGGCGTCCGGCCCGAGGCTACTCGGGGGGTCCTGCCCATCCTCGGAATCCCCCCGCTTCATATTAAACGCTAACCCGACTCGCATCTGCGCATAACCTTTCTCAAATTTTTTAAGGGAATCGCAATTGCATGTCAAGACTTATTTCATTTTTTCCACAAGATAGTGGGCCGGGACCATGCTTCATCACTAAATCTAGTGTCCGTTTGGACACCACACTCCACTTGAATACCCATAAGCAATTTATTGGCCATAAAAAGAGAAAAAATACTTATTTCGTTTATGAAATCATATTTCATCTTTCTGCTCCCTCGCCGAACAGGCTTCCGGAGCGCCTGCCGCGGGCCTCGGGGTTCGCCGGGACGCGCGGCAAATTTTTCCGGGACAGACCCCGCGCGCCCCGCCGTCCTTTCGGGTATAATGGGCGTCCGCCCCGGCGCATCCGGACGGGGCGACGGGAACCCGGACATGCGGCACAGAAAAATATCTAACTTCGTATTGATCCGTTCGTGCGCCGCGGCGCTGTGGGGAGTGCTCTGCCTGCTGGTCGCCGCGCCTCCGGCGCTCGACGCCGCCGGATACCCGGCCGCCGCCGTCCTGCTGCGCCTCGCCTTTTCCCCCGTCTGCCACCAGGCGCCCGACCGGTCCTTCGCGCTGTTCGGGCAGCCGCTGGCTGTGTGCCACCGCTGCTGCGGCCTCTACCTCGGCTTCTTCCTCGGATCGCTGGGCGCGCACGCGTGGCTGCACCGGTCCCCCGGCCGCCGGCGGTCCTGCATCCTGGCCGCCGGGGCGGCGCTGGCCTGCGACGCACTGCTGCCGGCCATAGGAATTTGGAACAATACCGCGCTCAGCCGTTTTGCCACGGGTCTCGTTTTCGCGATTCCCGCCGCCGCGCTCTGGACGCGCGGCCTCGAGGAATGGAGGGACGCAGCGTCCCCGGGACGCCGCGTTTCCGGCCAACCGCAATTCAGGGAGGTAGCGTATGAATGAAGCAAAAATGCTCAAGCCCGCACTGATCGGCGGCGTCCTTCTCGGAATCCTCTCCGCCCTGCCCCTGATCAACTACTTGAACTGCGTCTGCTGCGCCTGGGTGATCCTGGGCAGCATGCTGGCCGCGCGGATCTACGTCCGGGAGTCGGCAGTGCCCGTCACGCTGGGGCGCGGCGTCGTGCTGGGCTTCTGGACCGGAGCGATCGGGAGCGCCGTGATCGCCCTGTTCTCCGTTCCCCTCCTGTGGCTGTCGCAACGGTCGGGCGGCATCCTGGAACAGGTGCGCCAGGCGGCCGAACAGATGCCCAACTTCACGCCCGAGGCGCGCGAGGCGCTGGACAAGCTGGCGTCGCAGGGGAACTTCGATGCAATTTTCTATATCGTCGGATTTATCGTCCTGCTCGTCCTCACGTGCGTCTTCTCCATGATCGGGGCCGCCATCGGCATCGCCGTCTTCGAGAAGCGCAAACCCGGCGGCGCCCCCCCCCCGGTCGACGTAACGCCGGGAAATGTTTGAACGTTGGAACGTTGGAAGGTTGGAAGGTTGGAGGGTTGGAGGGCGGGGATGCGCGGCGGGCGCGGCACGGCGGCGGATCAGGGGCGGTGCAGGGGAAGCGTGTGGATCCCCTCGTGACGGGAGGGGGACCAGGTTTCGAATTCGATCTGGATGGTGGTGTGCCCGATGCGGTATTTCTCCCGCATGAGGCGGCTCGACTCGGCCAGTACGCGGCTGGAATCCTCTCCCGTGCGGATCACGAGGTGACAGCTCATGGCCGTCATCCCCGTGGCGATCGACCACGCGTGCAGGTCGTGGACCGACACCACGCCGGAAATGCCCCCGAGTTCCTTCAGGATCCGCGCGATATCCAGGTGCCGGGGAGTCCCCTCCAGGAGGATGTCCACGCTCTCGGCCACCAGATTCCACGCGCTGTAGACCACGAGGCCCGCGACGATCACGGACACGACCGGATCGGCAAGCCGCCACTGCCACACGAGGATCAGGATGCCGGCCAGGATCGCCCCGACGGATCCCAGCGTGTCGCTGAGGACGTGGAGAAAGGCGCCCCGCAGGTTCAAATTTTCTTTCCGGCTCCCGAACAGCAGCGCCGCCGTGACGAGGTTGGCACACAGGCCCGTGGCGGCGACGATCAGCATCGGCACGCTTTTCACTTCCGGGGGATGCCGGAAGCGCTCGTAGGACTCGTAGAAGATGTACAATCCGATCAGCACCAGGAAGAGCCCGTTGGCGAACGCCGCAAGGATCTCCGCCCTCAGGTATCCGTAGGTCTTCTTGTGGGTGGCCGGGCGCGCGGCGATCTTCAGGGCGAAGAGGCTCAGGCCGAGCGCGGCGACGTCGGTCAGCATGTGCGCGGCATCGGCCATCAGGGCCAGGCTGTTCGCATAAATCCCGCCCAGCAGCTCGATCAGAAACCAGGTGGCCGTGATCGACAGCGCCAGCGTCAGGCGCCTCTTCCCTTCCGATCCGTGCCCGAATGTTTCCGTATGGGGACTCACGCGTTTATTCCTCGCATGCAACGGACGGCCCGCTTGTGACGGCCCGCCGTTGCCGGCGACCGCCGCACAGGTTTCATCGATAACACAAAAGCGGCTTCCGGCACAATCCCCGGCCCGCATTATTTTCGGGGATTCGCGCGCATCACAGCAGCGAAAGCGGGTCCACGTCCACGTGCACTTTCGACGTAATTTTCCGGCGGTCGAGATCCGCGAAGCAGTCCTCGAGCAGCGGCACTACATCCTCCGCGGACCCGGCCTTGAGAAGAATCTGCCTCCGGTACTGGCCGCGCAGCTTCTCCAGCGGGGCGGCGGCCGGGCCCAGGACGCGGGCCTTCGCCTTTCCGTCCGCCCTGCCGGACCGGGCCTTCAGGGCCCCGGCGATTTTTTCGGCGTCGCGCTGCGCCCGGATCTCGTCGGGGTCGCTGACCACGATCTGGATCAGGCTCGAAAACGGCGGGTATTGCATCAGCTTCCGGTACTCGACCTCCTTGTCGTAGAAGCCCCGGTAATCCTGCTTCTGCGCGAAGTGGAGCGCGTAATGGTCGGGGTGGAACGACTGGATGACGACGCGGCCCGGAGCGGAGCCGCGCCCCGCGCGCCCGGCCACCTGCGTCAACAGCTGGAAGGTGCGCTCGGCGGAGCGGAAATCCGGGAAGGAGAGGCCCGCGTCCGCCGCGAGGACGCCGACCAGGGTGACGTCCGGGAAGTCGTGCCCCTTGGCGAGGATCTGCGTCCCGACCAGGATGTCCAGCTCGCGCGCCGCGAAACCGAACAGCACCGAGCGCAGGGTGCCGCGCCGGCGCGCCGTGTCGCGGTCGAGGCGCGCGATGCGCGCCCCGGGCAGCAGGGTGCGCAGGATGCCCTCGAGCTGTTCCGTCCCCACGCCCGCGTAGTGAATATACGGCCCGCCGCAGTTGAGGCACACCGAGGGCACTTCCCGCTCCTGACCGCAATAATGGCATTCCAGGCGGTTTTCCTGCTGGTGGTACGTCATGCTGACGCTGCAGTCGGGGCAGGCGAACACGTGGCCGCAGCCGCGGCACAGGAGCGTGCGCGCGTAGCCGCGCCGGTTGAGCAGCACCATCGCCTGTTCCCCGCGCCGCATGCAGCCCTCCAGCTCGTCGCGCAGCGTCGTGGAGATCACGGCGTTCTTCCCCTGCTGCCGGAACTCGGCGCTCATGTCCACCAGCGTGACCCGCGGCATGGGCCGGGCCTCGATGCGCTCGGGCAGATGGAAATAGATCCCGCCCTCTTCGCGGGTCGCGGCATGGTAGGTCTCGATGCAGGGCGTGGCCGAACCAAGCACGAGGACGCCTCCCGCCCGCCGCATGCGCTGCCAGGCGACCTCGCGCGCGTGGTAGCAGGGCGCCTCGTCCTGCTTGTAGGAGGCGTCCTGCTCCTCGTCGATCACGATCAGCCGCACATCGTCCAGCGGCGCGAAGACGGCGGACCGCGTGCCGACGACCACGCGCGATTCGCCGTCGCGGATCCGGTTCCACTGGTCGTGCCGCTCTCCGGCGGACATGCCGCTGTGCAGCAGCGACACCTGTCCGGGGAAACGCGATACCACCAGGCGGCTCAGCATCGGGGTCAGTCCGATCTCCGGCACGAGCAGCATCGCGGTCTCGCCGCGCTTGACGGCCTCCGCGATCAGCCGCAAATAGATTTCGGTCTTGCCGCTTCCGGTGACGCCGTGCACCAGGCACCGCGCCGGCGCCCCCCCGCGCATCCGCTCCAGGATGCGGTCGAACACTTCCCGCTGCGCCGGGGTCAGTTCGAGCGCCACGGAGCGCGTCGTCGCGGCCAGGTCCACCGGCACGCGCTGGATCTTCGCCGGGGCGATTTCGACGACGCCTTTCCGCTCGAGCGTCTTCGCGATGCTCACGCTGCAGCCCGCGCCGCGGAGCGCTTCCTGCAGGGGCACGGGTTCCCGGCCCCCGCCGAGCGCGTCCACCAGCCTCCGCTGCACCGGGGTAAGCGACGCGAGGAGGTCCGCGCCGGCGTCCAGGAGGCGGAGGCCGAGCTGCTCCTTGCTCTTGACGCGCGGCGCCTCGAGCGACATCTCGGCCCGCACCCAACCGGCCGCGACCAGCGCGTCCACCGCCGCATGCGTCCCGCGCACCCCGGCCCTGTCGGCGAGTTCCCGGAGCGTCTGCGGCGCCCCGCCGGCCAGAAGGTCCAGGACCGCGTCCTCCTGCGGACGCAGCCCGGGAGGCCGGAACCCGCCGTCGAGCAGCGTCGCCGTCCGGGGAGCCAGGGAATACCTGCGTGCCCCGGCAACCTGAGTCCCGACCGGGAAAAGGGCGCGGAAGACTTCGCCCGGCGGCGCGAAATAATGGCGGGCGACCCAGAGCGCCGCCTCGACCAGCGACGGCGCTACGGCCGGTTCCGGATCCAGCAGCTCGCGCACCGGGCGCAGCTTGAAGTCGCCGGGCGGGAGCGGCCGCCCGGTGCCCGTGACGTAGCCGGTCAGCAGCTTGCGTCCGAACGGGACCAGGACGCGCATGCCCGGCGCGATCCGGTCCCGGAGTTCGGGCGGAACCGAGTAGGCGAAGGTCTTGCGAATCCCTACGGGGACGGCGACGTCGATGATTTCGTTCATAGAATAAGCGCCCGGCGGCGGACGGACGGCGGCCCGCCCGCGCGGAAGATCCTCTTATGCGTACGTGAATGATGCGGATTAACGCCGTTCATTCCTCGGGGCCGCGCAGCGAGCGCAGATAGTCGCGGATGATCTGCATGTCTTCCCAGACCTTGCGCTTCTCGTTCGGGTTCCGCAGCAGGTATGCCGGGTGATACGTCGCCATGAATTTTGCGCCCCGGTAATCGACCAGGTGCCCGCGCAGGCGCCCGATCGTTTCCGTCGTCCGCAGCAGCGTCTGGGCGCCGAATGCGCCGAGCGCGCAGATCACCTTCGGCCGTACGGACTCGATCTGCCGGAACAGGAACTGCTCGCATGCGGCGATCTCGTCCGTTTCCGGGTTCCGGTTGTTCGGCGGGCGGCACTTCAGGATATTGCAGATGTAGACATCCTGCCTTCGCATCCCGACGGACTCGATGATCTTGGTCAGCAGCTGGCCCGCCCGCCCGACGAAGGGGAGTCCCTGCGCGTCTTCATCCGCTCCCGGGGCTTCGCCGACAAACATGAGCTCCGCGTTCGGATTGCCCGCGCCGAAGACGAGGTTCGTGCGCCCCGGGGCGAGCTTGCAGCGACGGCAGTCCTTCAGCTCGGCCTCGATGGCGGCGAGCGGTTCCCCCGCAGCGGGCCCGGGGGCGAACATCGACGGGCTCTCCTGGATCCTGAGCGCCGCCGGAACGCGCGCCGGCGCCGGTTTCGGTTTCGGCTGCGGAGCAGCCGGCCGGGCCGCCGTCTTCTGCGCGGAGGGCCGCGCCCTCCGGGCCGCCGGCGCGGCGCCGACATAGCGCACGCCCAGGTCGCGGTACAGCGTCAGGTGCTCCGCCAGCTGTTTTTTCAGGGAATCCCGGTCCTTCATGAGCCCAGCTCCAGTTGATCGAGGATGGAGTCGTCGTTGCGCCAGTTCCGCGCGGTCCGCACCTCGAGGGCCAGGTACACCTTGCAGTCCAGCAGCCGCTCCAGTTCGCGCCGTGCCGCGATGCCGAGATCGCGCAGCTGCGCGGCCCCGGCGCCGAGCACGATTCCCTGCTGCGATTTCTTCTCGACCAGGATGTCCGCCTCGATCACCACCAGGTTCTGCGCCGCCCTCCGGCTCTCGTCGAATTTCCGCACCAGGACCGCGCACGTGTACGGCAGTTCCTCGCGCACTCGCTCCAGCAGCTTCTCGCGGATGAATTCCGCGGCCAGGAACCGCTCCGGCCGGTCCGTGACCTGCTCGGCGTCGTAGAGCGGTTCGCCCTCGGGCAGGCGGTCGAAAATCCTGTCGCGCACGAGGCCGAGGTTCTCGCCCGTTTTCGCCGAAATCGGGATGATCTCGAGGAAGCCGTATGCTTCGCCGTACCGCCGCATGACCGGCAGGAGTGCGGATTTTGCGATCCGGTCGATCTTGTTGAGCAGGAGAAAGGCCGGCGCCTGGGCCTTCCGGATGGTCTCGAGCACGAAATTCTCGCCGGCCCCGAAAGAGACCGATGCGTCCACGATCAACAGCACCAGGTCCACGTCGCGCATCACGTCGTACACGGTGTGGAGCATCCGCCGGTTCATCCCGTATTCCGGCTTGTGGATCCCGGGCGTGTCGAGAAACAGGATCTGGCCGCGCGCCTCGGTCGCGATGCCGAGGATGCGGTGGCGCGTGGTCTGCGGTTTCGGCGAAACGATGGAGATCTTCTGCCCGACGAAGGCGTTCAGCAGGGTGGACTTCCCCGAGTTCGGCCTGCCGACGATGACGACGGTCCCGCACTTCATCGGATGGCACCCTGCGAGGCCCGCCTCATGGCTTCCGTCCCGTCCTGGCCTCCAGGGCCATGTCCAGGATCCTGCCGGCGATGGCGCGCTTGGGCTGCCTCTCGATCGTCACGGGGTCGCCGCCGCGGCGCAGCACGACCACCGAGGAATCGTCCTCGCCGAACACCCCGCCGGAGACGTCGTTGGCCACCAGCAGGTCGAGGTTTTTCCGTTCCAGCTTCCCGCGCGCCGATTCCAGCAGGCGTTCGGTCTCGGCGGCGAATCCGACGAGGACCTGTTTCCGCTTCCTCTTTCCGAGGAGCGCGAGGATGTCGTCCGTCCGGTCGAGCGGCAGCCGCAGGACCGCCTTGCCCTTCTTGATCTTCTGCGCGGAGGGAGCGGCCGGGCGGTAGTCGGCTACGGCCGCCGCCTTGACGACGATGTCCATGTCCGGGTAAAGCGCCAGCACGGCGTCCTTCATCTGCGCGGCCGAGCGCACCGGGACGAAACGCACCCCCTCCGGGGGGGTCAGGCTGGTCGGCCCGGAGACCAGCGAAACCTCCGCCCCCCTCTGCCGGGCGATTTCCGCGACGGCGTATCCCATCTTCCCCGAGCTGCGGTTGGACAGGAATCGCACGGGATCGATGTCTTCGACCGTCGGCCCGGCGGTGACGAGGACGTTCAGGCCCGCGAGCGATTGGGCTCCCCGGAGCAGTTCCAGGATGCGGGCCACGATGACGTCCACCTGCGCCAGGCGGCCGGTGCCTTCCATGCCGCACGCCAGCATGCCGGGTTCCGGGTCCACGAAGTGGTGCCCCCGGGCCCGGAGGGTCTCCACGTTGGCCCGCACGGCCGGGTGGCGCCACATCTCCACGTTCATGGCGGGCGCGATCAGCACCGGCGCGGGAGTCGAGAGGTAGAGCGTCGAAAGAAAATCGTCGGCGATGCCGTGCGCGAATTTCCCGAGGATGTTGGCCGTCGCCGGCGCCACCGCGAGCAGCCGGATGGACTGGGCCACGCTGATATGGTGGATGTCCCAATTCTGGCCGGGCTGGAACATGTCGGTGATGACGTTCCGGCCCGAAAGGGACTCGAACGTGAGCGGCGCGACGAATTCGGCGGCGGAGCGCGTCAATACGACCTGCACGGCCACCCCCGCCTTCTGCAACCCGCGCATCAGATCGACGGCGCGGTACGCAGCGATGCAACCCGTGACCCCCAGTGCGATTTTCATGGTCCGGTTCCTAGGGCAGCCCCGACGGTTCGACCACGGGGAGGATCTCGTAGCTGAGCGTATCTTCTTCCAGTTCCCGCATCGCGATGTAGGCCGGCTTGGTGGACCGCGTCTTGATCTTGGGCTTGGCGTTGTTCTGCAGCTGCTTGGCCCGCTCGGCCGCCACGATGATGAAGCGGTATTTCGATCCGATCTTTTCAGGGATCTTCTGCATCGGTTCCTCCGAATGTTGCGATCACAGAATCCGCACGCTCGCCCCGCACCGCCGTCCTGCAGCGGGCGCCGAGGATGATCGACTGGAGTTCGAGCGTGGAACTGCTGAGTTCCTCGTTGACGATCAAATAGTCGTAATCGCCGTAATGGCGGATCTCGCGGCGCGCGATCTTCAGGCGCTGCTCGATCACGAAACCGGGATCCAGGCTCCGCCGCAGGAGGCGCTCCCGCAGGACCTCGTAGGACGGCGGCATGATGAAGACGGCCACCGCGTCGGCGCGCTTCCGGCGGACGATCGCGGCCCCCTTGACGTCGATATCCAGCAGGACGTCTTCCCCCCGGCGCATCAGGGCGTCGACGAACCGGGCCGATGTCCCGTAATAGTTGCCGTGCACTTCCGCCCACTCCAGGAACTCCTCCGCGCGGACGAGCCCCTGAAATTCCTCCCGGCTGACGAAAAAATATTCCACCCCGTTCCGCTCGGCCCCCCGCGGCGCGCGCGTCGTATAGGACACCGAGAACTTCAGGTGCGGCACGCACTGCAGCACCTTCGAGGCCAGCACCGATTTGCCGGCCCCGGAAGGGCCGGACACGATGATCAGATTCCCGCCGCGCGTCTTTTCACTCAACGTTCTGAACCTGTTCGCGGAGTTTTTCGATGTCCGTCTTGATGTCGATGGCGCGGCGCGAGATCTCCAGGTCCCCCGACTTGGACAGGATGGTGTTGGCCTCGCGCTGGAGCTCCTGCAGCAGGAAATCCAGCTTCTTCCCCGCCTTCTCCCCGGAATCCATCAGGGCCCGGTATTGTTCGATGTGACTCTTCAGCCGCGCGATTTCCTCGGAAATATCACTCTTGTCGGCGATCATGGCCGCCTCCTGGGCCAGCCGCTGCGGATCCATCTCCGCCTGGGACAGGAGCTGGGCGATCCGTTCCCGCAGCTTCCGCAGGTGATCCCCGGCGAGGTTCGCGCTCAATTCGCGGATGCGTCCGGCGTTCTCCTCCACGCGGTCCAGGTTCTGCTTCATGTCGGCCTCGAGCGCCTCGCCTTCCTGCCGGCGCATGCGCGCCACTCCCTCCAGGGCCTCCCGGACGCTCTCGCCCACGAGCTCCGAGACGGCGTCCGCGGGCTCCTCCGGGACCGATTCCTTGACCTGCAGGATTCCCGGCAGGCCGAGCACGGTCTTCAAGTCCACCGGGTCGGGGAACCGGAATTCCTCTCGGAGCCGGTCTGCCGCCTCCATATAACCCTTTACGAGGCCGGAGTTGATTTCGAACACGGCGGAAGACGCGTTCTGGATGGTGACCCCGACATCCACGCGCCCGCGGTCGAGCGCCGCGCGGATCCGCTGCTGGATCTCCCCCTCCAGATACTGGTATTCCCGGGGCAGGCGGACGTGAAAATCGAGGAAACGGTGGTTGACCGTTTTGATTTCCACGGAAACGACGGTATTGTTTTTCTGAGCCGAACCCGTCCCGTATCCAGTCATGCTCAGAATCATAGGCGCACACCTCAAGTCCTGAAAATCTAAATAGATTAGCTGTCCCGATCCTCTCCGTCAAGCCTTAACCTTTGATTTTTCAAGCCTTGGAGCCTTCGGGCGATGACACTTCGGCGGCATTCCCGGTCTGAAGCCGGTAAAATCTGCGGTAGGGCCCGTCGTTTTGCATCAATGTGTCGTGGTTCCCGGATTCGACGATCCGGCCGCGGTCCAGTACGAGGATCGTGTCCGCGTTCCGTATGGTGGAAAGGCGGTGGGCGATCACGAACGTGGTCCGGTTCCGGATCAGGTTCGCGAGAGCCTGCTGCACCAGTTTTTCCGATTCGGAATCGAGGGCGGAGGTCGCTTCGTCGAGGATCAGGATCGGGGCGTCCTTGAGCAGGGCCCGGGCGATCGAGATACGCTGGCGTTCGCCGCCGGAGAGCCGCTGCCCGCGTTCGCCGATCATCGTGTCGTATTTCATCGGGAACTGCGAGATGAAATCATCCGCGAGGGCGGCCCGGGAAGCCTCCAGAATCCGTTCCTCGGAGGCGTGGATGTTGCCGTACGCGATGTTGTTGCGAACCGTGTCGTTGAAGAGGAAGGTCTCCTGCGTCACCATCGCGATATGGCTCCGGAGGGAATTCTGGGTGTAGTCGCGCACATCCACCCCGTCGATCCGCACCGAACCCGACGTGCAGTCGTAGAACCGGGGGATCAGGCCCACCAGCGTCGTCTTCCCGGATCCGCTGCTGCCGACGATGGCGACAACCCGGTTGCGTTCCGCGCTGAGGTGGATGTCGCGCAGCACGCGCGTTTCGCCGTTTTCGTCCGAATAGTCGAAACAGACGCCCTGAAACTCGATGGCGCCGCGGAACCCTTTCATGGATATCGGGCCCGGCCGGTCCTGCACTTCCTGATGGGTGTCCAGCAGTTCCACGATGCGCGTCGACGAGGCGAGCGCCCGCTGGATCTGCACGTGGATGCGGCTCAGTTTGCGGATCGGGTCGTACATGCTGAACAGCGCGAAGATCACCAGGCCGTACATGCCCGCCGTCAGGGTGCCGTTCTCGATCCGCGCATGGGCGTAATACAGGAGCGGGATGAACGCCACGACCCCCAGGAGTTCCATGACCGGAGAATTGACGAACAGGATCGCCGCCGCCCTCAGGTTGCTGCGCATCAGGCGGTCCGCGGTTTTCCCGAACCCTTCCGCCTCGTGCCGCTCCATGGCGAACGCCTTGATGATGCGCATGCCCGTGATCGACTGCTGCAGCCGGTCGTTCAGGTTCGCCGCGTCCTCCCTCCCCTTGCGGCTGACGTGGCGGATCCGCTTCCCCATCCCCAGGGTCAGGGTGAGCGCAAGCGGCGCGATCAGGATGGACAGCAGCGCCAGCTTCCAGTCGGCGACGAACACCGTAACGACGAGAAACGTGAGCGTCACGACTTCGCGAAACAGCTCGGCCAGGACCACCGACACCGATTCCTGTATCTGCTCGACGTCCCCGCTCATCTTCGACATGAGCCGCCCCGTGGAATTCTGCGAGAAGAAGCTCATCGACTGGCCGAGGACGTGATGGAAGAGCCGGTTGCGCAGGTCGGTCACCACACCCTGCCCGACGCGATTCATGGAGTAATTTGAATAATAGACGCAAATACCCTTCAATAAAGTCAAAAGCAAGAGCGCCAGGCACAGTTTGGTGATGATGCGGCCGGGCATCAGCGACAGGATGAAATTCACGTATTTTTGTACGAACCCCTCCTGCTGGACCGCCGCCGCGGGTCCCCTGGCCGTCATCAGGACGTCATCGAAGAGCGGCAGGGACAGCGTGGTCGTCGTCGACTGCAGGATGCCGACGATGGAAAAAAGCAGCAGGGAGACGATGAGACCGGTCCGGTACGGCCGGATGAAAGGGTATAGCCGTCTGAAATCGTTCATGAGCCGCGACTCTGGATGCGCAGCCCGGATTGAGGCCGCGCGATCAGAGACTAGCGAAGAATGCGGGGCGCGTCAAACACGAAGTGAAGCGCGATCCGGATTCCAGATTCCGGATTCCAGATCAAAGCATCTGCCCGTCAGGAACCGGATCTGGAATTTGGAATTTGGAATCTGGAATCCCCTTTATTTGCGGTTCCGGCCCTGGGCCGCGCCTCCGCCGGACGGGCGGGAAGAGTTTCCGCCGCCTGTCCTCCCGGCCGGCGACGTTCCCGGGCTGCTCATGCTCCTGCCCGGAGAAGGCGCGGAGCGGACGACCGGGCCGCCGTTTCGCTCCATGGAGGGAGCCGCCTGTCTCGGGGCGGGGCGGGCGGGCGAGCTTTCCATCCGCGGACTCCTGTATGACGGGACGCTTTCCGTCCGGGGAGCGCGGTATGCCGGCGCCTGTTCCGCTCGCGGCGTGTTCCGGTAAGGCGCATTGTCCACACGCGGCCCGCTATACGCCGGCCGGTTGCCGGTGCGACTCACGCCGTATCCCCGGTCGCTCTCCGCCTGCGGCGCCTCGGCGGGGCGACCCGTCCGGCCGTCCGGGGTCGCGGCATTGCCCGACCGCTGCTCCACGTAGCCGTTCGGCCGGTACACGTACGTGCGCGGCTTCGCCTGCGGGGAAGGCGTTTCGGCCTGCGGCGGGCTCGGGACGTTGCGCCGGGAATCGGCTCCCGGATTCCGCTGCGTCGAAGAATTCCCGCTGCCGGCCCGGTTTTCGGGCACGGGACTCTCGCCGCGTCCCGGATTCGCCCGGCCGTTGTCGGAGGATCCCACCCACCGGTAGCCCGTCGTCCTGCGGCCGGCCTGTGGGGAGCTCGGGTCCGCCGGAGAGTTGCCGCCCGGCGTCCTTGCCGTATCCCTCCGCGGTGTCTCCAAAACCCGCACGCCGCTTCCGGAATCCGTCCGGCGGACCGGGTCTCTCGGTTCGGCGATCCTTCTTTCGGCCCTGGAGGGTAGAGAGGGGATGTCGGGATTCGAGATGCGCCGGTATTGCTCCTGTCCGCGCAGGTTCGCGCCGGGGCTGTTGCGTACCACGGCAGGCACGGTACTGGCGGCTCTTTCGGGTCCCTTGGCGGGGCGGCCCGGGGCCGGCCGGAAACTGGCCGTGGTCGGCCGGATCTCGAGGCGGTCGCGCACCACGGTCCCCTTCCTCCAGGGCTGGTCCACGTCGCGCCACTCCGCCTGGCGTCCCCCGTCGCCGAAGCTTCCGTTACGGAAACGGTCCACGTCGACGGTCCGGAAGGCGCTGCGAACGCCGCGGTGAAACGGATCCCCGGGACCCCGTGTGTGCAGCTGCCGCAATTTCGCCAGCTGATGGCCGTAAATGCCGCGATGGTAGTGGTACCGGCGGATGTTGTAGTAATCCCCGGGACCCATCGGCAGCCAGGAAATCCACCCGGGTCCGCTGTAGAACGTGACCAGGGCGGGAGACCAGAAATTGAACGCGAAGGACGGTCCGGGCAGCCAGCACCACCCGTAGACCGAGCTGCGGTACCAGCGGCCGTAGTGGTACGGCAGCCATCCCCAGGGCTCGTAGGAGACCCAGGTCCAGCCGTAGAACGGGCGGTAAACCCAGCGCCCCACGGAATAGGGCGCCCAGGAAACGCCGACCCCGTAGGGGACCCACGCGTTCCCGTACCCGGAAACGCTGACCCAGCGGCCGTGCCGGTAGAGATCGTACACGCCGATGGTTACACTGGCCGGCAGGTATCCCCTGCCCGCGTACGCGTTCATGTCGGCGTTCCGGCGGTCGTTCCATTCGTCCCACGCGTCCCTGCGCTCGTAGCGGGCGAACTCGGGCTGCCCGGGTTCCCGCATGGCGATGCGCACCATCTCCCCGGCGCCGATGCGCCGCGAGAAGCCGTCGTTGGCCGCTTCCAGTTCGCCCTTCCTCACGACGGCGTCGGTGTCCCCGTTCTCCCGGACATCGAAACGATACGTGCCCTTGCGCAGCGCGGTGAATGCCGCGACGGGCGTGTCGATTTCGAAATCGGTGTCGCTGGAAACGATGAGGGTGGAAAGCCCGGCGAGAACGCGCAACTGGATCCGGTCGTCGCGGAGGGATAGGACTTCGATGTCCGTGCTGCCGGCCAGGCGGTAGACGGAACCGTCCTCGAACTCGATTTCGGCCCTGCCGTCATACCCGGCGTAGATGCGGTCTCCGGGCTCCAGCGGCAGGTTCACGCTGGCCGCCGACCAGTCGACGTCGGCCGCATGCTGAGTGCTGACGTTCCCTTCGATGTAGGAAATACGCGCAAGCCGCATATACGGATCATCGTCAGGAACGGCCCAGGCATGGATGGCTGCGACGGGAAGAAATATAAGCAGGAAGCAAACATGGCGGGTCATGGTTCCACCCTCCCTTCTGCCAGGTAGTTCTCTCAAACCCACAACATATCAGATGCGGCCGCGGGGCCAAAGTGTCAAAAAACTGTCCGGCAGGGGGCATTTATCTGCCGTTGGGCTCGGTCTGGGGGGCGATTTCCCGGGCGTAGGCCGAAAGGTCCCAGGGGATGAGCGCCGAGACGGCGCCGGTCAGGTATTCGTAGATTTCCTGGGACGTGATGAGCGTCAGCACCTTCCGGGCGATCCTCCTGGAATCTTCCAGCGGGATTTCGCGCAATACCTTGCGGATGGTGGGGATCGAGAGGGGATTCATGCTCAGTTGGGCGTAGCCCAGTCCCAGCAGAAGGACCGCGTAGAACGGATTGGACGAAATTTCGCCGCAGATTCTCACGGGCTTGTTGAGGCTGCCGGCCACCCGGGCGATATGGTTCAGGCAGTGCAGCACGGATGGGTGCAGCGGCTGGAACAGGTAAGCCACCTGGGGATTGCCCCGGTCCACGGCCAGCATGTACTGGATCAGGTCGTTGGTCCCGACGCACAGGAAATCGACCTCCTTCGCAAGCACTTCCAGCGAGAAAACGGCGGCCGGCACTTCCACCATGACGCCGACGGGGACCGCCTGGATGGCCGGTCCGACGCTGGACCGGAGTTCGGCGCGAACCGCGTCGATCAGGGCCTTCGCCTGCCAGATCTCCTCCACCGTCGAGATCATCGGCAGGACGATCTCGATCCTGCCGTCGCAGCTGGCCCGGAGGATGGCCTCGATCTGGGTGCGGAAGGCGCTTTTCGTGCTGAGGCTCAGGCGGATGCCGCGCAGCCCCATGCTCGGGTTCTCCTGCCTTGCAGGGTCGGGGCCGATGCCCACGTGTTCCGACCCGGCATCGAGCGTGCGGATGGCGACCGGGTGGGGGCTCATCTCCACGGCGAGCCGCCGGTAGGATTCCAGCTGCTCTGCCATGTCGGGATGCCCCTTCGGATGCCCGAAATACAGGAATTCCGACCGGAACAGCCCGATGCCGGCCGCGCCGCAGTTCTTCGCGGCGCGCAGTTCGTGCAGCATTTCGGTATTGGCCCGCAGGGAGACCGGCGTGCCGTCCCTGGTGACCGCCGGGGGGGGAGGCGCGATGCCGTTTTCGGCCGCGTGATTGCCGGACGATTCCAGGCGCCCGGCCACGGCCTGGATGCGTCCCGGTCCGGGATGGACGAAGACCTGCCCGTCGTCCGCGTTGAGCAGCAGGGTGTCTCCGGTCACGATCTCCGAGAGGATTTCCCGAACGCCGATCACGGCCGGGAGCAGCAGCCCGCGGCAGATGATGGAGGTGTGGGAGGTCCGGCCGCCGGACTCCAGGACCAGTCCGCGGACCTTCGTCAGGTCCACCGTCGCGAAGTCCGAGGGGCTGAAATCGCGGGAGACGATGATCTGGTCGCCGGCCAGGTGCTCCCAGCTGAACGGCCGGTCGCCCGAAAGGTTCAGGAGGATCCGTTCGGCGACGTGTTCGATGTCGCTGTGCCGTTCGCGGAAGTATTCGTCCTTCAGGGACAGGTAGGCGTGAACCAGGCGCTCGGTCGCCTGCATCAGGACCCATTCCGCGTTGGCGTGGCCCGCGCGGATGCTTTCGACGATTTCCGAGCTCAGCGACCGGTCTTCCAGCATCAGCAGGTGCGCATCGAGAATGATCCCGTGCTCCCGTCCCACCTGCGCTTCCAGCCTCGACTTGAGAGCCCGCAACTGCTCCTTGGACGCCTCGATGGCGCGAAGGTACCGGCGGGCCTCCGCCTCGACGTCGTCGACGTGGACCTTGAGCAGCAGCCGGCTGTGGCTTTCATACTTGAGGACCTGCCCCAGCACGACGCCCGGCGACACGCCGCTGCCCCTGAATATCTTTTCCGGCTTCGCGGCCATCAGATTTCCTCTCCGAACCTGCTGTCGAACAATTCGCAAATGGCAAGCCGGGCGGCGTCTTCGTCCTGCCCTTCGATGGAAAACACCAGCCGCGTCCCCTTCGAGGCGGCCAGCATCAGGATGCCGAGAATGCTTTTCGAATCGATCCGCTGATTGGCGTCTTCGCGCGAAAGAAAGATGTCGCTGGAGAAGCGCGAAGCCAGCCGGACCAGTTTGGCGGCGGCCCGGGCGTGCAGGCCCAGCCGGTTGCTGACGACGACAGGTTGACGAATCATGCGTTTAAAAAGTCGCTGGCCATCGCGATGCTCGAACGCCCCTGGTCCCGGACCGTGCGCGCGAGCGACTCCAGCGTATCCCCTTCCTTCTGATTGGCGATCTTGATGATCATCGGCAGGTTGACGCCCGTCAGGATATCCACCGTCCCCGGATGATGGAACGAGAGGGCGATATTCGAGGGGGTCCCCCCGAACATGTCGGTCAATATCAGCACGCCGCTTCCGCTGTCGATTTCGGAAATGCGCCGCTCGATGTCGGCCTGCGCGTCGTTCACGTCGTCGTGCCAGCCGATCGTCACCGCCTTGATATGCGAGATCTCCCCGACGATCATCTCCGCGGCCGCAACCAGTTCCTGGCCCAGGTGGCCATGCGTCACTACCAGTGCACCGATCATAGGATTTGCCTGTGCTCCGTTGCAGCCCGTCCAAAGCCCGGGCTAGGTGTCTATGTCGCGATGGCGGACGTGGATCGTCCGCTTCTTGCGCTTCAAAAACTTTGCGAGCTCCTCGGCCAGGAACACCGACCGGTGCCGCCCCCCCGTGCACCCGACGGCGATCGTCAGGTAGCTCTTGCCTTCCCGCACATACCTCGGGAGCAGGTACTCGAGCAGGCCCGCGAGCCGCCGCGTGAATTCCCTGGTTTCGGGAAAGGCGCGGAGATACCGGGCGACCCTGGGGTCTTTCCCGCTCAGCGCCTTGAGCCGGGAGACGAAATACGGGTTCGGCAGGAACCGGACGTCGAACAGCAGGTCCGCCTCCAGCGGGATCCCGTTCTTGTATCCGAAACTCAGGAGGTTGATGCTGGGCGTCTCGAGCCGCGCCTTCTTCCGGAACCGCTCCGTCACCAGCGCCTTCACCTTGTGCACGGTGCTGTCCGAGGTGTCGATCGTGATGTCGGCGAGGTTGCGCAGCTTGCGCAGCCGCTTCCGTTCGATGCGGATCGCGTCGCGGAGCGGCTTTTCGACCGACAGGGGGTGCGGCCTGCGCGTTTCGCTGAAGCGCCGGACGAGGACTTCGTCGCGCGCTTCCAGATACAGCACGGTCAGGCGGAATCCCGATTCCCTCAGCCCGGCGATCGATCGCTCCAGGTCGTTCAGCCGGTCGCCCGCCCGGATGTCGATCACGAGCGCCACGCGCGTGATGTCGCTCCCCGAGGAGTGAATGCCCTCGATGAACTTGGGGATCAGCGGGACGGGCAGGTTGTCGATGCAGAAAAATCCCAGGTCCTCGAAGGCTCTCAGGACGGTCCCCTTGCCCGAACCGCTCATCCCCGTTACGACGACAAGATCTTGAAGGCTCATAGCGCATCACGCAATGCGGACCGCGGGTCGCGAAGGCCGTCGCCCATTCGAACCCGGTCCCGCGACGGATCAAACGTCAATTTTCAACGGCCGGTACCCCCGCTGGCGCAGCAGATGAATGCGCGCCGCCACTTCGACCAGCGTGGCGACGTTTCTCCCCGGGGCCACCGGCATGGTGACCAGCGGGATGGAAATGCCGAGAAACTCGACGGAATCCTGATCCAGCCCGAGCCGGTCGTAATCCGCATCCGGATTCCAGCGCTCCAGCCGCACCGCCATATCGACGTTCTGCGAAACGCTGGTTGCCGAAATCCCGAAAAGCTCCTTGATATTGATGATCCCCAGCCCGCGCAACTCCATATGGTGCTTGAGGACGTTTCCTCCCGACCCGGTGAGCTTGTCCACCCCCGGACGACTCAGCTCGACGTAGTCGTCGGTGATCAGGCGGTGCCCTTTCAAAACGAGCTCCAGGGCGCACTCGCTCTTGCCGATGCCGGAAGGCCCCAGGACCAGGACTCCCAGGCCGAAGACCTCGATCAGCACTCCGTGGATCGTCATCCTCGGAGCCAGGCGCCTTTCCAGATACGTCGTCAGCTTGCCGATGGAAACCGTGCTGAGCGCCGTGCTCCGCAGCAGCGGGATCTGCTCTTCGCCGCACAGCCGGAACAGCTCTTCCGGCACCTCCAGATTCCTGGTGATCAGGATGCAGCACAGCCGGTGCTTCTTCAGGCGGTGAATCGACTCGGCGCGTTCCGCGTCGCTCAGGGTCTTCAGGTAATAGGACTCGCTGCTGCCGTACACCTGCACCCGGTCCGAATGGATGACGCCCGAGAAACCGGCCAGGGCCATGCCCAGCTTCTGGATTCTGGGAGATCGGACTTCGTTGGTCAGGTTCGCCCTGCCCTGCAGGATTTCCAGTTCCATGCCCAGCAGGGGATCCGACAGCAGCTCCCGGACCAGAACGGCCCCCGTCTCGGATTCCGGATTTACGACGCTCGTCTCTTGTTTTTCTGACAAGGTTTCCCGCCCCGTGACGCGCCCGGACCCCGGCCGCGGAACCTACCCCTCCGGGCATACCGGCCACTCCTGCGCCGGCCGAGCCGGGCAGGGATGCGGCAGGCCGCGCGTCCGTGACTGCCGGTGCGGCCCCCCATCGCAACCGCATGCTTCACGCGAGCCCCGCCTCCGCCCGCCTTCAGGCGTGGATGAGGCCCAGTGTCCCGTCCTTTTTACGATACAGAATATTCACGTCGCCGGATTCCGAATTCCTGAAAACGACGAACGGATAGTCCGAATGATTCAGCTCCAGCACGGCTTCTTCCACCGCCATGGGCTTTCTCTGCGCTTCTTCCTCCTGGATCCCGCTCTTCCTCTGAGCCTTGGCGCGCGCCGGCGCATCGGCGGCTCCCGATTTGACGGCCACCGACTTGGCCTTGGCTTTCTGGCGCTTTCCCTCGATGATCTTGCTCTTGTGCTTGAGGGCCTGCCGCTCGAGTTTCTCGATCGCCAGCATCATCGAAGAATACATATCGTCCGTGCTTCCTTTGCCGGCCAGAGACAGAAGCCTGGATTTGAGAAGGACTTCCGCGGTCTGCCGTTCCTTCTCGACGTCGAGAATCACGTGAAAGCTGATGTCATCGCCGAAAATTTTGACGAACTTGCGAAGCCTTTTCAGGATGTAGGCGCGAATTGCTGGCGTGATCACTACGTGTCTGCCGGTTATTTCCACATTCATTGTTCATACCCCTTCCAGGAAGAACGATTAGGTTCCGGGCCTCGTCCCGGTAAATCCGCCGCGCAGCCTTTCGGGGCCGCCGGCGAAGCGCGGACGCCGCTTCCCGCGCGGTCAGAAAAGATACCCGATCTTGCGCTCGCGAGAGCCGGGGATCTGCATCTGCTCCCGGTACTTGGCGACCGTACGCCGCGTGATGAAGATGTTGTCGCGGCGCAATAACTGGCCAATCTGATTGTCGGAATAAGGTTTTTTTCTGTTCTCCTCCTCGATGAGCTTTTTGATGCGGAGTTTGACCTGAACGATGGAGAGCTCCCCCCCGTCCGGATTTTCCACCCCCATGGTGAAGAACTTGCGCAGCTCCATCACGCCCTGCGGCGTATCGACGTATTTGTTCGTCACGACGCGGCTGATGGTGGAACTGTGAACGCCGAGTTCCGCGGCGACGTCCTTGATCAGCATCGGGCGCAGGTCCGCGGGACCGTTTTCGAGAAATTCGCGCTGCCGGTTCACGATGCAGACGCAGACCTTGTAGATGGTCTGCTTCCGCTGGTTTACGCTCCGGAGCAGGTCTACGGCCGAGCGGAACTTTTCCCTCAGGAACGCCTTGGTTTCGCCGTTCACCCCGTTGCTGCGCAGCAGTTCCTTGTAGCCGGCATTCAGGCGCAGCTGCGGCATGCCTTCGTCGTTCATGAGGATGACGAATTCGTCGTCCACTTTCGTGATGGTGACTTCCGGCTGCACGTAGGTCACCTTCTGGTTGTTGTATTTCTGCCCCGGTTTCGGGATCAGGTGCTTGATGCAGTCGACGGCCCGCAGCACTTCCTCGAACGCCGAGCCGGTGCGGCCGGCGATTTCCCGGAGCTTGTGCCCCTCGAGCAGCGGCAGGTGCTCCCGCACGATCGCGTACGCGAGGGAATCTTTCATCTCGAGGGCCTCGAGCTGCAGCGAGAGGCATTCGCGCAGGTCCCGGGCCCCGACTCCCAAGGGATCGAAAGCCTGCACCCGTTGCAGGGCGTCAACGGCCTCCTCCATCGTGCAGGCGGCCACGGCGCAGAGATCTTCGAGACTGAGGACCAGGTAACCGTCCTCGTCGATGTTGCCGATGATATGGCGCGCAATTTCCGCGAGCCTGGGATCGGCATCCGAAAGCCCGAGCTGCCAGTTCAGGTGCTCTTCGAGGGAAGGAGCCCGGGTCAGGAACGTCTCGAACGAGGCCTTTTCGGTGTCCTCCACTTCCCTGTTCCGGTAGCCCGTGTCGAGGTATTCGTCGAAGAAATACTTGAAGTCTATTTCGTCGAAGGAGTCCCTTTCGCCCTGCGGGGGCGCGTCTTCCGCCGGCTCCATCTCCTCGGGGCCCCGATCCCCGAGGACCGTCTCGGCCGGCGGCTCCTGGTCCGCCACCTCCTCCAGGATCGGGTTTTCCACCAGCTCCTGGTTCAGCATCTCCTGGAGTTCCAGCTTGTTCAGCTGGAGCAGCTCGATCTTCTGAAGCAGCGAAGGGGTGAGGGCGAGTCTCTGGCTCAGGCGTAAATCCAGGGTCTGCCGCAGGAATGGTCGACGGTTCATCATACTTATCTCAGCTTGAAGTTTTCCCCGAGGTATATCCTCTTCACCTCGGCGTCGTTGGCCAGTTGTTCCGGCGTTCCTTCGCGTAAAATCTTTCCGTCGTTTATTATATAAGCCCTGTCCGTTATATTCAAAGTATCCCGGACGTTGTGGTCCGTAATCAGGATGCCGATCCCCCGCGCCTTCAATCCCTCGATGATTTTCTGTATGTCGAGCACCGCCAGCGGGTCGATGCCGGCGAACGGCTCGTCCAGCAGGATGAACTGAGGCGTCAGGACGAGGGCCCGCGCGATCTCCAGCCTCCGGCGCTCCCCTCCCGAAAGCGCGTAGGCTCCCTGCCCGCTCAAATGGACTATGCCGAACTCCTTCAGCAGGCCGTCGACGATCTCCTCCTGCCGGTCGGGGGAAAGGTTCAGCGACTCGGCGATGCAACGGAGGTTGTCTTTTACCGACAGCTTTCGAAACACGGAGGGTTCCTGCGGGAGATAGCTGATGCCCATGCGCGCCCGCTGATACATCGGCTGGTGCGTGATGTCCTCGCCGCCCAGACGCACCTGCCCTCCTTCCGGCGAGATCAGGCCGACGATCAGGTAAAACGTCGTGGTTTTCCCCGCTCCGTTCGGGCCGAGAAGACCGACGACCTCCCCGCCTCCCACCTCCAGCCCGACATCGCTGACCACCTTCCTGCCCCGATAGGACTTGCACAGGCCGGAGGCGCACAGTCTTCCGTTTTTCATATATAAATAATTGAAATATAAATACTTAAGTTACTTCTAACGATTCCCGAAAAGAATCCTATCATCGGCAATGGAGTATGTCAATCGAGGGGCGGAAGTCCGGCCTCTTCCCGGCGCCTCGATCACGGCGGGCTTTCCCGTCAGGACAAACCGGGGCGGTTCCAGGTAGTAGTCGACCGTATCTCCCGTGCCCTCCACGTCCTCCTGCCGGATATGCACCTCCCTCCGGGCGACGGCCTTCTCCAGCCCCTGGCCGGATTTCGATATCACCGCCTCCAGCGCCTGGGATTCCAGGCTCAGGCTGCCGGAGAGTACGCGGACGCCTCCGGCATAAGTGGCAGTGTTCTTTCCTCTTTCGTACTCCAGGCTGGAACTCAGGATGGTCATGTCCTCGTTCAATGAACTCCGCGTCTCTTTGGGCTTATCGGATCGTTCGGCCTTTTCCGGATCTTTTCTCTTCGGGATGGTGTGCCGGACGGAACCCCGTGCCTGCACGCGGGCTCCGCCGTCGATAACGTCGAGCGTTGCGGCTTCGAGCCGGCCGCTCTCGGAAAGAACATGCACCTTCCCGGCGTAGCGCAGGAGACGCTTGTCCGTCCGGTAATCCAGGGTGCCGGCCGTGATGACGGCCGTGGGTGCGGCCAGGATTGGAAGGGACCCGGAATCCTTGCCGGCGCGCAGCAGAGAACGGACCCGGCCGCGCACCGCGAGCACTCTCTTCGCCAGCGAGTATTCCATCGCATCCGCCGTCGTGGAACTCGTCGCTTCGTCGATGCGCGGGGATTCCCGCAGCGTCAGCAGGCCCGTCGCGGCGTCGTAATCGCACCGACCGGCCGTCGCGGTCCGGGACGCGTCGGTATAGACGAAATTGCCCCACTGGGAGGCCGATGCGACGACGCTCTCGCCGTTCTCCAGGGCAAACAGGACCCGCATCCGTTCGCTCGAAGCAAGCAACCGCCCGGCCCCCGTCCGCTCCTCGCCTCCGCCGGCCTTCTCGTAAACCGCCTGCACCCGGCCGCTGGCTTCCAGATCGCGGATTCGGTTGTCGCCCGGGAAAAAATGAAACTGCATGCTGTCGGCCAGCAGGCGGCTGATTTGCGAACGCCGGCCGGCGATCTCTTTTTCCTCGGAGACGGTCACGCGGCCTGCCGCGATCCCCTCCTCGAGAGAACCGCCGTCCCCGGAGAAGACCATTTCGAGCGACGACGCTTCCAGCGTCCTCGCCGGTTCCCGGCGCTTCGGCGCATTTGCGCGCGTATCCCCGGACAGCCAGCGCACCGAACCCTCCGCGTGAAGCCGGTCGAACACGGCCCGGCCCTCCGCTTCGCGGAAACGCATCCGGATGTCCCCGGCCCTGAGCTCGGTCCGGTCCGAACCCGATGGCCCCGACAGCGTCAGCACCGCCCGGACCGGGTCCCGGACGCGTACGCTCTCCAGGCGGCTCGAACCGGAGGCGAATGCGGCTTCCAGCCGATCCCCCGAAACCCGGGCCCGTTCTCCCCCGCGGCTCCGCTCGAGAAGTGCGCCGCCGCGCCCCTCGATCCGCACGGGACCGCCGCCAGCCGCGGCGAGCAGGACCTCGATCTCCTCCGCCTCCAGGGTTTCCGAGCCGTCGGCCGTCCGGGCCGCGAACGCGGCCTTCCCCGTGACGACGATTCTCTCCAGCGACAGTTTCCCGCCGATTCCGAATTTCATCTTCCCGCCGCGCAGGCTCTGTCCCGCCCTCCCCGGTCCGGATTCGTATGCCGCATTGCCTTCCGCAGTCAGCGTCTCGAGGCGTTCCCGGTCGGCGCTCAGCGCCGCCGTGATGCGGTCCGCCTCGAGCGTGCCCGTGGCCGATTCCACCCGCGCGCGGCCGGCGAACACGACGCGCCGCAGTTCGTCGATGCATCGGGCGCTGTCGGAAACGGCGTGGAATCTCGTATCCTTGCCGGCGCCGGCGGCCCGGGCGGAGACGGTAAAATCGATTTCGCTCCGCAGGTCCAGCGTCTTCGACGCCTGATTGAACCGGACGCCGCGCGCCGTGCCGGAGAGGGCGGGCGAAATGAACCGGACCTGATCGTGCGTTTCCGCGATCTTCGAATTGAAATCGTAATAGAGCGCGTTCATGCGCAATTCGAACGCGTCCCCGAGAAACAGCCGGACATCGCCGGAAAAATCCGCGGCATTGTGTTCGCGGTCGTACATTGCGTTCCGGCTTCGGATCTCGTTCCGGACGCTCCCGTCCGGGTTGTAATCGAAGGCCTCGATCCCCTCGACGATGCTCTTCCCCCCCTGCGTGTCCACGAGCCGCTTCGCCCGGAAACGGAAACGCAGAACGCCGTTGGGCGTATCCGAATACTCGAAGCCTTCGAAGGAGCGGATCATCTCCGGGCCGAGGACGCGGGCGGACTTTTTGGCGGCGCGCCCGCGCTGCGCCCGGACGTGCAGATAGTTGGCCAGGACGGCGAGGGCGACGACGACGACGACGCCGATCAGGGACCGGCGCACCATTTTAACGGTACGGGGATGCATCGCCATGCCTACGAGATGCCGCGGGCGTTATAGTTCAACGGGGTGACCTGCCTGGATTGCAGCCGGACCTGCCAGATGTATTCGGTGTCCTGCGTTCCGTCCCGCCGGAATTTGAGCCGCACCCAATACAGGTCCTCGCCGCGACCGGCCGCGTCCCACGAGAGAAATTGGAGCGAGGCCTCGCTTCCCTGCACCAGTTGCGCGACCGCGGGGATCGACTGCAGCAGCAGGTCGTAGGCCTCTTTTTCGACGGCCCCCTGCCGGTATTCGGGTCCGCTCTCCGAGTCCGCGGAAGGCTCCGCCGCAGCCGGAGGCTCTTCGGCCGCCCCGGTTTCCGCCTCGGCCGTTTCCGCTTTCCCGCGCGTCAACCGGGGAGCGGTTCGGAGCGGCGCGCGCGCCGGGGCATAGCCGGGCCGCGGGGCCTGCAGCACCGCGTCCGGCAAGGACCTGAGGATCTGCGCCGCCTGCGGTTCGAGCCTTTCGTATTCCGCGGGAAGCGGCTCCTGCTCCTCGCCGAGCCGGACCATCGCCGGACCCGCGTCCTCCGCCACGGCAGCCCGGAGCGCGCGGACGCGCGCAACGAGGCGGCCGCGCAGCGCGGGCACCGCGGCCACCAGCAACCCGCCCGCCACGACGAAAAGCAGCAGGCCGCCGTACACGCGGCGCCGCGTGCCGTAAAAGCGCGAAGGGATCGAATCCCGCCCGAGTGTTCCCATCGTCACTCCATGCCTCCCCGGCCCGCGCCCGGGGCCTCGCTATCTCCTGCGGTTCGCCATGCCGCGGTGAACGAGAAACTGGTAGATGAAATCCTCGATGTCGCCGTCGAGCACCCGGTCGGCGTTGGACGTTTCGTACTTGGTCCGGTGGTCCTTGACCATCCGGTACGGGTGGAGCACATAGGAGCGTATCTGGCTGCCCCACCCGATATCCAATTTTGAATCTTCGACGGCCTGGAGCTGCTGCCTCTTTTTTTCCCTTTCCAGCTCGTACAGCCGGGCACGCAGTACCGTCCGGGCCATCTCGCGGTTGCGGATCTGCGACCGCTCGTTCTGGCACGAGACCACGATCCCGGTCGGGATGTGGGTAATCCGCACGGCGGAATCGGTTACGTTGACGTGCTGGCCGCCCGCACCCGACGACCGGTAGGTATCGATGCGGAGGTCCTTCTCGTCGATCTGGATCTCGATCCGGTCGTCCAGCTGCGGATAGACGAACACGGAAGCGAAACTCGTCTGCCGTTTCCCCATCGCGCCGAACGGAGAGATGCGGACGAGCCGGTGGACGCCGCTCTCCGAGGAAACGTACCCGTAGGCATAGTCGCCTTCGACGAGCAATGTCGCCGATTTGATGCCGGCTTCCTCTCCCGGCTGGTAATCCAGTACCCGGGTCCCGTACCCGGAACGCTCGCTCCAGCGGAGGTACATGCGGACGAGCATCTCGGCCCAGTCCTGCGAATCGACGCCGCCGGCGCCGGGATGGATCGTCACGATGGCGTTGGAGGCGTCGTGCTCGCCGGAGAGCAGCATGCGGATCTCCGTGTGCTGCGCCTCCTGTTCCAGCGCCCCCACTTCGCGGGAAAGATCCGCGAGGACGTCCTCGCCCTCGCCCGCGAGCTCGAGCAGCGCCTTCAGGTCTTCCGTTTCGCGGGACAGCTTCCCGTCCAGCAGGATGTCCCGCTCCAGCCGGCTCCGCGTCTGAAGCACGGACTGGGCTTCCTCCTGGTTGTTCCAGAAATCCGGCTGCGCGGCGCGCTTGTCCAGCTCTAGGACCTGGGTGCGTTTATGCGCCGCATCAAAGATACCCTCGGACCTGCTGAATCTTTTCGTCGACGGCACGCACCCTTTCCTGCAGTTCCTCGAGCATCTAACCCTCCGGCAATTGTCTTTTGCGAAAAGCGGCCCGGCGGCATTCCGCCATCAGCCAGCACGCAAACGCAATGATAGCACACAGAAAAACGAAAACATCGCCATAACGCGTGTAGAAGGTCTGCGCTTCGACGAACCCGAACGATCCCCGGCAGACGTCCTCGCGGAAGAGGCCCGTCGCGGTCTGGATCCTGCCGCTGGGCTCGACGATGGCGGATATGCCCGAGTTGGTGGCGCGCAGCAGGTACCGGCGGTTTTCCACCGCCCGCACCCGGGCGATGGCGAGGTGCTGGTACGGCGCCGCGCTGTCGCCGTACCAGGCGTCGTTGGTCAGGTTCACGATCAGCCGGCTGCCCTTGCGCACGAAGCGGCGCACCAGGTCGGGAAAGACCGCCTCGAAACAGATGACGGCGTTTGCCGGATGCCCCCCGAGGTCCGCCACGCGGATGTCCCGGCCGGGGGAAAAATGACCTGCGTCCCGGGTGATCGTCTCGGCGAAAGACAGGATCCGCGCCAGCGGGATGTACTCCCCGAAGGGGACGAGATGGATCTTGTCGTAGACGGCGGTCGGGGCGCCGCCGCGGCCCAGAAAGACGGCGCTGTTGAAATACTCCGAGCCCTGAGGCGTCTCTTCGTAGCGGATGCCGTTGTAGATGAGGCCGAACGCATACCGCCCGGAAAGAGCCTCGAAGGTCCGGCGGTAGGCGTCGTCGACCTCGAACGAGGCCGGCGACGGCGATTCCGGCAGGACCAACAGGTCGGCCTCGCCGGGCTGCAGCGTGTCCGCCATCCGCACGTAGCCCGTCCGGAACATCGCGGCAACCGCGGACTCCGGATCGTCGGCCGAAATATTCCCCTGCAGCATCGCGACGCGGAATGCGGCAGGCACGGCGTTCCATTTCTCCAGGGACCTCCTGCCGTAGGCCAGCGCGCCGCCCGTCAGCAGGACGGCGGCCAGCACCGGCGCCCACGCGGCCTTCCGGCTCCCCCGGGAACATACCAGCCAGACCAGGGCCGTGCCGGACGCGAGGATGAGGAAGGAAACGCCGTAAATCCCGGTCACGTCCGCTATCTGCAGGACGGGGCCGTAGCCCGACTGGGAGTAGCCCGCCAGGATCCAGGGGAGCCCGCCGAACGGAAACAGGCTCAGGGCGTATTCGAACACGACCCAGAAAAACGGCAACAGCAGGAAGAATGCGCTCCCGCCGCGCCGCATCGCGTATTTGGCCAGGGCACAGGCCGCGGCCGGGAAGCAGGCCAGCGCGACGGCCATCGATGTGTAGGCCGCGGACGCGAGCGCGGGACTCATGCCGCCGTAGCGGATGAGGACCTCGGGAATCCAGAGGAGCAGGGAGAACGCCGCAATGAAGCCCGCCACGAAGCCGCCCCAGAACGCCCGCGGGCTCGTGGCCGACAGGAACACAAAAGCGATCAGCGGGACGTAGGCGACCCACGCCGCGCAGCCGAGGCCGTGCCGGGGAAAAGACAGGGCGACCAGGACGCCGGACAGGACCGGGAGGAGCAGTTTCATGGCGAACGCTCTGGATGCCGGGGGGACGCGGCGCCGCGTTCCCCCCGGAGCTTCAATTGGACTTGATAAACGAGCTGAAACCGCTCTTCTTCAGGCGCAGCTGCGTCGCGGCCGCCTCGGACCGCGACTTGAACCGGCCGACCTTGAGGAGATACAGGCCGTCGGACGACTGCGGCGGCTCGATCCTGCATTCGAACCCTTTGGCGCGCAGTTCCTTGGCCTTGACCTCCGCCTGCTGGCGCTGCCGGAATGCGCCGACCTGCACCGTGTACGCGGAGGGGACGGCCGGGCGCGACGACGCCGCGGCCGCTTTCGGCTCGGCCTGTTTCGGGACAGGCTTGGGCTCCGGACGGACGGCCGGCGCGGCCGGCGGCGCGGTGATCTCGTGCTCCCGGTCCTGCCCGCTGACATTCTTGTACCAGTTCAGCTGCTGCTTTTCGGTGTCCTCCTTCACGCCCGGCGCCGCGGCGTCGGCCGCATCCAGCGGCGTCTCCGTTTCCTTCGAATCGTACGCCGGCGCGGGAGCCGCGGTCTCGACCGCCGCCTGCGCGCCCGACTGGTAGCCCTGCCGCTTCCCCTCCATGAAACCCAGCACGAAAAATGCGCCGCAAAACAAAATCAACACGACGAACGCGACGATGAGCCGCCGGTTGTCGAGCACCAGCTCGTATCCGGAATCCGAAGAATAGTCCGCCATAGATGTCCGCACCTATTTCCTTTTTTCCAGCCAGTCCTTGATGGTGTCGATCGGGACCGGGAAGACCACGGTCGTGTTCTTCTCCACCCCGATTTCCGTCAGAGTCTGCAGGTACCGCAGCTGCAGGGCGACGGGCTCCTTGTTGATCACGCCGGCCGCTTCGGCAAGCTTGGCGGACGCCTGAAATTCCCCCTCGGCGTGTATGATCTTCGCCCGCTTTTCGCGTTCGGCCTCCGCCTGCTTCGCCATGGCGCGCTGCATCTCCTGGGGCAGGTCGACCTGCTTGACTTCGACGAGGCTCACCTTGATGCCCCAGATGTCCGTGTGCTGGTCCAGGATTTCCTGCAGCTTGACGTTCAGCTTCTCGCGGCGGCTGAGCAGGTCGTCCAGGTCGACTTCCCCCAGGACGGAGCGCAGCGTCGTCTGGGCCAGCTGCGAGGTCGCATAGAGGTAGTTCTCCACCTCCACGATCGCCCGGGGCGCGTTCATCACCCGGAAGTACACGATGGCGTTGACCTTCACCGACACGTTGTCGCGCGTGATGATGTCCTGCGGCGGCACGTCGAGCGTGACGGTCCGCAGGCTGACGCGCACCATTTTATAGACCGGCCAGAAGACGAAAATCAGCCCCGGACCGGCGGCGTTGGGCACCAGGCGCCCGAGGCGGAAAATCACGCCGCGCTCGTACTCCCGGAGAATGCTGATCGTGCTCCAGAGATAAAGCAGAACGATGATGACTCCAAACCAGACCGGTGACATACGCGCCTCCCGTGAACAAAGATGTTATTTCTTCACCTCTTCCACCAGCAACGTCAGGTTTTCCACCGCGCGCACCCGGACGGATTTCCCGGCCGGTACCGGCGCGTCGGAGCGCGCGGCCCAATACTCCCCGCGGATCAGGATCCGGCCGGTCTCGCCGATCTCGCTGTCGGCCACGCCGACCATGCCGACCATGCCCTCGTTTCCCGTCTCGGCCTTCTGCCGGTAGGAACGGATCAGGGCGATCAGGATGATGAGAAAGATCGCCGCGAACGGCAGGGCCAGCGACAGAGCCGTGAACAGCCCGACCCGCATGGCGGGGTCCGGCGAGTCGATGAGAATGAGCATCCCGAATACCATAGCGACCACGCCTCCTATCCCGAGCACTCCGAACCCCCCGACCTTGACTTCGGCGATCAGCAGCCCGATGGCGAGCAGAATCAGCAGTACGCCCACATAGTTGATCGGAAGGAACGAGAAGCCGAGGACCGACAGCAGCACGCAGATCCCGCCGATGACGCCCGGGGCCACGAAGCCCGGGTGGGTGAATTCGAAGTAGAGCAGCAGCAACCCCACGACCCCGAGAAACAGCGCCAGGTTCGGCTGGCTCACGGCCGCCAGGAGCCTTTCCCGCGATGTCATCCGGACATCCGTGATGGACTGGCCTTGCGTGTGCAGCACGCGCTCCTCGCCGGAAAACGAACGCATGCGGTATCCGTGCAGCCGGGCCAGCAGTTCCGTCTCGTCCTTCGCGACGAAATCGATCAGGCGGGCCTCTAGCGCCTCGGCGTCGGTGAACGACTTGCTCTCGACGACGCCCTTCTCCGCCTCCTCGACATTCCGGTTGCGCTTGCTCGCGATGCTTCGCAGGAATGCAGTCGCGTTGCTCGTGATCTTCTCGGTCAGCGTCTTGCCGGCCTGCCCGCCGTCGACGGGAAATCCCCCGATCGCCATCAGCGGGTGGGCCGCGCCCGTATTCGTTCCCGGGGCCATGGCCGCGATGTCGGAGGCCAGGAGGATGAAGAAACCCGCGGACGCCGCCTTCGCGCCGCTCGGCGCGACGTAGACGACGATCGGGACCCGGCTGCCCAGCATCCGCGTGATGATTTCCTCCATCGACGCGCCGAACCCGCCCGGTGTCTGCAGCCGCACCAGCAGGAATTCGGCGCCGGAGGCCTCCGCCTGTTCGATGCTTCTCACGACGAAGCCCGCCGTGACCGGATCGATCGCCCCGTTGACGTCGATGCGGACGATTTCGCCCCTCGCCGGAACTGCCAACCACAAAATGAACGCCGCCACGGCGGCCCAACGGATTCCCGACATTTTCCTATTCGCCTGTTACTCTATGATAGCACAGGAAGAGCGGTCCATGCAGCGCGCGAATCAGCTGCCGCCGATTCCCTGTTCTTCGGCGTGGTAGGACGACCGGACCAGCGGCCCCGATGCCGCGTGCCGGAACCCGAGCTCGAGCGCGCGGCCGCGGAATTCATCGAAGTCCTCCGGCGTGTAGAAATGCGCCACCGGCAAATGCGACGGGGTCGGCTGCAGGTATTGCCCCAGCGTGACGATATCCACGTCCGCGTCTCTCAGATCGCGCAGGACCTCGGATATCTCCTCGCGGCGCTCCCCCAGCCCCAGCATGAGACCGGACTTGGTCGTCACCGGGATCCCGAAAGACCCGGCCCGGCGCAGGAGCTCCAGCGACCGCCGGTATTGCGCGCCCGGACGCGCCTCCGGGTACAGTCTCGGGACCGTTTCGATGTTGTGCCCCAGAACGTCCGGGCGCGCGTCGACGACGGCCCGCAGGGCATCGAGGCTCCCCTGAAAGTCGGGAATCAGCACCTCCACCCGCGTGTCCGGGCAGAGTTCCCGGATGCGGCCGATGGTCTCGGCGAAGAGGAAGGCGCCGCCGTCCGACAGGTCGTCCCGGGTGACCGACGTGAGGACCGCATACCGCAGCCCGAGTTTCCGGATCGCGACGGCCACCCGCCGCGCTTCGCCGGGATCGCATTCCTGTGGCGGGCCGGAACCTACCGCGCAAAACCTGCAGGCGCGCGTACACACGCCGCCCAGGAGCATGAAGGTCGCCGTGCCGGCCCCCCAGCACTCCGCGATGTTCGGGCACCGGGCCCCCTCGCACACCGTGTGCAGCCGATGCGCGCGCGTCAGGGCCTTGAGCCGGAAATAGCTCTCCCCGCTGGGAATTTTCACTTTCAGCCACGAAGGACGCGGTTCCCGGTTCAATTTTGTCATACCTGCCTGTATCATAATCGTTTGCCCTCATGGAGTAAATGGGGGGAAAGGACCGGGCCGGAAGACGCACTGCGTCGCGGCCGGGCGGGAAACGGCCTTCGTGGCGCTCCCCGGGCGGCCCGGGACCGGCAGGCGGGATCAGCGTTGCGGGAGACCCTTTAGGCATGTCACAGCTGGACAGGCTCGCGCGGAGCGTCAACCAGAACATCAGGATTCGCGGCAGGCAGTATTTCGACGCCAAAACGGTCCGCATCCTGTTCGCCGACCCCGACTTCGTGTCCGCCAAGGTCACCGGAACGCGGGAGTACGACGTCGACCTGGAACGCGAGGGGAACGCACTGGTCTATTCCTGCGACTGTCCCTACTTCGAGGACCGCCAGGAGGTCTGCAAGCACGTCTGGGCCACGCTGCTGGCGCTGCATCATGCGGGGCAATTCCAGAGATGGGCGCCCTCATTCCCCGCGGAACTCATTCCCACCGGATTCGACGGAGAACCGGACGACGCGTATGCCGATGGATCCGACTTCGAAGACGAAGAGGATTTTCCGGACGCCTACGTGCCGTCCTGGCGGCCCGCGCCCGGGGAAAAGCCCCCTTCGCTGTCCCGGCCCGAATCCTGGCAGCTGCTGCTGAACAAAATGAAGGAGGCGGAGACGCCGCAGGAGCCGGTCCCTGCATGGCCCGCGGACCGCGAGATCGTGTACATCCTCGAATACAGCCGGTTCGCCTACGGCGCCAGCCTGTCCATCCGCGTCGAGGCGCGCGACCGCAGGAAGAACGGCGACTGGAAGAAGCCGCGTCCGCTGGCATTGCCCCAGGGCAGGATCGGGGAGGTCCCGGATCCGGCCGACCGGGAGATCCTGAGCCGCCTCGTCGGGGTCAATCGTGAAAAGTGGTTCACCCGCCCCTATGATCCGGGCTACCGGTTTCATCCGCTCCGGCAGGATTTGCTTCTGGTCCTGCCGGCGATGTCGGCGACGGGCCGCCTGTATTTCAGCACGCCCGATTCGGGCGATCCGCGGTCCGTCCGATGGGACGACGCCGGACCGTGGGAACTCTGCGTCGAGGCGCGTCCCGACGACGCCGGAGGCCGGTTTGAAATCTGCGGCGTCTTCCGCCGCGGCGGCGCATCCCTGGGCCTCGGACAGGCGGATTACGTTTTTGAAGAGGGCATACTCGTGCAGGGCGGCACGATCGCGCCCTACCGCGGGTCGTACCGCTGGATCTCCCTGTTCGGGAAAGAAGGATCTTTCTTCGTTCCCCGCGACGAAACGGACGAGTGGATCGAGACGATGCTCCAGCTGCCCTCGGCGCCGCGCATGGAATTGCCCGAGGAACTGCAACTGAAGGAAATCGAGGTGGAGCCGAAACCGGTTGCCGGCATCCGCGCGTCCCAGGAACCCTGGAACGAGTCCAACCTCGTCGGAGAGGTCTCTTTCGAATATCTCGGTCACATCCTGGAGGCGGGAAGCGGCGCGCGATGCATCGCCCTGGTGCCGGAGCGGAAGAGGATCCTGCGGAACCACGATTCGGAAAACCGGATGCTGCGGGAATTCGAGCTCGCCGGATTCCGGAAAAAGTCCGACTACCGCGGCCGGGACCGCTGGATGCTGCCCCAGTCGCGGCTTCCCGAAGCCGTGCGTTCCCTGGTCCTGAACGGATGGCACGTCGAGGCCGAAGGAAAGGTCTTCCGGAATCCCAGGCCCCTCAGTCTGCACCTGTCCACCGGCATCGACTGGTTCGAGCTGCACGGCTCCATCGAATTCGGGGAATCCCGCGTTCCGGTGCCGCGCCTGCTGGCCGCCCTGAAGCGCCGCGAGAATACCATCCTGCTCGACGACGGCACCTACGGCATGCTGCCGGAGGAGTGGATCGAGAAGTACTCCATACTGGCCGGCCTCGGGACGTCGCACGGGGACCATGTGCGGTTCCGGCGCAACCAGGCGGGCCTGCTCGACGCCCTGCTGGCGTCGCGGCCGGAGGTGAGCTGCGACGCGCTTTTCGACCACGTGCGCGGCGAGCTGCGGCGTTTCGGCGGGATCCAGCCCGCGCAGCCGCCGGAAGGGTTTCACGGCGCCCTGCGCCCCTACCAGGCCGAAGGGCTCGGGTGGCTGCATTTCCTGCGCCAGTTCGGGTTCGGGGGATGCCTGGCCGACGACATGGGCCTCGGCAAAACGGTCCAGGTCCTCGCGCTCCTGGAGGAACGGCGCGCGCTGCGCGCCGACGCCGCCGCGGCCGACCGGGTCCCCCCATCCCTCGTGGTCATGCCCAGGTCGCTCGTCTTCAACTGGAGACAGGAGGCCGCGCGGTTCACCCCCGGGCTCCGCGTCCTGGAACACACCGGCGGCGTGCGCATCCGGGGACACAGGCATTTTGACGCATACGACGCAGTCTTCACGACCTACGGGACCCTCCGGCGCGACGCCTCGTTCTTCAAGGATAAGATGTTTGATTATATAATCCTGGACGAGGCCCAGGCCATCAAGAACGCCTCCACCGAATCGGCCAAGGCGGCCCGCCTGCTGCGCGGCCGCCACCGCCTGGCGCTCAGCGGCACGCCGATCGAAAACCACCTGGGGGAGCTCTGGAGCCTGTTCGAGTTCCTGAACCCGGGCATGCTCGGATCGGCGTCGGTTTTCCGGATGGGCCGCGGCTCCGGAGGGAGGCTCGACGAAGCGCAGCGCGCCCTGCTCTCCCAGGCGCTGCGCCCGTTCCTCCTGCGCCGCACCAAGAGCCAGGTCGCGCGGGACCTGCCGGACAAGGTCCAGCAGACGCTGTTCTGCCGCCTCGAACCGGCCCAGCGGGCGCTCTACGACGAGCTGCGCGACCATTACCGGCGCACGCTCCTCTGCCGCATCGAGCAGGACGGCATCGGGAAATCCCGGATGCACGTACTGGAAGCGCTCCTGAGGCTGCGCCAGGCCGCGATTCATCCCGGCCTGATCGACCGGGCCCGCACGGGCGAACCCAGCGCGAAGCTCGAAATGCTGCTGCCGCAGCTGGTCGAGGTCCTCGACGAGGGGCACAAAGCCCTGATCTTCTCGCAGTTCACCTCCATGCTCGGCATCCTGCGCGGCCGGCTGGACGAGCAACGCATCCGCTACGAGTACCTGGACGGGCAGACCCGCGACCGGGCGACCCCGGTGGACCGGTTTCAGAACGACCCGGAGTCGAAACTCTTCCTGATCAGCCTCAAGGCGGGCGGGCTGGGCCTCAACCTCACGGCCGCCGAATACGTGTTTCTCCTCGATCCCTGGTGGAATCCCGCAGTGGAGGCGCAGGCCATCGACCGGACCCACCGGATCGGCCAGACGCACTCCGTCTTCGCCTATCGCCTCATCGCCAAGGATACGGTGGAGGAAAAGGTGCTGGAGCTGCAGGAAACGAAACGGGAAATCGCCGACGCCATCATCAACGAGGACAACAGCCTCCTGGGCGATCTCCGTCCGGAAGACCTGGCCGTCCTGCTGAGTTGAGGCTCGGCGGTCCCTTGAAAAACGGCGGGATGGGGCAACTCAGACGAGGCTGTCGACCACAGCCCGGAGCCGCGCCTCGTCAAAACCGGCCGAAACCGGGCGCAGGTTCTCCGGGATCCCCGCGGGAAGCGAATCGGTTTCCCCGTCGGCCAGCACCAGGCAGGTCCCCCGCTTCGGGCGCAACGCCTCCAGGTGGCGCATCACCGGATCGATCGCCCCGGGTTGCCGCAGTTCGCGCCCCGAAATGCATTCCATCATCCAGTCCGGATTCGTGAGCTTCAAGTCGTAGATTTCGGCGATGACGGGGATGTCTTTGGCCGACTCCATGAACGACAGCAGCATCACACGCGAATCCAGCGCGAGAGACGTGTCTCCCGTCTTCTTCTTCGGGCGCACCGGCGGCCTGTACTGCGGGACGAGAGACTCGATTTCGTTCGCCAATGCCATTTTAACGGCCACGTACCGGTTCAGCCGGCGCGAGTGCAGCACGAACTCCGGGATGCGGATCGTCGGGTGGTGCGCCTGCCTCCCGAAGGCGATGCTCTTCAGTTCGGCGAGGCACGGTTTGTAATCCTCGTCCAGGTCGACCCGATAGGCCTCGTCCGGCTCGAGCAGCTTGACCACGACGAGCGCCGCCCAGTGCTCGTATCCCAGCCGGAAGAGTTCCCCGGCCATGGCATTCAGATCCCCGGCCGCCTGAGCCTCGAACGCGTCGACGGTCGTTTTCCCCTGCACTAGATCGAAGGTCCTGTTGTAGAGGACCCGCATCATGCCTTCCTTCGGCTGGTGAACGAGGCTGTACAGGTCCATCGGCATCTCGATGCGGTCCAGGCCGAGGCGCTCCGTGATCTCCTTCTCGACGGCGACGTAGTGCCTGCTGAGCGACTCGACATCGGCCGGGAGCGAGGAATAATGCTCCTCGACAAAAGCCCGCCTCAGCTGGTCGAACCGCCGGTAGAATTCGTCCCGCAGTTCGCGCGGGATCGAGACTTCCGTTTTGCCGACGACGATTTCCGGATGATCCGCCGCATATTTTGCCAGCGACTCGTATTCCTCTTTCCATTCCGTTCGCATCGAGATCTCCGATCCTGGATCCGTGTTTTCTTTGAAGCCTGATTCTACATGAAACCGCGCCGTTCCTGAAGCTCCGGATGCGGCAAAAGGGTTGCCCGCCCCGGAGCGCCGGGCAGAGGCGGCGGATTCGCGCCAGAAGACACTTGCAGGGTACGGAGGCGTTCATCTACGATAGAAGCGCCCCGGTCGATGGGGCATGAGACCCGAACGGAGGAAGCATGCCGCGACGTTTTATCCGGATTGCCCTGATTGCGTTTCCCTTGATCCTGGCGGCCTCCGCCGCGGCGGCGGACGATGCCCAGGATGCCAAGAGCCGCCCGACCAGGGAGGAAATCCTCGACCAGATGGCGAAGGTGCGCTCGACGCCGTCGGCGCCCGGCAGGATCGCCGGGGTTCTCGCGGGGCTGGACCATACGGCCACGCCGCGGTCGGATTTCCTGTTCTGTACCGGGCTCGCCCACCTGGGCGACGCCAGGGCCCAGGCCTGCGTCGCGAAAGCCTACGAGAGGGGGATCGGCGTCGTCGAGGACTGGATGGAGGCGCACGCGTGGTACGAACTCGCCTGCGAGACCGGCATCCCCGACGCGGACGAGGCCCGAAAAACGGCTGAAGCCCGCGACCAGCTGACGATGCGGCTGATGTCGGCCTACCCGCACCCGACGGAAGAGGAGCTGGCGGACCAGGTCGGCGCCCTGAAATCAACCATCGCCCGGTACCGGGCGGAGATCGAAGCTCCGAAATAGACTCTGCCTCGAGCCTTCAAGCGGAACAGCGGAAAGGATCAGCCATGCGCTACCGTAAATTGGGAAAAACGAACGTGGACACGTCGGTCCTGAGTTTCGGCGCCATGCGCCTGCCGATGATCGGCGCCCGGGGCCCCATGGACGGGATGAATCCCGACATCCCGATCGACGAAGTCGAAGCCACCAAAATGGTGCAGCACGCACTGGAACAGGGGATCAACTATTTCGACACCGCCTACGGATACCATGGCGGGAAGAGCGAAGTGTTCGTCGGGAAAGCCCTCCGGGAGCACCGCTCGAAAGTCATGATCGCGACGAAGCTGCCGGTCTGGAACGTGCAGCAACCGGAGGATATGGAGAGGATCTTCCGGGAGCAGTTGCAGAGGCTCCAGACCGACTACGTGGACATCTATCATGTCCACGGCCTCGGCGCCCCGACGTGGGAAAAAATGAAACAGATGGGCGTGCTGGAATTCATGGACGGGCTGGTGCGCGACGGCCGCATCCGGTTCGCGGGATTTTCGTTCCACGACGAGCTGAAAGTCTTCAAGGAGATCGTGGATGCGTATGACTGGTCGGTGTGCCAGATCCAATACAACTTCTACGACCGGGACTACCAGGCGGGCAAAGAAGGCCTCGACTATGCCGCGGCCCGCAACATCGGCGTCGTGATCATGGAACCGCTGCGCGGCGGGAAACTGGTGCATCCGGTTCCGCCCGAAGTCCAGGCGATCTGGGACGCCGCTCCTTCCCGGAAGAGCCCGGCCGAATGGTGCATGCGCTGGGTCTACAACCACGAGGGCGTATCCACGGTGCTGACCGGGGCCAGCACGCTCGCGCAGCTCGTGGACCATACCCGCGGAGTGAAAGACGCCGCCCCCGATTCCCTGACAAACGAGGAGCTTGCCGTGTTCGACCGCGTGCGCGCCGAATACCGCAGGATGGTCCGCGTGGACTGCACCGGGTGCGGATACTGCATGAAGTGCCCCCACGGGGTGAACATCCCCAACAACTTCGACATCTACAACGACGCGTTCCTGTTCAAGAGCGAAGAGCACAGCCGTTTCATGTACCAGGCCTTCCTGACCCCCGACGAGCGGGCCTCGGCCTGCATCGACTGCGGCGAATGCGTCGAGAAATGCCCGCAGAAGATCAACATCCCCGAAGAACTAAAGGAAGTCGAAAAGCTCCTCGGTAAGAAATAGGCATCGCCCGCAAAGGCGGACTGGGAGGAAAGACATGGCGGCATCCAAAGAAATGGAAACCGTGATTCAGGCACTGAAGCGGAATAATTTCGATCCCGTGATCTACGTGGACAAGGCGAGCGACGCCGTCGGCCTGATCCTGGACATGATCCCGCCGACCGCGTCGATCGAGATGGCCGGCGCCGCGTCCGTGTCGCAACTGGGCCTCCTGGACCTTTTGCGGAAGCGCGGGAACCCGGGCCTGGCGTTTACCCGGCCGGGGGAGTTCCCGACGGAGCGCCGCGACGTTCTCCTGGTCAGCACCAACGCCGTGACGCTCGACGGCAAGCTGGTCAATACCGACGGCATGGGCAACCGCGTGACCGGCATGGCCTTCGGCGTGAAGAAGGTCATCCTGCTGATCGGCGCCAACAAGATCGTCCGCGACGCCGGCGAGGCGCTCGACCGGATCCAGAATGTCCTCTCGCCGTATCACGCAAAAAACATCGGCGTGAACACGCCGTGCGCGAAGACCGAAAAATGCAGCGACTGCACCTCGCCGCAGCGGATCTGCAATATCACCACCATCCTGCACAAAAAGCCGCCGATGACGGATTTCGCGATCGTGCTCACCGGGGAGGATTTGGGATTGGGATGGGATCCGGCCTGGCCGCAGGAACGCATCGACCGGATCAAGGCGGCGTACCGGGCGGAAATGGAAAAATTCCGCGCGTCGCTACCCCCGCGCGAGTAGAAAGGCAGTGGGTAGTTGTTAGTGGGTAGTTGTTAGTGGAATGGTGTTTCCCCGATAGCGTCTGATCGCCGACAGCTAACAACTAACAACCAATAACGAACAACTAATAACTAGCAACAGCCAGTTCGCTGGTTATTGGGCCTGCGCCTTGGCGAGGTCCTCCTTTTCCTGGATTCGCGAGCGCACGAGGGGCGCATCCGCCGCGTCGGGAGCCGCCTTGAGATACTTCCGCATCTCCGCCACGGCGCCCTCGGAGTCCTGCCGGAGCAGCAGGATGTTGGCCAGGACCAGATGCAGCTGCGGGTACTGGCGCTCCAGGTCCAGCCGCTGCCCCTTGCGCGCGCTTCTCTCCGCGGCATCGAGGTCCTCCAGCCCGTAATAGGCCAGGGCGTTCAGATAGTACGCCTCCGGAAACGCGATGGGATCCAGCACCAGGGCCTGGTCGGTGAAATCCGCGGCGCTCTCCCAATCTTCGTCCATTGCCGAGAGACGGGCGAGGCGCAGGTAAGGGCGCACGAACAGCTTGTCGATCTCGAGCGCCCTCGAATAGCTTTCCCGCGCCTCCCGCAGGCGGTCCTGCTCGAGCTTGAGCTCTCCCAGAATGTACCAGGCCTCCGCGTTTTCGGGATACGTGTCGATCGCGGAACGCAGCAGCCTGTCCGCCTCGTCGAACCTGTCCTTCTCGAGCGCTTTGGATGCCTGCTCCACCGCCTTTCTGGCGGCTTTCGGCGCGAGCATGCTGGTCAGGCTCACCGAGGTTCCCTGCACCTTCTGGATCCGGTAGAGCAGGATCGGGTCGACTTCGGTATACCCGAAAATCGTTCCCGGTTTCATTCTCACGGAAGTGGACCGGTAGCCGGCGTATTTCGCGCGCACTTCACAGCGCAGGAGCCGGACGGAGAGCGGCGTGGTCCGCATCGAAGCGGACCATCCCAGGGCACCCGGATTCTGCGAAACCTCATCGGCGTCGAATACGTCCTCCCCGATCTGATCGCTGGGATCGGGCATTACACGCCCGATCCGGTAGCTGCTCCCCACCTCGAAGCCAAACCGGCCGTTCGCGTCCACCGTCGCCTCGCGCGTGATCGTGTCGCCGCAATCGAGTTCGATCACGGTACCGAAGGGGGGCGGGCTCCCGTCCTCCTGCATCACGGAACCGGCGATGTAGATGATCTCCGGGATGGTCGGACCCTGGGGCGTGCGCCTCTCGTTCGAGGGGACGCTGGGCACCGGATTGGGCGTCACGGTCCTGGGTTGCGGGATGACTCCGGTCTCCCCTTCGCCGGGGCTGTCCGTGCCGCTGCCGGTCCCCGGCGTCTGCTGCGCCATCGCCCACGGCAGGACGGCCAGGGAGACCCAGAGAAAAAGCACTCGGAGTGAACCATAGGATTTCATGAAGCACCTCCCCCGGCGGGACAAACCAGACGGAATTCTGGGTAATCCTAACCACCTATAAGTAAGATACGCCATTATCGGCCCCGGGGCAAATAATGGTGACTTCGAGCAGGCGGTGTCGAACCGGACAGGTGAAAACGGCGGTCCGGAATGCGAATATTCGAAACAGTTTTTTATGGGAGACGCAAAAATGGGGTATTCTTGAGGCAACCGGCCGGAGCGCCAAATCCGGAAGGTGCGAGCGGGATCGATGCGGGCACGCCCGAGGGAATCGATATGGGCAGAAGGAAGAAAGCCACGGAGGGGCGGGAATGGGCATCTCGAAATACATCGTGACGGAGTTGAAATCCGGGGTGGGCGATGCGCCCTGGAGCCCGGAATTTTCGGAAAAGGAAGCCTCGCGCGTCGTCGCGCTCGACGGCAACGTGTTCCAGGGCGCGTTTTATATGGAGACGGCGTGGTTCTGGCCCGGGAAATGGACGGAAACCAAGGGAGAGGAGGGGACCGTCAAGGAGCACAGCCACCCGTATCCGGAAGCGCTCGGCTTCGTCGGTTCCGACCCGGACGATGTCCACAACCTCGGGGGAGAAGTCGAGCTCTGGATCGAGGGCGAGCGAAACATCATGACGCGGAGTTTCATCGCCTATCTGCCTGCGGGCACGAAGCACGGCCCGATGCGGATCCGGAGGGTCGATCGGCCGATTTTTCATTTCACCGCGGGCATGGGGACCACCTACACCTAAACCGCAATATTCAGGGAGATTGCGGCATGAGACTGGACGGGAAGGTTGCGCTCATCACGGGGGGCGGATCGGGCATCGGCGAAGCGATCGCGCGGCGGTTCGTGGCGGACGGAGCGAAGGTATGCATCGCCGGACGGCGCGCGGAGCCGCTGGAGAAGGTCGCGGCTTCCCTGCCCCCGGAATCGGTCGCGACCTCGGCCGGGGACGTCACCCGCTACGAGGACGTCGAACGGATGGTGGAAACGGCGTTGCGGCTCGGCGGCAGGCTGAACGTCCTCGTGAACAACGCGGCCAAAGACCAGGTTCCGACGGCGAACGTGACCAGCCTCGACCCGGAACTCTGGCGGCAGGTCCTGGCCGTCAATCTCACCGGCCCGTTTCTCACGATGAAGGCGGCGGTGCCGCACATGGTGCGCGCCGGGGGCGGATCGATTATCAACGTGGCCTCGGTCGCCGGCATCCGGGCGATCCCCAACATGCCGGCTTACGTCGCGTCCAAGGGCGGGCTGATCATGCTCACGCAGCAGGTCGCGCTGGACTTCGGCCCGATGCGGGTGCGCTGCAACGTGATCTGCCCGGGCGGCGTGCGGACGGAGATGATCGAAGGCGCCATGACGCCGTTTGCACGGAAACTCGGGACAGACCTGGAGGGGGTGTTTGCGCGCTTCACGAAGGATGTGCCCCTGCGCAGGGTGGCGACCGCCGACGAGATCGGCGGCATCTGCAGCTATCTGGCAAGCGACGACTCTTCCTACATGACCGGCGTGGTGCTCCCGATCGACGGGGGCACGGCCATCGTCGACATCTCCGGCGCGGCCATCAACAATATCGTGCAGGCACCCGGATAGCCGCCGCGGGGCGGCCGATTCGGGCGCGAATCGGCGCTCGACTTCCCAGTTCGAAATAAGAGGACGTCCCCTTATTGAATGCGTTCCACCTTGGTATTCCACCCGCCGAGTTCGAAGACGGGCCTTCCGCCCTTCAGGTATTCGGGGCTGAACTCCACGGTGACGGCAATGCTCTCGCCGGGCATCAGCGAAAAATAGTTGTCGCTGTAGAACGCGGGCAGGATGTCCTCGTTCGTCGCGCCGCTGAGGGTCCGGATTCGGGTCTGCACGGCCGGCGCGGAGCCGGGATTGGACAGGGTGATGGTGTACCGGTCGTTGCCTCTGCCGATTTCCCCGGTGACGACGGATCGGGGGGAGACGGAGGCGCGCAGGCGCACTTCCGGAAGCAGATTGAGCGACTCGTAGCGCATGTAGTCTTTCCAGTTGTGCCAGTAGAGCGTGTCGCCGAACACCCTGCCGGAGGCGCCCTTCACGGTCAGCCGGATGAAGACCAGGTCCGTGGACGATTTGGCGAAATCGGCGGTTGCCGTCGCGAGCCGGATGCCGTAAGCGTCCGGGCCGAGGACCGGGGTGTCCCAGGTCTGTTCCGAGACCGCCCGGCCGCTCAGATCGAACACTCTCATGGTCGTGGCCACATCGTGGAATGTGTGGGGCGTCAGGTTCGAGAGAACGATGGCATCGTCCCGGGGATCCCAGACGGCGTGGGTCGGCTGGTTGGCCGCCCTGGCGCCGTAATAGCCGGCGTTCGTGTCCAGATACCAGTCGTACGTCTGCCACATGAAGCTCGGCCACGACGACTGGCTCATCCACATCAGGAATCCGTTGGAGCGCTTGACCGTCAGCCCTTCGTACACCCCCTTGAAGTTCTCGTAGTTGATGAGCTGCGCGATCTTCTGGAACTCTTCGAGCGTGTATGCCTTGCCGGCGGCCTCCACCATTTCCCGCACTTCCTTCCTATAGCGGGCGAACTCCGGGTCCGACGGATCCGGTTTCTGGCCCCGCACGTTGTCGGTCGGAACGACAAAGTCGCCCGGCCTGTAAAGCTGAAGGGCATCCATGTAGGTGTTGGCAGGCCCGTTCATGTGGTAGGTCCAGTCGTGGAGGGCCCAGGACTCGTTGATGGGCCAGAGCTTCTCCTCGGGCAAAAACTTCTTCATGCTCTCGAGGCTCGGCACGTTGGGAATGCCGCATTCGCTGCGGAGCGTGACGTAGGGCACTTCGTCGAAATATTCCCGGATGCCCGCCCCGTTGTCCCGGTTCGGCATGGCGGCGATCGCGTAGCCGCCGCCGCTGCCTACCGGGTCCGCAGCGGAGTTCGGGATGTAGATCCGCGTGCCGTCGTGGTCCCGCGTGAGCCGCCGCAGGCCATCGTCCAGGTTTTTCGGCGGGCCGCTCTCGTTCCGGCCGCAATACAGCGCCAGCGCGGCGTGGTGCCGGTTCTTCCTGATTTTGTCCAGGGCGTTATCGAGGAACATCCTTTCGTCGTCCGGGTTCGGGCCGTCCACGGGGTTTGCCAGCCAGAAGTCGTCCCAGAGGAGAATGCCGTATTTGTCCGCCGCGTCGTAGAAGGCCTCGTGGTTGGTCATGCCCACCCAGTTGCGGATCATGGTGTAGTTCAGCCCGGCGTGCAGCCGCATCTTGTCGTCGAACTTCCCGGGGGTATCCGTCTTGAGGCCGTCGTCCATGCCCCAGTTGCCGCCCTTGGCCACGATGCGGGTGCCGTTGCAGTAGATGCTCAGGCGGTTGCCGTCGATCGGGTAGGCGAATTCCCGCACACCGAATTTGAAGCGCGTCCGGCCCTGCACGGCGCCGCCGGCTCGGACGGTCACCTCCGCCGTATACAGCGGCTGAGCGCCGTAAGTGTTCGGCCACCAGAGCCGCGGGTTTTTCAGGACGATGCCGCCGATCGCCAAATCCTGCCGGGAGTTTCCCGGAACCTGGATCGTTCTGGAGAAACGGATATTGCCCGGCGTGAGGACGCCGTCGACGGCGATGCTCGCGGCCGCCGGTCCGTAGTTCCGCACCTCCGTCCGGAAGGTAAGATCCGCCTTCGAAGCGTCCAGCGCATAGGTGCGGACCATGCTCTGGCCCACCTCCTCCAGCGTCTCCGCGTAGATCCGGATCTCGCGGACCCGGGTCGCCACCGTCCGGCCGCCCTGTTGTTCCACCTGCCTCCGCCGCGTGCTGACAAACCGCACATACCGGGCCTGCTGGGCCACGGGGACCCGCAGGGGGAACGCGTCGTTTCCCGCGAAGGACACCTTCACGGTCGCCACGGGCCCGCGCACGTCGTTGGAAATATCGAATCCGGCATACTCCCCGGTGCCGGGGTCGGGGTCCGCGCGCCGGACGCCGAACCACCCGGTGCTCACTTCGCCTCCCGCAAAGGAATCGAAGTTCCGCCAGCCCGCGCCGTCTTCGGACACCTGAATCCTGAACCTGGCGGGATGCCGGTCCTCCGCGGCGGCCGCCGCGCCGCCCGCCTCGCTGCCCCAGAAGATCTGCAGGCTCCGGATCGCCGTCACTTCGCGGAGGTCCACCGTGAAACCGTCCCCGTCGTCGTCCCCGCCGATCCACTGGGTGCTTTCGTCGCCGTCGGTGACGCTTCCGGGGTTTTGGCCGTTTTCGGCCGCAAGCGGCGTCACGGATTTACCGGCCGCCAGGTTTTTTGCCGAAATATTGGCCGACGTTTCCCTGATATCGAGGTCGGTATCCATCCAGGCGTTTTCCAGCTGGACGGCGCCGCCGTAGGTCACGGTCACGTCGTTGTAGATTCCGGTATCGCGGCCGCGGATGGTCGGCAGCCAGTCCCAGCCCACCGCCGCATGGATGGTCGGATTGTCCTGCCCCAGTTCGCCGCCGTTGGGAAGGGGGCCTTCCGCCAATCCCTGGGTGGTGACGAGACCCGGCGTCCTGTTCCGGTGTATCAGGACCGCCAGATAATTTCGTCCGCCGAAATTCGCCAGCGCCGAAACGTCGAACTTCGCGCGGGTGAAGGCGCCTTCGATGGAATGCGCGTAGCCCGGAAGGCCGTTGGCCAGCGGCCGGCCGTTGAACCACACGTCGGCCTTCCAGTTGATGGCGTCGAAATTCAGATAGACGCTTCTGCCCTTTTGCGCGGCCGGAATATCGAAGGAATTGCGGTACCAGAAATCGGCCGTGAAGAATATGTCGGACGCCTGGAACTGCCAGTCGTCATAATACGGGTCCGGGACCGCGCCCGCCTTCAGCCAGGACACGAAGGCCGTTCCGGGCACCGCAGCCGGAAGCCAGGCCGAATCGTCATAGCCGGCCCGGGACAGGACCGCGCCGTCCGTCCGGACCAGCGACGCGCGCTGGATGGTCCAGTTCCCTCCCGTCAGCCGCTGGGTCCCATCCGCTCCCGGGGCCGGCTGCGCCGCCAGCCGGTAGCCGGCGCTGTTCGAGCCCAGGGCTTCCACTTCACGGATGATGTAGTTCGAGCCGGAAGACGTCCTGCAGAGGATCCGCAGATACCGGGCCTTCGCGTTCGCAAGCTTCGTCTCCATCGCGGAACCGGCCTGGCCCGCCGCGGCCGCGACCGTGCGCCAGTTTCTCGCGTCGCCGGAAATCTGGATGTCGTATTCCACGGCGTAGTTCGCCCCCCAATGCACCGTGACGCTTCGCAGCCCGGTGTCGGCGCCCAAATCCATATATACCCACTCCTCGCCGTTGGACGCGCTGATCCATTCGCTGTGGACGACGCCCGGGATCATCTGCCCGTAGCTGGGATTGGAGGCGGAGGTGCCGCTCGAATCGAGCACCTCTTCCGAAAGGACTCCCAGGACGCCGTCCGCGACCAGTTGGCCGGTGTTGTCGTAATTCGCGGCGCTGGAATGCCAGGCGGCCCTCCGGAAGGCGACATTCCGCAGAACGGGTTCCGGCGCCCCGGCGGAGGCTACCCCCGGGGATGCCGGCGCCGCCGCGAGCGCGGTGGCCGCGAAGATCGCGAGAATATTGAAAAACGCCGCAAAGACACACAAACCCGACAGTACCGTTCTGCTTTTCATTGCCGCCGATCCCCAGTGTCTGGTGGTATGGATCCGTTGTCGCCCTACCGCGCTTTCTCAGCTTCCGGCCCGCATTGTACTACGGGGAACCGGCCAGCCACGCGATTTTCATCCAAATTGCTGATTTCCAATTCCGGCGATCTTAGAATTAGCTCTCAGGCTTGATTACCCGGCGTATGCGGGCAGGCGCCCGCTCCTGTTACGACCTGCCATAAAGGACCCGCAGATGAATCCAGCCCTTTTGATCCTCTCCGCCGCCGTTGTTTTCATCGTCGCAACTTCATGGATCGATTCGGGCAAAGCCGACAGGAAACTGAAGGAGCGGATCCGGCAATCCTGGGGCAAGCCGCCGGAGCAGGAATACAAGCAGGAGGACCTCGATTCGATCGCAAGCTGTTTTCTGAACCACAGAAGGAGGGAAGGCGCCGGTTTTGCCATCGATGACACGACCTGCCGCGATCTGGAGATGCACGGTCTCTTTGCGCGCCTCAATGGCACCGAGACCACCGCGGGCGAGGAAACCCTTTACAGACTGCTGCGGGAACCATGCTTCGATCCGGAAGTCCTGGCAGCCAGGGCCGACCTGATCCGCTTCTTTCAAAAAAACCGGGCCGAGCGGGAATCCATCCAGTTTGCCCTGGCGAAGCTCGGGAAAAGGCGCGCCGTAAATCCAACCGACTATTTCTTCCGGCCGGCCCCGGCGTCGACCTGGAGGAGGCGGATGTACCAGGCGCTGTCCCTGGCGGCATTGGCATCGCCCCTGCTGCTTTTTTTCAGCCAGGGACTGGGAGCGCTGGCGATCGTTCTTGCCTTTGCGACAAACATGTTCGTGTATTACAGCAGGAGATCGGAGATCCGGGCGGACCTCGCCGCGCTCGGGTATATCGTGCAACTGGTCCAATCCATCGGCAGGATGCTGGACGGCCAGCTGGCCTCGCCCGGCCTGCGGGATTTCAGGCTTGCGCTGCGGCACCGGTACGAGAGCGTGCGCGCCATCGGCAGACGCAGGGTCTTCTTGTTCTTTATCGGCAGCGGCGCGATCGCGGACCTGCTGTTCGAATATGTCAGGATCCTGCTCCTTCGGGAGCTGATCGACTACGAAAATCTCCGCAGCGAAATATACCTGCGCCGGGACGCGCTCTGGGACGCCTATACTTCCCTCGGGTTCCTGGACGGCGCCATCTCGATCGCGTCTTTCAGGGAGAGCGTTCCGTTTTACTGCGAACCCGACCTGCTGCCGGGCGATTCCGGCCGCGGAAGGCGCCTCGAGTTCGTGGATCTCTATCACCCGCTGATCCGCGATCCGGTCGCCAACTCGCTGTCGACCGACCGGCCCATCCTGGTGACCGGATCCAACGCATCGGGCAAATCCACGTTCCTGAAAACCGTGGCCGTGAACGCCATTCTCGCGCAATCCTTTTACACGTGCCTCGCGCGCCGGTACACGACTTCCCTTTTCACGGTGTTCACTTCGATGGCACTCAGGGACAACCTGAGGGACGGCGAAAGCTATTTCGTCGCGGAGATCAAATCGATCAAGAGGATCCTCGATTCCGGCGACGGAGACGGGCCGTGCCTGTGCCTGATCGACGAGGTGCTGCGCGGCACGAACACCGTCGAAAGGATTGCCGCATCCTCGCAGGTTCTGCTGGAGCTCGGCAGGCAAAACCGCCTCTGCCTCGCGGCCACGCACGACGTCGAACTCACGTTCATCCTGGAGAACGACTACCGGAACGTGCACTTTCAGGAGCGGATCACCGACGACGGCGTGGAATTCGACTACACGCTGCGCGACGGAAGAGCCGCCGGCAGAAACGCCATCAGGCTCCTGCGCCTGATGGGATACGGAGCATCGATCGTCGAGGACGCGGAAAGGAGGGCCGACGGCTTCCTGCGCCACGGCCGCTGGCTGCCGTGAAATGCCCGATGCGGGCACGCCGCGGGGACCGGAATTCGACTCCCTGTCGCCCAAATCGTTGACCCGCGGGCCTGTCTGGAATCTGGAATATGGTGGCCGCAGTCACTATGGGATTGACAACAAAATGGGACAAATGTCACAGTATTCAGACACTGGAGACAACCACGAATCGGAGGGAATGAACCGGTGAGGAATCAAGCATTCAGAAAGACCCTGCGCGCTTTCGCATGGCTGACCGCGCTGACGATCGGATCTGCTTCGATGTACGCAGCGCAGAATCCGGGGAAGACCGCCGGCAGCGAGCGTCCGCGCCCGAACATCCTGCTGATCATCGGCGACGACATCGGCCTGGATGCGACCAGCGACATGTACCCGGGCCTGATCGACGGCCTGGTCAAGCAGTACGGGCCATCGGGACGCAATCATCCCGACTATAAGATGATTCACGGCCGGCCCGCGTCCACCCCCGCACTCAATTCACTCGCCCGGGCGGGCATGCGGTTCCCGCAGGCCTGGGTAAATACCTTCTGCTCCCCCACGCGCACCTCGATGCTCACGGGGCTTTTTTCGGTCAAGACGGGAGTGCTGGATTACATGGGGTACCTGTCCCATGCCCATCATTCTTTCGTCCGGGACCTGAAGGAAAAGGGCGGCTACAGCACGGCCATATTCGGCAAATGGCATATCGCCGGGCTGGGGCAATATCCCGGCATGAAACCCAAGGAAGCGGGTTTCGACCTCTTCCGGGGCAATCTCCATGGGGGCGTCCAGACGTATTACGAATGGGACTATCACATCCAGGACAGCACCGATCCTCCCGATCAGTATCGAACGGAAAAGGCGCCGGTCCGTTCCCTGCCCGGCATCGCGCCGACCTCCTATGCGGCCGTCGTGAAAACGGCCGATGCCGTCGACTGGATCACCGGGCAGGAGAAGACGAATCCGGACAAGCCGTGGTTCGTCTGGTTTGCGTTCAACCTTTCGCATATCTCGGGACAGCAGATGCCGAATCCCATGGTCATCCCCAATGCCGACACGATGGATGAGATCTCCCGCAAGGAAATGGAGGCGTGCATGGGGCCGGACGGCAAATTCGGCTCCGCGAACGTCGGGTCCTGCTCCTCGGAAGCCCTCATGCGGGCGATGACGAACTCGATGGACACCATGATCCGCATTCTGCTGGATACTGTGGACAAACTGGACAAAAACACCTACGTCATCTACATCGGCGACAACGGCACCTGGATGTTCGGCGAAAAGCGCGAGTTCATCGACAACCTGTACATCACGCGACGGGGGCGCAGCAAGGGCACGGCCTATGAAAGCGGCGTCCGCGTATCGATGGCGATTCGGGGACCGGGCATCAAGGCCGGCTCCCAGAGCGACGAATGGATCAACGGGGTGGACCTTTTCTCCACCATCCTGGAACTGGCCGGCCTCGATGTACCTAAGACCGTTCCCGACAGGACCGGCAAAGGCACCGTGGGTCTCGACTCGGTCTCCCTCACGCCGATTCTCTTCAAGGGGGCCAAAAACCTGCGCGATCCCGACAAAGGCTATTTGCTTGCGGAAACCGTGAATCCCGTAAGCACCGTAAAACCGAACCTCAAGCAGGCGGCCGCCCGGAACAAAACCTACAAAGTCATCTGCGACGAAAATCCGGAGACGGCCAGCTGTACGTTCTACAACCTCGTCAACGACCCGCTCGAAGAGTATCCGCTCGAGAAACCCAAAAGTTGCGACAATTACCGGAACGGGACATGGACGACGGCCGATCCTTCGTGGCACTTCTGCCGCCTGCAGGAGGTCCTCGCCAAGGAATCGTTCCTGGGTCAGCCGGATTACATAAAACAGACCGTGCCGCAGCAGCCTGTGGCCAGGAAACCTTTTCCTAAACGGCCGGCCCAGACTCAGTAGAACCATAAACGCCGGGGCGGCCGGCCGCGAAGCCGGCCGCCCCCGATATCGCAGGCGTCCACTCCGATTTCGAATCCTTCAGCCGAACCGCCTCCACTCACCAGATCGCATGCCAGAAACGGTTCCCGCTATTCCCGAACACTTCCGGAGCGCCCAACGAGCCTGCGGACACACCGCTTCGTCCGGAAGCGGCCCGGATTTCAGGAAGAAAATCTCGATCACGCCTCCCGGGTCCCCAGACGATCGGCACTCCGGGCGTGCGGCCACGCCGGCCTCGTTAGCCTTCATGCCGGGGCAGCCGCCCGGTCCCTTCAGGCCGAAGCTATCGAACAGCGCCGCATCAGAGAGTTGAGGGGTCCTACGCGGGACGAACCTGCACGGCATCCACTTCAATTTCGAAACACAGATCCGGGCGGCAGATTTCGGCCTGTGCGACGGCGAGTGGAAAGGGCGCTATACCGAATTCGGCGGCCACCTGTCTGAAAAGCGGAATCCAATCCCAATCCCTGAAATAGGCGATCCCGCGGAAGAGGTCCCTCCACCGCATCCCCCGCGATTCGAGGAGGGCTTTTATCGCATTCATGGTGAACCGGATCTGCTCTCCCGGCGCATCCGGATACATGGTTTTCCCATCGCGCGCGATACTGGCTGTGCCCGAAATCAACAGAGAGCGATGCGATGGACTTCCGATTTCAACGGCTCGGCTGAAATAGCTTCCGTAATCCAGCGCCGGATTCTGAAATGGTGAAGCGACGGCCTGGATTGTTAATTCGGGACTTTTGGGCCGAACCGCGAAAACATTCATGGTCACGGCCGCGCCAAACGGATTGCGGGCACCGATTCCCGTACTGGCCGGAATCCGGTGGCCGAAGATCCCCACCTCCGTGAAGAATCCGGTGCGAACCGCGTTGAAGTCCTCGTACCATTCGGGCAGCCGGTCAAGAAACAGCCATGTGCGCACAATGTCGGTCATGTGAAATCCGGCCTGTGCAAGCAGTGCGGCAGCGGTTTCGAAAACACTTCGAGCCTGCGCGCTGCGAGACCCGGTCCGATCCGCCGGCAATAGTCCCCACAAACGGCAATAGCGTGCGAAGGCATCTTCATAAACAAATCCGATGTTGCGTCCGCCGGAACGGACCGGCCTCGGCGCCTTACCGGAAAGCGCCAGAGCCTGCACGGAATAGGGGCCGCGCCCGGCGCAGGCGTCGCACTGAAGCCAAACCACCGGCCATTCGGAGTCTCCGGTCTCCGGATTGGATTCGGAACCAGGCAGATTTCCTGTGAAAACCAACTGGCTGAGAATGACAGCCTCCCGTTTCTGCGCAGCGGACCGGATCCTGCCGCTCATGTCGCCTCCCCATAATGCGGTAATGCAGTGTTCGGCATGAGTCGGCAGCCTGAGCGTGGCGATCTGAGTTTCATGCATTTCTTTGCCGGGGCCCGCTCTCAATACAGCTCCTTTTTGCCTGCGCCGGTGCCTTTCTCCTCGATCCGACCTGCTCCGGGCTGCCTCTGGCGGACAGGACGGCGCCCTCCCGCTCAGGAACCGGACAAATGCTCGGGGAGCACGGAATTGGGTGGCAGGCCCGACAGGGTTCGAACCTGCGGCCTTCGGCTCCGGAAAGCCACGCCAACCCCGGAATACTCTGACCAGATTCCGCCAGCCAAAGTCGCCTGACTGCTTAGCGGGTGCTCGCACCATCCCGCCCAAGCTTCCGGGCCGGATATATTACTCCAGCCCGGTAACGGGGGGCACCGGTTTTTCGCCCCGAAGGCTAACATCGCAGACCGGCAGGCGGGAAGCTCATGCGGAATTTTCCGGGACGGCGCCGACGTTCTGCATCGGGGAGACCGGAAGCAAAATCAGAGCCGCCGGCAGCGAAGCGCAGACAGTCGATTTTGATCTCTTCCCCTGCCCGGATTCGAACGGATGGAGGCCATGGTCGGGCTATACGACATCCCCCGCGGATCTGTTCAGCCGTTGCCGGGGCGAATCCGGCCGGATCCGTTCGGCCGAGGGGCCGTTCTTGTGATAAAGTAAGGTTATTCGCCCGATTGATCGAAGGCACGGTGCCCATCCGCCCCGGCGGGGCGATGGCCTCGGTTTGATGCTTACAGAACGCGCTGCGGATTTCGGGCAAGCCCGTCCTATACCCCGAAGTCCGTGACCCGTTCCCTGTTCCGGATCGATAAACGGCAGTGCTTCCGGCCCGGAGGGCCGCAACGCTAAAATCGCGATACGAAGAAAGGAAGCGTTTATGGCTGAAGCGACCTGGCGAGACTATCTCAGGAACAAACACACCAAAGCGGCGCCGCTCGAGGGAATTAAGGTGCTGGAAGTTTGCACGCTCATTCTGGGGCCTTCCGGTCCGTCGTTCCTGGCGAAGCTGGGCGCCGAGGTGATCAAGTGTGAAATCCCGCCCCTGGGCGACACCTCCCGCAACCTCGTTCCTTTTGGCGATTATTTCCGGGAACAGGGGACGGGTTTCGTCCACGCGAACGAAAATAAGTACTGGATGGGACTGGACCTCCACAAACCCGAGGCCCAGGAGATTTTCCGGCAGCTCGCGGCCCGGGCGGATATCGTGGAAGAGAACATGCGGCCGGGCGTCCTGGAGAAGTGGAACGTGGGCTACCCGCAACTGAAGGAAATCAATCCGCGCCTGATATACATTGCCAAAAACGGCTATGGGCAGTGGGGGAAGTACGCCGAGGAAAACATGCCCTCCAACGACGGCGCCTCCCAGGCCTGGTCCGGTTTTGCCTGGTTGTCGTCGTTCCCGGGCCAGCGGCCGCTGAAAAGCCGTCTGTACACCTGTGACAACTTCGGCGGCCTCATGGGCGAGGTCGCCGTTCTGGCCGCGCTGCATCACCGGCAACGCACCGGCCAAGGCCAGTACATCGAGCTGTCCCAGACCGAAAGCATCATCCGGATGATGTCCTGGGTCTGGCCGTATCAGCAGGTCACGGGCAAGACCGCCATGCCGGCGGGCAACAGAGATGTCTGCGTCAGCCCGGCGGATACGTTCCGGTGCCGGGACGACCGGTTCGTCGCCATCGCGGCCGCGACGCCGGAGGAGTTTTCGGGTCTCTGCGCGGCGATGGGACGGCCCGGGCTGGCCCGGGACCCGAGATTCAGGGATCATCTCACGCGGCTGCGCGACGAGAACACGCTCGAGCTGCTCAAGATCATCGGGGAATGGGTTGCGAAGAGAAGGCCGGAGGAAGTTGAACGGCTCGCCGAGAAGCACGGCTTCGCGGCGACCCGGATCCTCAGCGTCAAGGACATCGTGGAGGATCGGCACTGCCGTCAGCGGGGCTTTATGGCGTATGTGGACGATCCCATGATCGGCCCGTTCTACGAATACGAGTTCCCCGTCATGATGTCCAGGACTCCTCCGAAGGTCAAATGGTCGGTCCGCGCGATCGGTTTCGACAATGAATACATCATGACCTGCAAGCTCGGGAAAAACAGGGAGCAAATCAAGAAGTACTACGAATGCGGTGCCCTGGGCAAATGGGCGGACCTGATCTCCCGCAGGCCGCCGGCCGGCTGGGACGGCGAGAGCGGGGTGATTCTGTCCAGAGAAGAGAAAAAACCGGCGGAGGGGGGCGAATAAAATGGCAAAACTTCCATCCGCGGAATGGTTCAGGCAACAGGACGATCCGAAGGTCGCGCACACAAAATGCGAAGCCCTGGACGACATCACCGTTCTGGATTTGTCCTATAACAGCTTCGCCGGCAGCTACTGCACCTCGCTCCTGGCCGAATTCGGGGCGGAGGTGATCAAAGTGGAGCCTCCCGAAGGGGATTTTCTGCGGACCTGCACACCCTACGGCATCCTGCATGAGGGGGTGGGGCTGAATTACCTTTCGGAAGGACGGAATAAGTTTCATGCCACGCTGAACCTGAAAAAACCGGAGGCGAGGAAGATTCTCAAAGGACTCGCGGCGAAAGCGGACGTCCTGGTGGAGACATTTCTCCCCGGCACCATGGACGCCTGGGGCATCGGCTATGAAAGCCTGGAGGATGTCAACCGGGGGCTGATCTTCGCTTCCATCACACCGTTCGGCCAGTTCGGGCCCAAGAGCCGGAGCAGGATGCCGGACTATGACAATATCATTCAAGCACGGTCCGCCATTCATTACGCAACGGGGGAGATGTTGCCCGAAGGAAAGACCTATCAGGAGATGCCATGGGCGATTCCCACCAAGTCCGGGCCCTGGATCGGAGCCGCGCCCGCCGGACAATTCATGGCCGTGGGAATTCTGGCCGCCCTGTATTGGAGAGGCATCACCGGCGAAGGGCAGGCCCTGGACTGCG
>CAZTHE010000004.1:6274-6812 GCA_964613495.1 uncultured Acidobacteriota bacterium | reverse complement strand
GCGAGTTTCGACGATTGGGCGTATCAGTGGTACCAGGAAACCGGCAAAGTCTGCGAGCGCTTCGGCAACCTCGATATCGCCGGCTGGCTGTACTGCTTTGCTCCCACCAGGGACGGGGCCGTATTCCTGGGCGCCCTGAGGCTGGAACAATGGAAAGCCTTCGTCGACATGATCGGCAAATACGAGGAGTGGGGCGCGGAAGGGTGGAAGACCATGGCCCCGTTCATGTCCGAAAAAGAACAGCTGAAATGGGCGGACCTGGTGTTTGCGGAAACCCGAAAATATACCAACCAGGAGCTCGTGGACATGTCGGTTGAATATGCCCGGGACGGCCGGATGGCTCCCATCACCACCGTCGTGGCGCCCGTCGTCGACCCGATGAAAACGCTTCAAGACCTGAACTGGATCGATCGCGGCCTCTTCACCCCGGTGGACGATCCGGTTTTCGGTCCCGTCGTCGTCGCCCAGTCCCAGTACAAGCTGACCGAAACGCCCCCGAGGACCAAATGGGCTTGCCGGCCGGTGGGATACGACAATG
>CAZTHE010000004.1:0-6264 GCA_964613495.1 uncultured Acidobacteriota bacterium | reverse complement strand
TTTCGTCTACCTGAAACACCTGGGGTACGGTCCCGTGAAGCTCAAAAAGCTTAAAAAAGGAGGCGTCATCTGAGCCTCCGGAACCGGGGACGGGGCCGAGGCGTTTCCGGGCCGGGATACGGAGGGCGATCGGCGCGTGTGCCCGACTGCTATTTTCGTCATGAAGTCTCAGGAGGTGGCCTATGAACTCAGCATTCCGAAACGAGAATCTGTTGGATTTCAGTCAGGAAGCCAACCGCTCCGGCCAGTTGGAGGCACTGGCACTTGTCCGGTCTCAACTGGGGCGCCGGTACGACCTGGTTATCGATGGCGAGCGGCTACGGTCGGATCGGACATTCCACTCCATCAATCCCAGCAAGAGATCGGAAACGATCGGGATTTTCCAGCAGGCCACCCCGGAGCAGGCTTCCCGCGCCGTCGATGCCGCCGTCCGCGCGTTCGAGGCGTGGAAGCGTTTTTCGCCGCGCCACCGTGCGGATGTCCTGTTTCGCGTCGCCCAAAACCTGCGGGCGCGCCGGCTGGAAATGAACGCGTGGATGATTCTCGAGACCGGCAAAACCTGGCCGGAAGCCGACGCGGACACCGCCGAAGCGATCGATTTTTGCGAATTCTACGGCCGCGAGGCGCTTCGCTATGCCGAATCGCAGCCGCTGATCCCCATCACGGGAGAAATAAACGAGCTCCATTATATCCCGCTTGGCGCGGGAGCCGTCATCCCGCCGTGGAATTTCCCCTGCGCCATTCTGACCGGGATGGTCACGGCCGCTTTCGTCTCCGGCAACACGGTGATGCTCAAACCGTCCTCGGACGCTCCTGCCGTGGCCGCCTTTGTGATGAGCATCCTGGAGGAATCGGGCCTTCCACCGGGCGTTGTCAATTACCTGACGGGGAGCGGGTCGGTGGCCGGCAGCGCGCTGGTCAAACATCCCCGGACGCGGTTCGTGGCATTCACGGGGTCCAAGGAGGCCGGGATCCAAATCAACGAGGAAGCCGCGCGGCTGGCTCCCGGGCAGAAATGGATCAAGCGGGTGATCGCCGAGATGGGGGGGAAGGACTTCATCATCGTCGACGAGGACGCCGATTTGGAAGAAGCGCTGGCGGGAGTGATTGCCAGCGCCTTCGGATACCAGGGCCAGAAATGTTCGGCCTGTTCGAGGCTCATCCTGCACGAAAAAATATACGCGGACTTCGTGGAGCGGCTGGTCGAACGGACCGCGCGAATAAAAGTCGGCCCGTCCGGCGATCCCGCCAACTTCATGGGCCCCGTGATCAACGAGAGCGCCATGAACAAGATCCTGCAATATATCGAAACAGGGAAGAAAGAAGCGAGGCTGGTCGCGGGCGGCGGCCTCGTGGAGGGAGAAGGATTTTTCATAGAGCCGACCGTTTTCCTCGACGTGGCCCCTTCGGCGCGCATAGCCCGGGAAGAGATTTTCGGGCCCGTTCTCGCCGTCCTGAAGGCAGGGGATCTCGAGGAGGCGATCCGGATCGCCAACGACAGCGATTACGGTTTGACCGGTTCGGTATACGGCTGCAACCAGGGGCACCTGCAGAAGGCCGTGGAGGAGTGCCACGTGGGGAACCTGTACCTGAACAGAAAATGCACCGGAGCCCTGGTCGGCGTTCATCCGTTCGGCGGTTTCAATATGAGCGGGACCGATTCCAAGGCCGGCGGCCGCGACTACCTGATGCTTTTCACCCAGGCCAAGGTCGTATCGGAGAAGACACTGATCAGCGGATGACCAATTAACCCGCATTATTCATGAAGCTTCTGCTGCGGCGGCGGATACGGGCATGTCCGCGGCGTCCGCATGCTTTTTATGCGCGCGCTCGGTCGGATTCCTCGACGTACTTGTCGAGGCCTGCAGCTTCGCTGCAGGACCGCCTCCGGAATCCTCCCATCGCGCGCCGTGCAGCCACGCCCGTCTGCACCGCGTCGCGACGAACCATCATGAATAATGCGGGATTAAAGGTGGTACGCCTGGCAGGGTTCGAACCTGCGACCTTCGGTTCCGGAGACCCCTCTGTTTTCCCGCTTGTTTACGGCTATTTCCTATTGCTTACGGAACCCGCATGAATAAAGGGCGCTCCGAGGGCATAAAAAACGCTCCCGAAGCCTGAAAACGCCAAAAAACCACTTTTCCGGTTGAGTTGTTAGTTTTTGTTAGTGCGGCGTCCTTTGCGCTTGTCCAAATATCGGCGCTGGCGAGCTCGGTGTTCATGGCTTACCGAGCAATACTTTGCACGGGGGTTTTGGGATATGAAAGGCGCTCCGCATTCGCCGCATGCCTTGAGGGGCTCGCGGGAGATGATGTTTTGTATGAATAGCAATCGAATGGCCGAACTGAGGGAATCAAAAATATACTCTACTTTCCAGTTGTGGTCATAGGAAACAGTAATGCCCGTTGGCCTTGTTATTGAAAGAAGCTGGAGGTGCTTCTCCCAAGAGTAATTATGGCGGCGGTTTTTGTCGTATGTGGAATTGTCGCCGGGGCTTTGACTGGACGAGAAAAACAGGCTCCAGGCTTTAAACGTTTGCAAAAAATTGTGTGCGTCAATTTCTATCCATTTCACCCATTCGCTATAGCCCCTCCAGAATTCATCCATTTTAGGATCGTCTGGCTCAAGCACCTTTGTGGCTCTTCTTAGAACCTCTTGTCGCGGCATGCGCTCAAAGAACAAGTTAGCGACGGACACAGCTTTAACCCACGCTTCGTCTTTGAATTTTTGTTTCTCGCGATCTACTAGGGGCAGGGGGTGGCTGTAATAGGGAGGGTGGTAATATGGCGTATATTGATAGCCGACGAGATGCGCTAGCCTTTCCCAGTACAGACCGAGAAGTCCATATTTTTGGCAAAACTCGATTATTCTTTTTACTTTAAGTTGGACCTGCTCTTCGCTTAAAACCCTTGCATGCTCCGTGTATTTGAGGCGTCTTATATTTTTGGTGTCGTGCTCGCTCCAAGGACCGAAGCCAATTCGCTCAAGTGACGATGCCAATTCTAGATAATCCAGCATAATCCTGGGCTGATAGTCATAGGGCCTATACCACTCAATTCTAGCGTTTACCGCCGGTCTGATATATAGCCTCCATTTTCCAAAACAGGTCGCTTCGTATTGGCTAAACCGCGGCCACACACCATGACCGCCGATTAGCCCCGGACGGTCGCCGCTTTCCAGAATCATTTCTTCCGGTAACGTTCCACGAATATCCATAAAAATACCTCCATGACATATATGACGCTTCGTGACGTAGCATACGTCATTGGTGTCATTTTATCATTATCATCATGCGACAAACAACAAAGAACAAAATAGGAGGCAGTTTAATGGAAAAACTTACGAGTGCGGACGCGGGGCGCATCCTCGATGTGACCTCTGCAACCGTTCGGTATTACGAGGCTCGCGGATACCTCAAGGCGGAGCGAACCTCAAGCGGCGTCCGGCTGTTTAACCGTGCTGAGGTCGAGAGATTCGCCGAGAATCGCAAAGCAATATCCAAGAGGTAATAATGGACACGCAAGCACCGCTTGATGCCTACCTCAAGACCCTGGTCAAGGCCGTGGTCGCGGAGGTCCTGGCCGAAGTGGGGACCACGCAACCGCTCCGCCTCTACGACGTAGAGGCCGCCGCGCAAATGCTATCGGTGCCGCAGCGCTGGTTATATGAGCGCACGGCTGCAGATGCAATTCCCCACCGTCATGTCGGGAAGTATGTCCGGTTCACCGACGCGGACCTCCGGGAGATCGCGAGGTGTAAATGACGGACACAAAAAAGGCGGGCCCCTCAGCCCCGAGGATACCCGCCCACATCTCACCAAACGACATCCCAAGTATACACCTGTGGCCCGCTCGGGGCGCAATGACCCGCAGGGAATTTGCACTTGTCATCCTCGGGCGCCCGCTGTTCATTGCCGTCATCGTCGCCGACCTGCTGCACCTGGACACCGTCGCCTGCTTTTTTGCCAAGCAGAAGCTCAGATTCGACAAGTGGAGGAACGGCTATTGAGCGCAAGCGAGACCGCAAAAATTCCCGGTGAGCTGCGCGAGCGCCCGCAGTGGGTCCTTTGGAAGATGGTCCCGGACGGTGCGGACGGCAAAAGCAGGAAGCTCCCCATCAATCCCAGAACGAACAAGGCAGCGAGCAGCACCGATCCGCAGACCTGGACCGCATTCGACTATGCCATCTCCAACCGTAACGGGCACGCAGGCGTGGGCTACGTCTTCACCGCCGAAGACCCGTTCTGCGGTATCGACTTCGACGGATGCCGCACCTCCAATGGCACCATCGCACCGTGGGCGCTGGGGTGGCTGGCAATGCTCGACTCCTATTCCGAGGTGAGCCCGAGCGGCACGGGCGTCAAGGTGTGGGTCCGGGGCCGATGGCCTTTGGAGAACGGCAAGAAAATCAAGATCACCGAGGAAAAACTCGTACCGGATAAAGAGCCCGCCATCGAGGTTTACGACCACGGAAGATATTTTGCCGTGACCGGGCAGCGCCTGATCGAATACTCGGCAAACATTGAGGAGCGGCAGACCGTTCTCGACACGCTGTGCGCGACGTTCTTCCGCGAGACGGGGCGGAGAGATGCGGGACCGATCATGGAACGCGCCAGGCGCTACGTCTCCGCCATGCCCCATGCCGTGAGCGGAGACGGAGGGCACGACCAGACCTTCGCCGTCGCGTGTGCCCTGGTCCTCGGGTTCGACCTGTCCAATGCCGAAGCCCTGGAGATCCTGCGCGAGTACAACGACCGGTGCGAGCCGAAATGGACGGAGCGCGACCTCCTACACAAGGTCGAGGACGCCGACAAAAAGCCCGGACCCCGTGGCTACCTTCGCGACGGCGGGCAGTGGGGATTTTCCGCACAGCCGGAGTCCGACGCCGAGCCCGTCGGCGCGTCCGGCATCACGCCCGAGGACTTCTACGCATACATGCCGATGCACAGTTATATCCACATCCCCGACCGGGAGATGTGGCCTGCGTCAAGCGTCAACGCTCGGGTGCTCGTGAAGGTCGAAGGCAAGCCGGTGAAAGCAAGCGACTACATCGACACCAGGCGCTCGGTCGAACAAATGACGTGGGCACCGGGCGAAAGCATGCTGATCGAAGACCGTATCGTCTCCGAGGGAGGATGGATTCCCCACAAGGGGCAAAAGGTGTTCAACCTGTATCGACCGTCGAGGGAGGAGCGCGGCGATCCAGGACAGGCGATAGAGTGGGTCGCCCACGTCTCGAAACTATACCCGGCGGAGACAGACCATATTATTCGATGGCTGGCGCATCGGGTCCAGTTTCCCGGTGAGAAGATCAATCACGCTCTGGTGCTCGGCGGACTTCAAGGTGTGGGGAAGGATACGATACTGGAGCCGGTCAAGGCCGCCGTCGGGCACTGGAACTTCGCGGAGGTGAGCCCGGCGCACCTCTTGGGGCGCTTCAACGGCTTCGTGAAATCCGTCATTCTTCGAGTAAGCGAGGCCCGCGACCTGGGAGACGTGGATCGTTTTGCTTTCTACGACCACATGAAAACGTACACGGCAGCGCCGCCCGACGTGCTCCGGTGCGACGAAAAGAATCTCCGGGAATACTCGGTCTTTAACGTCTGCGGCGTCGTCATCACGACCAACCATAAGACGGACGGAATCTACCTTCCTCCCGACGACAGGCGGCATTACGTCGCCTGGACGGACCTCTGCAAGGAGGACTTCCCGCCCGACTACTGGACGAAGCTCTACACCTGGTATGCCTCCGGCGGCAGCGGGCACGTCGGGGCCTTCCTTCGGTCCATCGACCTCTCAAACTTCGACCCGAAAGCCCCTCCTCCAAAGACGGATGCCTTCTGGGCCATCGCCGATGCCAACCGGGCACCGGAGGATGCGGAGCTCGCCGACGTGCTCGATGCCCTGCTCAGGCCGGATGCCGTCACGATCGCCGAGATCGCGGGGAAGGCCAAGGGCGACTTCCACGACTGGCTACTGGATCGGAGGAACAGCAGGCAGATTCCGTACCGCCTGGAGGAGGCCGGATATGTCGCTACCAGGAACCCGGCGCAGAAGCGCGACGGGCTTTGGAAGATAGGCGACAGGTCACAAGTTATCTACACAAGGATGGATATGAACATCCGAAATCGCATCGCAGCGGCAGCAAAATTGGCCGGGAGAGGATGGTAAGGATGGTGATGTTGGTGATTTTCCATCTCCATTACACAGCCCACCATACCCCCCGCGCGCGCCTTTACGCTATTTTTCAGGTAAGTGATTGTAT
>CAZTHE010000003.1:44941-69004 GCA_964613495.1 uncultured Acidobacteriota bacterium | reverse complement strand
AATGAAAGATATGAAGGCCGGCTTGCCGGCCGGTTTGACCGGGTAGTGGTCACGTCGGAATCCGATCGACAGGGGCTTCTCAGATTGGCCGCAAGGCGCAACGGAGGGCGGGGGCCCGATGCCGCCCGTCTGTCTCCGGAAAAGATCGCCGTGGTTCCCAACGGCGTGGATCTCGACTACTTTTCGCCCGCAGGCGACGCCAGGGAATCCCACGCCCTGGTGTTCACCGGAAAAATGAGCTATCACGCCAATATCACGGCCGTGGTCCGGTTCGTCCACGACGTACTGCCGAAGATATGGGAGGAACTGCCTCAAACCAGGCTCTGGGTCGTCGGGAAGGATCCCCCGCCGGAAATCGTCAAGCTGGGCGTTCCTTTTCAAAAGAACGGGAGCGCGAGTGTCACTCGTCCGGGAAGCGGCGATCCACGCATTCAAATCACCGGGACCGTCGAGGACATACGCCCTTTCCTGCGGAAGGCCACAGTCGCCGTGTCTCCGATACGGTATGCCGTCGGCATTCAGAACAAGGTCCTGGAGGCCATGGCCTGCGGCACGGCCGTGGTCTCTACGCCGGAGGCGACCAGGGCGCTGCAGATCGTCAATGGGCGGGATCTTCTGGTTGTCAGGGGGGACCGGCAACTGGCGGATGCCATTCTCTGTTTGTTGCAGGACGAACCGCTGCGCCTGGCCATCGGCCGAAATGGCAGGGCGTTCGTCGAAAAAAATCACAGCTGGGGCGCCGCGGCCCTCAGGCTCGTCGACATATACCGGGATGCGCGAAAGTGAGTTCCCGGACCGGCCCTCTTTCCGTATGAAACGATTCCTTTGGGCAATCCTTCTGCTGGCCGTGGCGGCAAGAATCGCTTCGGCCCTCTATCAGGGCAACGAGGTCGTCCCGCTTTCGGGAGCAGCGGATCAGGTCTCCTATCATGAACTGTCGCGCCGCGTCCTGGAGGGGCACGGTTTCAGCTTCGGCACCGGCTGGTGGCCGGCGACGGCGGCGGGCGAGCCGACGGCGCACTGGAGCTACGTGTATGTTCTCTATCTGACGGGAGTCTATGCGCTGTTCGGGATTCATCCGATTGCGGCAAGATTGATTCAGGCGGTCTTGACCGGAATCCTGCAGCCGCTGCTGTCCTGGAGTATTGGCCGGAGGCTGTTTGGCCCGCGCTCCGGGCTGGTCGCGGCGGCATTAACATCCTTCTACCCCTACTTCGTCTTTTACGGCGGCGCCCTGATGACCGAGTCGCTGTACATCGTGGCTATTCTCTGGATTTTGGACATATCCATCGCGATGACGGGGGCTTCGTCGGGCTCCTACAGGGTTGCGGGCATGCGCGCCTGGATTTTTCTGGGACTGGCCTGCGGAATGGCCGTTCTACTCCGCCAGGTTTTTCTGCTGCTGGTTCCCGCAGTTTTGGTCTGGATCGCGTGGAGGCTTCTTCGCTTCAACCGATCCCTATCGGCGAGGCAGGCGGTATGCCGGTTCGCCCTATCGATCGCCGTGCTGCTGGCGTGCATCGCCCCGTGGACAATCCGCAATTACAAAGCATTCGGCACCTTTGTCCTGCTGAACACTAATTCCGGATTCGCGTTTTTCTGGGGCAATCACCCCGTTCACGGGACGGACTTCATCCCCATATTGCCTTCGGAGCGGTACGGCGCCCTCATCCCCGAGGAATTGCGCGGATTGAATGAAGCCGAGATGGATAACGCGCTTCGCCAGAGGGGATTCGATTTCATTCGCGAGGATCCGCGGCGCTACCTCCTTCTCTCTTTGAGCCGGGCCAGGGAGTATTTCAAGTTCTGGCCGGAAGCCGGTTCGAGCTCGGGGAGCAACCGGGCGCGCATGCTCTCGTTCGGTCTGATTCTGCCGCTGACGCTATGGGGAATGCTCCGGTTGGTCATTTCGCGTTTCCGGGAAAAGGAAACCTGCGCCGATTCCGTTATTCCGGGCGCATCGCTTCTTGTTCTTACGGGCGGGCTGTACACGCTTCTTCATCTGATGACCTGGACCCTGATCCGCTATCGGCTTCCGGTCGATGCCATGTTCATGCCTTTTGCCGCTCTTGGTGCGGTTTTCATCTATGACGCTCTATACAGACGAGGGAACACAAATATTGAGCGCCAAAGGTGCGGCACATGTGTCGATATGTAGATAGGGAACATCGGCGTCGGCCTGCGGCGGACAAGGCACATGCCCGCGCAGGCGGCAAAGACTTCGCACAGGAATCCGTGAAAGCATGAATACGGCACTGGCAGACAGAGCACTCGGAAGGAACGTCCTCGCGGTTCCGAAAACCTCTGCCTTTTCCCTGAAGAAGCAACGGCGCCTGCTCAAACTCTGGCTGGCCTGCACCGATGCGATAGCATTGGCACTGGCTTTCCAGATCGCCCTCTGGCTGCGGTTTGACGTCAAGCTCACGGTCGCACCGGAATTCACTCCCAGCCCCGGTTTCTACTTCGGATTGATCTCGCTGATGATTCCCTGCTGGATCCTGATCTTCCTGGTTTTCGATCTGTACAGTCTCCAGACAAAGCTTGGCGGCATCGCCGAGTATGCTCGCATTTTCAACGCCTGTACCATGGGCGCCATGATCCTGATCATCATCTCGTTCCTGTCCCATCAGTCCATTGTCTCGCGCAGCTGGCTGATGGTCTCGTGGCTCTTGACGTTCATTCTGGTTTCGCTGAGCCGCTTCGTCAACCGCAGGATGGTCTACGCGCTGCGAGTACGCGGTTTTCTTCTGACTCCGGCCGCCATCATCGGCCTCAACGAGGAGGCCGCGATACTCGCGACGGACCTCGCCGACTGGCGCGCCTCCGGCCTGCGAATCCTGGGTTTTGTGTCCTGCCGCGAAGCATCAACCGGGAACGGAAGCCCGAGTCTTCCCGTCCTGGGAAGCGTCGAGGACATCGGGCAGATCATCGCAACCCACGGAATTGAAGATCTCGTCGTAGCCACCACTGCCGTTAGCCATGACGAACTGCTGAAACTCGGGAGAGAAGTAAATGAGATACCCTATGTGAACCTGAGGCTCTCCTCCGGGCTTTATGAGCTTTTTACGACGGGCGTCACCGTAAGAACGCTGGGAACGGTTCCCTTGATCAGCATTAACAAGATGCGGCTGGAGCCGGAAGAGGTCTTCGTCAAACGCATCCTGGACTACTCTTTGACGCTGGCCTTTCTGCTCCTGGCCTGGCCGTTTTTTCTTGTCATCGCCCTGCTGGTAAAGCTGGATTCCCCGGGACCGGCGTTCCATCGGCACAGGGTGCTGGGACTTTCCGGCCGTCCCTTTGACGCGCTCAAGTTCCGGACCATGGTCCTCAACGGCGATGCCCTGCTGCGGGACAAACCGGAACTCCTCGAGAAGCTTCAGACCGACTTCAAACTGAAGGACGACCCAAGGGTGACGCGGGTGGGCCACTGGCTGCGGAAAGCCAGTCTGGACGAACTCCCGCAGCTCTTCAATGTCCTCCTGGGAGACATGAGCCTGGTTGGTCCGCGCTTTATCACGGCAGTAGAGGCGGAAAACAAATATGGTCCCCGGCGAATCAGCCTTCTAACCGTCAAGCCCGGACTCACGGGACTCTGGCAGGTTTCGGGCCGCTCCGATATTTCCTACGAAGACCGCATCCGTCTCGACATGTACTACATTCGCAACTACAGCATCTGGCTGGATCTGCAGATCCTGTTCGTGCAGACCCTCCCGGCCGTGCTGCGCAGCCGCGGCGCCTATTAATGAACATACTCTTCCTGTCGCGCTGGTATCCGGATCCGCCGGACAACGGCTCCAAAATCCGCGCTCTGAATCTTCTCCGGGCACTTTGCGACCGACACAGAATAACGCTCATCAGCTTTTTCAATCCTGAGGAAACCGTTGCCTCCCATAGTTATCCCAGTCCGCGACCCGAGGAAATCCTGGTCACTCCATATAGGGGATTCGATCGCCGCAGTCCCCGCGCGCAGCGCGGTTACCTCTCTTCCCGGCCGCGCTGGATTGTGGACACCCATAGTCCGCAAATGGCATCGCTCATCCGACGGACAGTCGACAAAGGCCGGTTTGACCTGGTTATTGCTTCACAGACGGAGATGGCAAGCTACTATCGATGCTTTGATGGCATTCCAGCCATCTTCGAGGAAGTGGAGCTTGGCTCCTTTCATCCACCCGATCCCGGTAATCGGTATTTGCCCCACAATATTCGAATACGGTTGCGATGGTTCAAGCACCGGAGGTTCCTTGCAGATCTGTTGCGGCATTTTAGATCGTGCACCGTTGTTTCAAACATCGAGCGGGCAATGCTGGCCGAGGCTGTTCCCGGGTATTCCTCCGTTCATGTTATTCCGAACAGCATCGATGTGGAGAGCTATCGGGCGAGGCCGCCCGTCGAGCGCGTCCGCAATACCATGATTTTTGCCGGATCACTCCGCTATTCAGCCAACCTGGACGCCATGACCTGGTTTCTAAATCACGTCTATCCGATTATCCTGGGGAGGCAGAAGGGCGTGCGCCTCACCATCACGGGAGATCCCGGATCAGCAAAGCTGTCCGAGATGCAAAATGTCGTGCAGGCAGGGCGCGTAGAGAATATTCGTGAACTGGTTTCGTCGGCGAGCGTAAGCATCGCACCGATCCGCACAGGAGGCGGGACCCGCCTCAAGATTCTCGAGGCCTTTGCGCTCGGCACCCCTGTAGTCGCCACAACGAAGGCGGCCGAAGGCCTTGACGTTCAAAATGGCACGCATCTGTTACTTGCCGACACGCCGGAAGATTTTGCCGGATCGACGATTGACTTGCTGCAGCAGCCGGACAGAGCAGTAAAGATCGCGGATAATGCTCTGGACCTTGTTCGATCGCGGTATAACTGGGACACGCACTCCAAATTTTTCCTGCAGTTGGTGGATAAGACCGCCTAACAAGCAGTTCAATGTCACTGATCATGGCCAGAAATTCCCGGTAAAACCACCAAAAGCCGTGTGATCATCCATCTGTACCCCGCAGCGTCTTTCCGTATTGGGAGGTTAAGGCATGAAGCCCATGCTTCTTTTGGCGCTTTTTTATTTGATGTTCGCTCCCGGATCCTCCTGGAGCCAGACAAGCAAGTCCGGGGACCCGCAATTTCCCGACAACTACACATCGATGAAAAGATTCAATTTGATTTCTAATTACAATGGCCTGGACTCGCCGATGCAAATGTATTTCAAGCGTCTGCCGGGAGTGTCTCCCGATTACCGTCTGGGCCCCGAGGATGTCCTCAGGATTGATGTCACCGGCAACGAGAGCTTCAGCCAGAATTACAGGGTAACCAATTCCGGTTATATCACTTTCCCGTTTTTGGGAGACCTCCGGGTGGAGGATTTAACCGCCGAGGAGCTGGAGTCCGAAATCGCGGCACGCTTGAAAGACCTCCAGCTGATCAACGATCCGGAAGTGCTCGTATATATCGAATCCTATTCCTCAAAGCCGATCTATGTGCTCGGCGACGTGGATCTGCCGGGCGTGTATATGATTACGCAGCATCTGACTCTCATGGATGTGATATTCATGGCGGGCGGGCTGGACCTGCCGGCTGCGCGCTACGGCTTTCTCCACCGAAGAGCGGCCGGGGGCACCGGCGCAATACCCTATGCGGAACAATTGCCGATGCTCAATGTCCCCATCAATCGTGCCGCGCGTCAGGACGAAATTATGAAAAATCCGGAGATTGCTGGGCCGGGGACAGAGGTGATCCGGATAGACATGGACCCAGCGAAAAGAGGGGGTTTCATTGAACCCAATCCTCCGCTCAAAGCAGGCGATGTCTTTATTATCCCGAGGAAGAGCGCCCGGATGTTTTACCTTATTGGGGATGTCGTGAAACCGGGCGTCTATAAGACGGATCCGGACACCCCGTTGCTGGTCAGTCAGGCCATCTCGTACGCGGGGGGGCCCTCCAAGACTGCAAAAACGAGAAATGGCCTCCTCGTCCGCTATACCCCGACCGGGGAAAGACAGGAATCGAAAATCGATTATTTCGCCATTCTCAAAGGCGATCAAAAAGATTTTGAGGTGTTGGCCAACGACATCATCTTTATACCGGGCAGCAACGTTAAAACCCTGTCTTACGGACTTTTGGGGATCCTGCCGGAATCCATCCCTACGCAGATGGGCAACAGGGATTAACAGCTTTACATGCGCTGCCACAAAGATGGCACCCGTTTCCCTCAATCTCCAGGCGGCAGAAAGGATTCTATGAAGAACGCATTCCTATGGCTGATTCTGTTAATGGCTCCGATAGCGTCGGGAACGCTGACACGGCATGCCGGCGCAGCTCCACCTGAGGATCGCGTGGAGGATTACCGCATCGGTCCGGGAGATTCATTATCCATCAGCGTATTCGGATTTTATGAGTTCAAACAGACGATCCGAGTCAGCAACTCCGGAAAAATCCATGTTCCGCGCATAGGGATCTTAAAGGTGATCGGCATGACGCCTCATCAGCTCCAGGACGAAATCGCCCGGCAGCTTATTCAGCGCGATCTGATTAAGGATCCGCACGTACAGGTCGGCATCGCGGAGTACCGGGCCCATACGGTGTATATCCTCGGGGAAGTGATCATGCCCGGCCAGTTTCTGATGACGCATGAGATGTACCTTGCGGACCTGCTCGCACTATCCCAGGGATTTAACGAATACGCCAGTCCGATCGGGTACCTGTATCGAACGGCCGTGGATGCTCCCGGAACAGATGCTGCTGAAATGCCAAGGGATTCGAGTCAGGAAGAAGCAATCGAGATCGATTTCCAGAAACTCTTTGACGGCACGAGACCGGATTTGAATATCAGGCTGCGGGGAGGCGATGTTCTCTATTGTCCGCAGAGAAGGCGGATCGATTATTATGTCGTAGGGGAAGTCCGGAATCCCGGTGTGTTCGAGATGCAGTTCAATCAGGAAACATTAATAACACAAGCCATCGCCAAGGCAGGGGGGCCAAGCAAAACAGCCAAACTGAGCAAGGGCCTCCTGGTGCGATACAACCAGAGTGGAGAACGCCAGGAACTGGCTGTGGATTTCAAAGCAGTGCTCGAAGGCAAAAAGCCGGATTTCGCCGTATTGCCAAACGATGTCATATTCATCCCCGGAAGTTCTGCGAAAACATTGGCCTATGGGATTCTGGGCATCATTCCCAGAGTTGCACTGACGGCAACGACCCTGCCCTGACACCGCGGTTATCCATGCCATCCATAGAACAGAATGTATAGAATCCTCCTTCTGGCCCTCATCGCCCTCCTCGGGAACCGGTGGTTCATCCCGGGCGCAAAAGCGGCGCCGGTCATAGCGGGCGTCACGGCGCCGTCGCGGATTGGAAGTTACGAGAAGTTCGAGATAACCTTCGAAATAAAGAACTCCGCGGCGCGGAACTTTCAGCTGCCCTTTGATCCTGCCCCGCCCCGCGGCATGGATCCCCGACAGGAGATGCATCGAGGCATCAGCGTAGACGCCGAATTCACTCCGGACAGCTGGAAAACGGTATATCGCCAACCGGGATTCTATTACCACTACTATCAGGAGAGGCGGGACAGTTCCACGCACGAATGGAGATATCCGACAGGCAGGGCGGCATGGAAAGTACGTTTTTCTCCAAACCGCGCCGGGACCTGGCACTATAGAATCCGCGCCACCGATGCCGGAGGTTCCAGCGTTTCCGGGATGCATTCCCTAACCGTTCTACCCTCATCCAGAAAGGGATTCCTGAAGGTCAGCAAAAGGGATCCCCGGTATTTTGAGTTCGACGATGGGAGCCTCTTCCTGAGCCCGGGCATCAACGCGGGAGGAAGTGTTACGGATCCCGTTAAAAGCCTTGAGACCGATTTTGGCGAGCTTCAGAAGAACCGCATCCAGCTGGTTCGCAGATGGATCAGCGGATTATATGGAGCCGCCTGGCTGCAATGGCTCGGGGGGAGGGGAATATATGACGGGTACCTCCCGCGCGCGGCGATCCTGCCCTTTCATGATCCGGAGCAAAACCGGGAGCGAATGACCCTTTACCTCAAATATCCCGAAGATTGGCATGACGCCTGTGTGATGAGAGACTGGAATACCCGCGAAGCGGTTAAACCCGATACTGCCTATAAACTGAGCATCCGTTACTGGGGAATCCACATCAAAGGGCCACGCAAGTCCGGCCGCAACTACGGATTGGTCGGCAAGATCACGGAAGCATGGGATCCCAAATGCTATGAGCCTTCTACCGGCGCCGTCGTCACCGGCTACGGGAAAGACAGTTCCGGATTGAATGTTGTCGAGGGCATCTGGCATTCCCGGAATCGCAGTTTCCTTCCCCACGTCTACGTCGCGCTGGAGAATGTGACGAAAGGCGCGGCCTACATTCACTCCATTTCCATGCGGGAACTGCTTCCGGATGGGCGCTCCGGGCCGGAGATCCTGCGGGAATCTTCCATGGAATACGATCTCGTCATTCCGGATCTCGAGCCCTATGCACTGGACAGGTATCTGGAACTTGCCGAAAAACACGATATCTATCTGAAACTGGTCCTGATGGATAAAAATGACCCGATGTACTACAAGCTCGAGGATGATGGGACTTTCGCCATGAACGGCGAACGGGATAATCCGGACGGGTTCTACGGGCTGGGCAGAGCGATGAACAGGACGAGATGGCTGCAGCGGGCCTGGTGGAGGTACGCCCAGGCACGCTGGGGCTATTCGCCGAACATCCACTCGTGGGAACTCACAAACGAGGGAGATCCTTTTTCTACGAAACATTGGGAAATGACGGATGAGCTGGGGAAGTTCATGCACTGCGGAGTTTTCGGAGTGCCGACCGGGCTGGGCGATGCCGAGCATTGCACGTTTGAACATCCGAACCGCCACATGGTGACGACATCCTTCTGGCACAGTTTCCCGGCATATTCCGCCCGAACGGGCGAGGGCTTCTGGGGGAATCCGAAATACCCCAATGTCGATTATGCCGATGTGCATGCCTATATCTCGACGAGCACCGCGCCGGTTGCCGACAAACTGCTGATGGAAAAAGACGCTGCCTACTACCACCTGTGGCACAGCCGACAATACCGCGCATGGAATCTGAATATGCCTGTCGTCCGCGGAGAAGCAGGAATGGTGCCCCATCGCGGCAGCACCGACGATAAATCCGGCCTCGGGCTTCACAGAGATCTGTCGGGCATCTGGTTTCACAACTACGTGTGGTCCGCGCTCGACAGCGGGGGATTGTATGAGATTTACTGGTATGCGGACCCTCACATTCATTCGAAAGACCTTTATGATCACCGTCCGGTCGTTCTGTCCTTTCACAACTTCATGGCAGACATCGCCCTGAATAACGGCCGGTACCGCGACCTCGAAGCGGAGACGTCGAACCCGGGCATTCGAGTCGTCGGCCAGAAGGATCCGGAATCCGGATCGGCCCATTTCTGGATTCAGAATAGAAGCCATACCTGGGGATACGCGGTCGAAGGAAGACCCATCCCTTCGGTCTCAGGCACCTTGCGGATAGGCGGATTCGCTCCAAAACGAGCATTGATCCTGGAGCGGTGGGACACAGTCAAAACATCCGGGCAGCTCGTCGGAATCGAGGAATGCAGGTCTTCGGCAAACGGCTTTCTGGAAATTCCCGTAGCATCCCTGAGAACGGACTTCGCCATCAAGGTCAGGCCCGCAGCCGGTGCGAAGGACCCCAGGCGAAGCCGGCGAAACAGCCTGCCGGGCACAGGCATTCCATTGCCTGAAACCGCAGAGGGAAACGAGGCGATTGATCCTCCAAGGAATCCGGGCAGCTGAAATCGGAGAAAATGCCAATGCTTCTATTTCGTGACAATCCTGACCACGAGGTGTTGATAGAATCGACCGGCCGGTGGAAGCGACTCATCGATTTGCGGGATATTTACGAGTACCGGGACCTTCTCCGGATCATGATCTACCGTGCCATCCGCGCACGCTATGCCCAGTCCGCCCTGGGGCTTTCCTGGGCCGTCATCCAGCCGTTCTTCACCATGATCGTCTTCACAGTCATTTTCGGCCGGCTGGTCGGAGTGGATTCCGACGGAGTGCCCTATGCCCTGTTCAGTTTTGCGGCCCTGGTGCCCTGGACCTACTTTCAGGAGTCTCTCACCGATTCGGTTTCCTGTCTCATCGTCGAACAGAACACGATCACGAAAAGCTATTTCCCCCGGATCATTCTTCCAGCATCCCGCATTCTGGCGCGATTCGTGGATTTTCTGATTGCCGGTCTGCTATTGGCCGGAATGCTGGTCTGGTATGGCACGCCGCCTACCCCGGGAATTTTTATTCTGCCGGTCCTGGTGCTCATCCTCATGCTTGCGGCCGCAGGCACGGGATTTCTCCTTGGCGCTATGGCCGTGCAATACCGGGACATCAACTATGCGATGGCTTTTGTGACCCGCCTATTGATGTATTCGGCCCCGGTGGTTTATCCTGCCAGCATGGTTCCCGACCATCTGCTGCCCTATTATTCGCTGAATCCGATGGTCGGAGTCGTGGAAGGATTTCGATCCGCCTTGTTGGCCACCCGGCCGATGCCCTGGGACCTGATCCTGCCCGGCGCCCTCACCGCTGCGCTTCTCTTTATTTTCGGCACTGTCTATTTCCGCAACAAAGAGCGGATCTTCGCGGATGTCGCCTGACGCCGCCCGCCGGCGCGCCCTTGGGATGAACACAATCGACACCATCATAAACGTGGAAAATCTCAGCAAGGCATACCTGCTGGGTCAGGAGGAGAAGCAGGACACCCTGGCGGCATCCATGGCGGCGCTGGTCCGGGCACCCGTCCACAATCTGCGCCGTCTCATGAGACTCAATACCTTCAAGCTTGCCAAGGCGGATCCCGTCGATACCGCGGATATTCTCTGGGCGCTCAAGAATATTTCCTTTCAGGTCAAACGCGGGGAATGTCTCGGCATTATCGGTCCGAACGGCGCGGGCAAATCCACTCTGCTGAAGATTCTATCGCGAGTCACGGAGCCGACTCAGGGCCGCGTCTACATGAAGGGACGCATCTCCGCCCTGCTGGAGGTAGGAACAGGGTTTCACCCTGAACTCACGGGCCGCGAAAACATTTATCTGAATGGAACCATCCTTGGAATGAAAAAAGCGGAGATAGACCGAAAGTTCGACGCCATTGTCGATTTTTCGGGCGTTGCGAAATTTCTCGACACTCCCGTCAAACGCTATTCCTCGGGAATGCGCGTTCGCCTGGCTTTTTCGGTTGCGGCGCATCTCGAACCCGAGATCCTGATTGTCGACGAGGTCCTGGCTGTCGGGGACGCCGAGTTCCAGAGAAAATGCATGGGAAAGATGCAGGACGTAACGAAGGGAGCGGGGAGAACCGTCCTGTTTGTGAGTCACAACATGGCGGCGGTCCGGAGCCTCTGCGACAGAGCGGTCCTGCTGCAGTCGGGGCGCAATGTGCTCTCCGGCGCGGCCGAGGACATTGTAGATTCGTATATGCGTGCTGCATCGACTGAAATTCTTACGGGGCAGGTCCGGTTTCCTGATGCTGACGGATCCTCCCCGCATATGACAAAGGCCGAAATCCGGGCCGACGGCAACGTCACGGGCAGGATACGAATGGGGGAATCGATTCAGCTCAACATTTATTACGCATCTCCTTCTCCGCTTCGCGAACCCAAAATCGGCTTCAGGATCATCGCTCAAACAGGAGAATCCATCATCCATTCCAGTAATCGATATCAGGGCACCTCGAGCCTTTCGGGCGGCGGCGAATCGGGCTGTCTTCGGTGCAATCTTGGAATGGTCCCCCTCATGGAGGGCAGATATACCATCAGTCTCTGGTTTGGAAACGAGTCCGCGGATACCCACACCGTCCATGATGCCTTGAAGTTTGAAATTGAAGCGAGAAGCATTGCGGGCACCGGAACGGCTCCCAATCCCCGCACCGGCTTTCTCTGGTGGCCGGTTGAATACTCCGTGGAAAAGAATACGACAAATCCTGTCTGATCCCGGTCATTCACGATATTTTCTTTCACAATTCCTACGCGCCCCCCCGGATCACGAAACACAGTCCATTAACCCGCATGGCGCAAAAGCGGAGGAGGTCGCAGCGTCCGGATGGTTCCGCCCTGCGACGGCCTGGACGATTTTCATGATGCAGGACGAACACTATTGAGCGCAAACGCCAGGCCGCGCGGTCTGCAGAGACTATGACGCACAATCTGCTAAAGACGTATCGCTATCCGGCCTGCCGGCTTCAGTGAGCGTCCGGATTCAGTGAACCGCATTGGGTATGTCCGACCTCTCTGTCATTATCGTTAATTGGAATACGCGCCCGTTGCTCGTTGAGTGCCTGCAGTCTATCTACGAGCACGCGGCCGGAGTTGATTTCGATATCTGGGTCGTGGACAACGCGTCCGAAGACGACAGTGTAGACGTAATACGGGCGGTCTTCCCAAACATCAATCTTATCCGCAATGAATCCAATGAGGGCTTTGCCAGGGCGAACAACCGGGCGATGTGCGCCAGCCGGGGACGCTATATGCTCCTTTTAAACAGTGACGCAACGGCAACGCCGGGAGCGATTCAGGAGCTCGTAAATTTGGCCGAGGCACAACCGCGAGCAGGAATCACCGGAGCTCAACTGGCCTATCCCGACGGCAGCTTTCAGGCTTCGTACACCCCCTTCCCGGTTCTGTGGCAGGAATTTTTGATCCTCACGGGTCTCGGCCGAATGCTCTTTGGCCGCTGGTATCCCAGCCGGGGTCCGGAAACCGCCAAAGGCCCTCGGCAAGTGGACTACGTTTCCGGAGCATGCCTGCTGGTACGGCGAAAGGCTTACGACCAGGTGGGCGGTATGGACGAAAACTATTTTATGTACGCCGAAGAAGTGGATTGGTGCTACTCCATGAAACAGGCAGGCTGGCAGGTTTGGTACCAACCGCTGGCACGCATCCTGCACCATGGCGGCGCAAGCAGCCATCAACGACAGCCGCAATGCGAAGCGGACTTATATCGGGGCCGGGTGCGCTTTTTCCGCAAGCATCATGGAAACAGAGCCGCCGTCTCCCTCAAAGCTCTGATTTTCGGCATCACAACGGCGAAAATCATAGTGCATAAAATTTTGCGCTGGATCAGCCGCGGCAATTGCGGACGTCCGACGATCAGCATGCGCAAACTGATCGATTCGCTGCGAGGAGTTTGATTCGCTCCCTGCCATTTCCACCTTCGTAACAGAGACAAGAGGCCCCCGACGCAATGGATAGTGAAATCGTTGGATTGATTCCCGCCGCAGGCGAAGCCAAACGCGTTTCGCCGCTGCCGGCAAGCAAAGAACTCTTTCCGGTTGGTTTTCGGGAAATAAAGATCGATGGGCACACGCAACTCCGCCCGAAGGTGATCAGCCAGTATCTCATCGACAGCATGTTTCTGGCCGGGGCAGCCAAAATCTGGGTCGTTCTCGGCCGCCAAAAGGCGGACATCATGCACTATTACGGCGATGGCATGTCGTTTGGCGGACCGATGGCCTATCTGATGATGGACCACCTGTGGGGCATGCCTTGCACGCTGGATCAGGCCTACCACTGGATCGGCAAACACAGCACCGTCCTATTCGGCATGCCCGATACAATTTTTGCCCCGTCGGACGCCTTTTCACGCTTACTGGAAGACCACAGAAGTACCGGTTCAGCGGTTACCCTGGGAATTTTCCCTACAAACCGTCCGGAGAAGCTCTGTCCGGTGGAACTGGATCCAACGGGCCGGGTCATCGAAATGACGGATAAGCCCCGGCGTCCACGGTTTCAAAATACGTGGGGCTGTGCAACCTGGTCCGAATGCTTCACCGATTTCATGCATCGATATTTGTGCGGGCAGACGGTTTCCAACGGGGAAATTGTACTGGCGGACGTTTTCCGTGCCGCGATCGCCGAAGGATTATCGGTGCGCGGCCTGTTTTTTGAATCCGGAGAGTATGTGGATATCGGCACGCCGGATGATTTAGCCCTGGCCGTGCGTCGCTTCAGCCCCCGATGAGTCAACCCCTGGTTCATTTTGTCATCCTGAACTGGAATCAGCCGGAATTGACGGCTGCATGTCTGGATTCACTGTCCAGGCAGGAATACCGGAATTTTCAGATTGTCCTGGTGGATAACGGATCCAGCGACGCCTCGGTTGCCTTCTTCAGGGAACGCTACCCCGGGGTGATCCTGATCGAACAGCATCCTAATATCGGCTATTCGCCCGGCAACAACCTCGGCATCGCGTATGCCCTGTCCCAAGAGACCGACTATATCTTCCTGCTCAACAACGATACCGAAGTACACCCCCAAATGCTCTCGATGCTGATGGACGTTGCCGAGAGCGATTCACGGGTCGGAGCGGTCGGCCCCACCATGTATTATCATGATCCGGCGAACGTGATATGGGCGGGTGAAAACCATATCGATTGGCCCGGGGCTCGGCTGCTTCGCAGCCATTTTGGCGAATTGGACCATGGCGATTTGACGAAAGAGCGCGCCCCCCGGCCCGTGGATTGTATCGATACCTGCGCAATCCTGATCAAGCGGCGTGTTTTCGAGAAGGTCGGCCTGTTTAATGCCGACTATTTTATCAATTATGACGATTTGGATCTAAACCTTCGCATCGCCAGAGCCGGATTTTCAATGCTGTATGTACCCCAGGCCAAAATGTGGCACAAGGTCTCGGCAACCATGGGGCAAGCCTCTCCTGCAACCACTTACTATATGACCCGCAACGCTCTTTTGCTTTTCTGGACCCAGGCGCCAAGCATTTTCAAATATATTTCCGTTGCGCGGATTCTTGGCCGCACTCTGCGGCCCACCCTGGCATGGACCGTCCGGCGCAAATATCGAAACGCCTTTTTCCGTCGAAAACGGGCGGCCAACCTTTTCGCCCTGCGCGATTTCTTTCTGAAGCGGTTCGGTAGAATGGGACCGGACGTGGAAAGAGCCTGCGATGGCCGGCAACCGGCACCGTCGTGAAAAACGACATTCTTCCCCATCGTTCCTGGAGTCCTCTGGCCCGCATCCGCCTCTGCGCATCGCACGGGACCGGAAGATTCGCGCGACAGCCGACGTTTGCGGACCGGAGCCCCCCCCTGTCGATGCCTCTTATAGGGCGCAGATGACGTTCTCGTTGCGATGCCGCATTCTTTCAGAGGCAATTCCCTGCGGCGCGCCGGCAAGCGAAACAGATTTCTTTTCCTGGCGATGCAATAAAAATGGTTGCGCCCATGATCACCATTGTAATAGTCAACTATAACGCGGGGCCGCTGCTGCGCCAGGCGGTGGAATCTGTTGCAGAGCAAACCCTGGGTGCATATGAATTGCTGATTATTGACAATGCTTCGACCGACGGTTCACTGTCTACGATCTCGCGTGGCGGGCCGATTGGTGAGCGTTGCCGAATCATCCGCAATTCCATAAACACAGGATTTGCCGCCGCCCAAAACCAGGGATTTCGAATCGGCGGCGGGCGCTACTGCATGTCGTTGAATTTTGATGTAAGGCTATCTCGCGACTATCTGGAAAAATCGCTGGCCGCCATGGAATCCACTCCCCGCCTGGGGATGCTTTCCGGAAAGCTGCTGCGCATGAGTCCTGATTGGAAACCTACATCGGAAATCGACAACGCCGGTCTGCTCCTCCCTCATCACCGGCGCCCCGTTCATCGGGGAGGCGCGGAAAACGACGCCGGGCAGTACGAAAGACCGGTATTGGTGTTCGGCGTTATGGGCGCAGCGGCCATTTACCGGCGCGCCATGCTGGAAGAGGTGGCTTTCAGGGACCAACCCTTCGATGAAAGCTATTTCATGTGGTATGAAGACATCGATCTGGATTGGCGCGCCCGCCTGCTGGGATGGGATTGCCTGTACCTTCCGTCCGCCGTCGCCTACCACATCGGCGATGTCCACGGGCACGGGCGAAGCGACTGGGGAGCCCAAAACGGCATCTGCAACCGTTGGTCCACCATTATTTCCAATGAATGCCCGCACTGCTTTCTTCGTCATGCCTGGGACCTGCTGAAGGAGGAAGCGTCGCTGCTGATGTATGTGATCCGCTTCGGCAAACTGGGCCCCTATCTGCGGGCCGTTCAGGCCCTGGCGCACCGCATCCCACACCTGTTGGAAAAGCGCCGATGGGTGCGCCGGCATGCCCGGAGACGCTGCCTTCCTGAATACCCTGCGGCTTTCTGACCCGCATGCTCCCGAATCACCCTTTTCTAATGCCGGGCCGACTACTAAACATTCGATACTATAGCGACGATGTGCCGGCCCATGCCGGGTTCATTCCCTCAGTCTTGTTGACCCCGGGCTTGCGCCCGAAGCTGCTCGATGCCGCGCCGGCACTTGCAGCTTTGGCCATCAGGTCGGGACATACGCACCAATCCCATGAGCGTCAAGCGCGGCACAAGGTGTGGGTACAAACATATTTTCGTATAATCCATAGCACCGGGAGATGCCTCCGGGTGCTCTTCTCGAAGCTCCGATCCCTTCCGACTTTACACAAGAATCTTTCATTCACGACGAGGGACAGTTGACCGAGGATCGCGAGACGCGTGGACCCAATTCGCTTCCCCCCATGGATTCATCAGCCATGATCGACAGCAAAACGGATGAAGCCGCGGCGCGCCGCAACGCCGGCTTGCCTACCGTAGCCATAGTGGTCCCCGCATATAATGCGGCGGGAACCATCGGCCCTTGCCTGCAATCCCTCTCGAATCTTAGCTACCCCAAGCCTTTGTATACGATCGTGGTTGTGGACAATCGCTCCACCGATTCAACGCCCGAAATCGCAAAGGGCTTCCAGGCAACCATACTTCAGGAATCCGGGAGACGGTCGTCCTACGCGGCACGAAACGCCGGGATCCGACAGTCCTCGTCCGAAATCGTAGCCTTTACGGATGCGGACTGCATAGCAGCCCCGGACTGGCTGCAGCACCTGGTTGCTCCTTTCGAACGGGAGGATGTCGGCGCAACCACCGGCCGTATCATGGATTTCGAGCCTTCGACGCCCGTGGAGCAGTTTATTGCGAATCTTGGGCTTTGGAACTCAGGAGAGGCGGTTTCCGGCTGGCCTATTGTGTTGACTGGCAACGCCGCCGTCCGCCGGCGTTGCCTGCTGCAGCTCGGCCTGTTCAACGACAGGCTCTACACCGGGGCCGATGTCGATCTCGGCTGGCGCATCCATAAACAGCTCGGCCAGTGCGTCATTCATATCCCCGAGGCGCTCGTCAGGCATAAAAACTACGCCACCGTTCCGGCCATGTACAGGCAGTTTCGCAGGCATGGATTCGGCGAAATTCTACTGGACGCCCTGCATCGAAAGGATAGCGGTTACTTCCGGCCCGCGGGTGTTCAGTTGAATCGAATGCTTAAACAGACCCTGGCTTGCCTCAACTATGTCCGGGCATTTCTGATAAGGTCCGTTTTGAGAGTTATTGGCCGATGCCCGAGGGATAGACAGATAGCCGCAGCCTACTGGCTGGTCGCCGAGGGCGGCAATCTCATTGGCAAGCTGCATGGACTATGGGAAACGCGTTTCTTTCGCATGGATCCGGGTTTGCTGGACGTAGAAGATCCCGGAGAGCGTTAACGCGAAATATTGATGACGCCTTACACGCCATCCGGAGATCCAATCCCGATTTAGTTTCAATACGGCGACACCAGGAAGGGATCGAATCGTATATGGAATAGTTGACGGCACATTCGGCCACGGATTGAGACCCGGACCTGTCAGTGGATGGGCTGGAATCCACAAAGAGAACTCTGGGATAACTGTTATTCATGAAATGCCATCCGCCGGATGGTCACTGCGCGCCTGCCGGGAGATCGTCTCCATCGCCGCCCCCAGCGCGGCCGCGAAAACACGGATCCGCGGCTCCAGGACGACATCGTGATGGTTGCCCGGCAACCGCACCGTCTCGATCCGCCCGCTAACGAAATCCCGCCACCCCAGGTCGGGCTTCCGAGCGCTCAACAGGGTCTGCGTCCTGGCCCGATAAAGAGCGAGCGGCCCGGCATAGGGACGCGGCCGGTATTTTTGAAGCAGCTCAAAGTGATATTCCATCATCCGGACATAGTCCTCCGGCAAATCCCGCAGAGTCAGGATGTCCTTCAGGTCCGGAGCTGCATCCCCACCCATGCCCGGCCGTATGATCTGCTTCAGCCGTTTGCCCGCCCTCCGGCCCAGCCGCTGAAGGCGCCGGCCCATCTCGGCCGGCGGAGTCCCTAGAAGCACGTCCCAAACCCACCACGGCGCATTCCGCAAAAAATTCCCGGCATCCGACAGGCCGGATTTAAGCGTCAGCCTGCCCGGAAACGAAAAACCCGCGTCGATAATGGCCAGGTGCCCGATCCGATGACCCAGGAGGGCTAGCTGGCGGGCCATCTCATACGCGAGATAGCCGCCGAAGGAATACCCGACGAGGCAATAGGGACCCCGGGACTGGAAGGCGACGAGATTCTCCACATAATAGGCCGCAAGGTCCTCCAGCCGCTTTTCCCTGTCGCGGATCGCTCCGGAGCCGTGATAAAAGGCGTAGATGGGCTGGTCGGGGCCAAGGCAGTCGGCCAGTCGATGAGCCAGGATGGTTTCCCCTCCGAGGTCATGCAGAACAAAAAGCGGGCATTTGCCGCCCGTGCGCCGGATCCCGACGATGGGCGACAGGGCACCGGATATCAGCTCCTGCTCCACCACGGCGGCAATCCCCTCGATGGTCGGGGATTGAAAGAGGTCTGAAAGCGGCAGCTTCCTGTTGAGCCGCTCCCCCACTTTGGACAGCATCTGGACCGCCAGGAGAGAATGCCCGCCCAAATCGAAGAAATTGTCGCGAATGCCGACCCGTTCCACTCCCAGCAGTTCGGCCCAGATCCCGGCCAACTCCTCCTCCACCGGCGTGCGGGGCGCTATATAGCTCTGCTCCATTTCCGGCCGGACCCGATCAGGAGCGGGGAGCGCCCTCCTGTCCACTTTGCCGCCGGGCGTTTGCGGCAGCGATTCCAGAAATACATAGGCAGAAGGGATCATGTGTTCCGGAAGCCTTGCCTTCAGAAAGCGCCGCAGCGCGTCCGCGCCGACATCCGCGCCGCACACCACGTAGGCCGCCAGCCTCCGGTCCCCGGGCGCTCCTTCCCGAACCGCCACGGCCGCCTGCCGGACGGCCGGGTGCCGCATAAGCACCGTCTCAATCTCCCCGGGCTCGATCCGGAAGCCCCGGATTTTAACCTGGTCATCCATCCGCCCCAGGAACTCGATATTGCCGTCGGGCAGATAGCGCGCCATATCCCCGGTCCTGTACAGGCGCGCGCCCGGCGTATCGCCGAAGGGATCGGGTATGAACCGTTCCGCCGTCAACTCCGGGCGGTTCAAATACTCCCTGGCCAGACAGTCCCCGCCGATATAGAGTTCACCTGCAAGCCCAATGGGTACCGGACGCCGGTGCCGGTCCAGGATGTAGAGCCGCGTATTGGCGATCGGGCGGCCGATCGGCGGGAGCGCCGGCCATTGGCCGGGCGAAGATTCGAGCGTGAATGCCGAAACGACATGGCTTTCGGTCGGGCCATACTGATTCTCGAGAACACATTGAGGCATCCGGCCGAACCATTCGGCAATAGGGGCCGTGATCTGCAACTGCTCCCCGGCGACGATGACCTCACGCAGAGTGCCGGGCGTGCGGCCGTCCTTTCCGGCGGCTTGAGCGATCTGCTGGAGCGCCGCGGACGGCAGGAAAAGCCTTTCCACCGACTGCGCCCTCAGCAGATTCACCAGAGCGTCGGGGTCGCGGCGAACTTCTTCCGGGACCAGAACCAGGGTCCCGCCCGAGCACCAGGTCGAGAAGATTTCCTGAAAAGACACATCAAAGGAAAGAGGCGCAAATTGCAGGCATCTTGCCTTCCCGGTTCTGCCCCGCCCAATCTGCCAGGAGATCAGGTTGCACAGGGGACGATGAGGCATGGCTACGCCTTTTGGGATTCCCGTCGATCCCGAGGTGTATAGGACGTAGGCCAGGTTTTCGGGTGAAGTCCATTTTTCGGGCGCACTCTCCGGCTCGCCGGAAAAAATCTCCCAGTCCGGGTTCAGGAAGATGCGCTCGGCGGGTACGACGCCCCACAGCTCCTGCAATCGCTCCCGGGTAACCAGCACCTTTGCTCCGGCATCCTCGAGCATGAAATTCAAGCGTTCCTTCGGATATGCCGGATCCAGGGGCAGATACGCCCCGCCTGCCTTCAGGATCCCGAGGAGGCCGGTCAGCATATCGAGCGATCGTTCCACGCATAGGCCTACAGGCATATCGGGGCCGACACCCCGCTTCCTCAGATAGTGAGCGAGGCGGTTCGCACGAACGTCGAGTTCACGGTAGGTCAGATGCTGATCGTCAAAAACAGATGCAATCTCCTCCGGAGTACGCGCGGCTTGTTCTTCGAACAACTGGTGAATGCAGACGTCCGTCCGGTAGTCGGTCCGCGCGCCACGGCACTCCACAAGGATCCGATGCCGCTCTTGAGGCGTCATCAGCGGAAGCTCCGACAGCTTTTGGTCCGGATCCGCGGCAATGCCCTCCAGGAGAGTCCGGAAGTGCGCAACCATCCGCCCGATCGTCGACCCGTCAAATAAATCCGTACTGTACTCGAAACTCCCCTTGAGCGTTCCGGCCTCTTCGGTCATCTCCAGCAGCAGGTCGAACTTGGCGGTATCGGTCCTTACGGGCAGCGGCTCCACTTCGAGCCCCGGAAACCTCAGAACCGGATCCTCATTATTCTGCAGCACAAAGAGGACCTGGAATAATGGATTGCGTGTTGGATCACGCTCCGGGTTGATCTCCTCCACCAGCCGCTCGAAGGGCAAATCCTGATGGGCATAGGCTTCCAAGGCCGCTTCCTTCACCCGCCCCAAAAGCTCCCGGAACCCGGGATCGCGCCCCATGTCGGTTCGCAGCACCAGCGTATTGACGAAAAATCCGATCAGCCCCTCGATCTCCAACAGGTTGCGATTTGCGATCGGCGATCCGACAACGATGTCGTCCTGCCCGCTATAGCGGTGCAGCAGCGTCTGGAATGCCGACAGCAGAGTCATGAAGAGCGTCACGCCTTCACGAACGCTGAAGTCCTTCAGCTTTGCCAGCAAATCGCGGGGAAGTAAAATTTCCTCGATGGCCCCCGAGTAACTCATCCTCGAAGGCCGCGGGCGGTCCGTGTAAAGCTCCAGCGTTTCCAGTCCTTCGAGCCTCTGCCTCCAGTATTCGATCTCCCGCTCCAGAGTCTTGCCCTGGAGCCACCGCCGCTGCCAGGCGGCATAGTCGGCATACTGGATGGGCAGTTCGGGCAGAGGCGATGGTTTTTCAGCGGCAAAAGCCTCGTAGAGCACATTCAGCTCATGAAACAGCACCCCCATCGACCAGCCGTCGGTCACGATGTGATGGATCACGAAAACCAGGACGTGCTCCTGCTCGTCGATTCGGAGGATACTGGTCCGGAACAGAGGACCATTGGCCAGGTCGAATGGACGCCGGGCTTCCTGCGCAGCGCACCGGATGGCTTCCGCAGCCCTCTCGCTCGCCGGAAGATGGCTGAGGTCGGCCATCTCCGGTTTCCATGCCGTTTCCTGGCAGACGCGCTGCACCAGCTGTCCGTTGTATTCGACAAACGTTGTCCGGAGCGCCTCGTGGCGATCCAGTACCTCGTTGAGGCTTCGGACTAAAATATCAGTATCCAGCGGGCCCTTGACGCGGAAAGCCGCCGGAACGTTGTATAGGGCGCTGCCCGGGTGCCAGCGGTCGAGGAACCACAGCCGCTGCTGCGCAAAGGACGGCGGTGCGGCTTCTCCGCTCTTACGCCGGGGGATGCTCCATGCTGTCACCTCCGGCATGGCCGTTCCGGCCGGCTTGGTTTCGCATGAATCCCTCTTTGCAGGAGATGATTCGAGTTGCCTATATGCCAAAGCTTTTCAATTCCTATCCGAACGCTCAGATTTTCTACTGTCTCAAAAACGCGGCCCCCCGGAGAAAGGTATCCAGGAGAATCCCTATCAACTTATCGGCAGATGCCTGCTTCGACTTATCTTTCGAGATTACCGGTGTTTCGGGGAATGGGCGGACAGCCTATCGTCTGAATCGGGGTCGAAGCCCGCGCGCGTAGGTTGGGTGGCGGATGGAGGGAAAAGCGCCACGAATTTCGCGAATTCGAAGGAGGAAAAAATTCGCGAAATTCGTGGCTATTGGGGTTAGTTCGATGCGGTTTCGCTCAGTATCCGGCCGCTGGCGGCATCCAGCAGCCTGGCGCGGATGGCATAGTCGCCGACCGGCAGCCGGACGGAAGCCAGGGGGTCCATGGCCAGATTGGCTCCGGGTTCGAGCGCCAGGGAACCCCCGGCGCCTACCGAAATCACCGGGACCGCCGCGCCATCGGCGAATTCCAGCCAGATCTTGAGCTCCACCGTCACCGGCATCGATCCGACGTTCGTCACCAGGTACTGCGGGCGGGAGTCGGCCGCCAGTTCGACCAGCGTCACCTCGGGCTTCAACGTCTCCGTCTCGCGCAAGGCAGCGGATTTCTTGAGAATGCCGATGGTGAAGTCGTTGATATCCTCGGACAGCACCGCCCCCGTCACCGGATCGATCAGGCGGGCATTCACCTCACCCGTCCCCGAAGGCGCGTCCTTCGATATCTGCAGCAGCGGCATCGAACCGAAATCCTGGCTGAATCCGGCTTCGAGATGCATTTTGTCTTCCAGACTCACATCCAGCGAGACCGGGAGCATGCCGGGGAGTGCCATCCACGACTTCAGCTCCACTTCACGGCTCGTCGTCGACGGATTGCTCACCCGGAAGCTCTTGACCGTGACCGTCTCGCCCTGCCGGTAAATCCTCTTTTCGAGCTCCACGTCGACCGCCGGATCGGCATCGGGAGGCAACGAAGCCTCGGCAACCGCCGCCGATTCCTCGGGGCTCAGCAGGCTCTCCGCAACAGCGGCTTCCGGTGCGCCGGCCTGGGCGCTCGCACCGCCCACCGGTGTATTCATCACCGCCTTCAGCTCGTCCATGTTGAGGGCTCGATTGTAAACCCTTACGTCGTCTATGCTTCCCTTGAAGTACTCAGTCCCGGTTACCCAACGCCCGATCTCGAAATTCGCGATTTCCGCGGCTGCCGGCATAATCGTCGACGTGCTGGTAAGCACGCCGTCCACATACAACCGGTTCTGGGAGCCGTCGTAGACATATGCGAAATGGTGCCACTGCTTGATCGATGGAAGCCTGGAAGCCACGATCCACGTATCCCCGTATCCCAGAACTCCCGCCTGCGTGCTCTTATAGCTGTAATGCACCGAAGCCTTCGCCGCTACATTCGCCAGCGCCAGCATGGACTGGTTCGTCCTCGGTTTCGTGAGCAGGTATATCCAGGCGGAAATCGTCTTGGGCGCGTTGACCGCCGGCATCCCGGCAATTCCGGCCGTAACGTAGTTGTTTGTACCGTTGAATGAAAGAGCCTTCCCATATTTTCCAGTGGTCCAGCTGGCTTTCACAATTGAAGCGTCATTGCCGTTGCCCGACAGGTCGGCGCTCACATAACCTGCCCCTTCGTCAAAGGCGAACGCCGCGGCCAGGCCTGAATTGATGTCCACTTCCGTGGAGGCGGTGGCAAAGCTGTAGTCGCCCGAAACAGTCGCATTGCCCGCCGAGTCCGCAGATTTTACGCGGAAATGGTATGTGGTTCCGGCGGTCAGGCCGGTCAGGCTCTGCGAATGCGACGTGACGAGGGACGAGTTGATCGTTGTCGAACTGCCATAGGACGTCGTCGGCCCGTACTCGATCTGGGTGTCCGAGGCCTCATTGGTCGTCCATGTAATGGTCGCCGCGGTAGCGGAGACGCTCGGGCTGGCAACGGCGCTGATCACAGGCGCCGCGTCATCCGAGGTTGTGAAAGTGTAGTCGCCGGAAGTCGCCAGATTGCCGGTGGCGTCCTTCGACTTCACGCGGTAATGGTACGTCGTCTGCGACGTCAGGCCGGTCAGGCTCTGCGAATGCGACGTGACGAGGGACGAGTTGATCGTTG
>CAZTHE010000003.1:29647-44841 GCA_964613495.1 uncultured Acidobacteriota bacterium | reverse complement strand
TGGTCGCCGCGGTAGCGGAGACGCTCGGGCTGGCAACGGCGCTGATCACAGGCGCGGTGCCGTCCGAGGTCGTGAAGGTGTAGTCGCCGGAGGTCGCAAGATTGCCGGCGGCGTCTCTCGACTTCACGCGGTAGTGATATGTCGTCTGCGACGCCAAACCGGTCAGGCCCTGCGAATGCGACGTGACGAGGGACGAGTTGATCGTTGTCGAACTGCCATAGGACGTCGTCGTTCCGTATTCGACCTCGGTGTTCGAAGGTTCATTGGTCGTCCAGGTGATCGTCGCCGAAGTCGACGTGATGCCCGAACTCGACACAGCGCTGATTCCGGGCTGCGTTGTATCCGACGGGATCAGCGTTTCGACGGTGAAATCCCCGGACACGGCAAGATTGCCCGCGGCGTCCCGGGACAGCACGCGGCAGTGATATACGTTGCCGGCCACAAGACCGCTGAGAGTCTGAGAGTGCGAAGTGACCAGGGATGTGTTCAGCGTGGTCAGATTGCCGTAGGCCGTAGTCGTTCCATATTCGATCTGGGTCGTCGAGGCTTCATTCGTCGTCCACGAAATGCCGACGGAGTTGACCGTCAGGCCGGTGCTGGAAATCCCGCTGATCACGGGCGGCGTGGTATCAGACGGGGCGGAGACAGTCGTAGTCACTTCATTGGAGTAGGCGCTCTGCTCGCCGCCGGTCCCGTAAGCACGGACGGCGAGATAATAGGTTCCCGGGTCGTTCAGGGAGACGGAATAATTCGTCACGTTTCCGACATCCACGACGTTCGTATACTGCCCGGAAGCCGTGCCGTAGCCGATATGATAGCCTGCGAGTTCGGGAGCTGTGACCGCGTCCCATGCGAGATTCACGTTCGCCGCAGGAAGAAGCTGTACAAATCCCAGTAAAAAAGCCGCCCAAATCAAATATGGTCTCATGGGCCATATTTTCGGCTAGTTCTCCAGGATTCGCAGTGACAGGTATCACAACCGTATTACAAAAAAAATGGCCACGAAGGGCACGAATCCTGGTGTTACTTTTCGTGGAATTCGTAGCCTTCTCATGCAACGCTGAGCAGCAACCGGGTGGGAGTTGAGGGATTTCCCTTGAGAACCGAAAACCTTCCTTTCATTTCAATACCCAACCGCTCTGCCATCAATGCTCTGACCGCCACCTCATTAATGGGAGCCAGCCGCTTGGTTCGAGCGCGCTCCCACTTCAGGATCGCGGGCGCGGATAAACCGAGAAGGGTGCCGAATTTCTCCAAGGACAGACCCAGGGATTTGCGCAAAAATTGCACCTCGGCGCCCCGGATCGGGACGCCCCGGCTCACCACTTCCCTGGCGATGTCCAGCTCGATCAGAGAAGACTCTACAGCCAGAACTTCACCATGGCTGGTTTCGCAAATCGGGACTTCATGCAAATAGACATAATCCAGACCGCAGACCGTATAGTGCACCGTTCTTTTCTTCATCGAGCCTTTCCATCAGAAGATGGTGACAATGACAACCGGATCCCCGATAGCGCAAATGACCGCGAGCTCCTCCCCGTCAAGATCAAGTCCGTCGATTCGCCAGGTCCGCGACTGAATCTGGTAAAGGCAGGATCTTGCGGTCCGGCCGCAGGCCCTGATGTCCGCCGCTGTAACCGATCGCTGTCTCATTCGGCCGGCGGCATGGAGAGACAGAAAGAAGTTCCCCCGCTTAAGAGCATCCAGGATCCCTGTCGCTTCGTCGTGCATCGTATTATTAACTACGTTAATGCTGTCGTCAACTGCCATCGCCTGCGGCACTATTGTTTCAAGAGTGCCGGTTTTATCTCACAAAAAATGCTGCGATTCTCGCGAGACGCGTCCGATGCTTTTTGTGGAATGCGTGGCCAAATGCACCGGAACGGATTTGCCACAAATTTCACGAACCTGCGCGGCGCCGGGGAAACTGTGCGGTTCCAGCGCCGGCGCGGCGCAGCACAGCCCGGGGTGGAGGCCGCCCAAGCGGCCGCAATCCCGGGTTGACGGGAACCATAACGCGGAGTCCCGCCAGGGACGACGCAGGCTGTGTCGTCCCTGGCGGGACTCGGCTCCTTGCCTATCTCATACCCGGGGTTCCGTCGCCCGCTCCGCGGGCTCCGTCACCCCGGGCTTTGCTGCATCGTGCCTTCGGCACGAGACGCCCGTATATCCCCGATTAACGCCTGAGGCACGAGACGTCCGCATTTCCCCGATTAACGCCTTCAGAACGATGCGGCACGATACGGCCGGGCTCCAATTCGTGGAATTCGTGGCGGGGCTTTCAGCCCATATGGCGGTATAGAAGGCGGCCGGCGGCTACCAGGAGGGGCTTTGGAAGCCTGCTCAGCAGGGCGAGGTTCTCCGAAGGGCGGGAGTCCTCGGGAAATCGGTAATAGGCCCGTTCCGTCCCCCAGGTGCCCCACCGGTCCTTGAACTGGATCAGGCCCTCGGCCAGGATGTCGCTGCGCCCGAAATCCATCTCCTCCATCCCGGACGCCTTTGCCTCTTCGATCGCATTCCACAACAGCAGTTGCATCCCGCCCCGGGGATTGTGTTCGGCGCGCGAGCAGCCGTACTTATAGACTTCCGTCCGCCTATGCCGCAGGGTCAGGATCGAGGCGATGGCGCGTCCCGAGTGGCGCGCCACTCGGATGCAGGACCTGTCCCCCATCTCGTCAAGCAGGTTTCTGAACCATTGCCGCGGCTGCGGCGGAAAGCCGTGCCTGCGCCGCGTGATCACCTGCAGCTCGAAAAACTCATCCATCAGCGCATCGGACCGCCCGGCTTCCACCGTCAGTTCCTCTCTCTCCGCGCGGCGGATTTTCCTTCGGACGCAGTCGGCGTGGAACTCCGCAAATATGTCCTCGATTCCCCGGCGCAGATCCAGCATATGGAAGATGAAGCTTTGAGAGCAGGCGAGGTCGTCCGAGACGAGCGGCTCGGTCGGCCTCAGTTCCAGGTATTTCAGCCGCTCCCGCCGCGCCGCTTCCAGAGCGGCCCCCAGCAAAACGGGCAAATCCTCGGCGGACGCAAGCAGGGCGCAGTGATCCGAGTAAGGCAGCGAGACCAGGCGGCGGCCGGTCAGCAGGCTGCGGACGCGGCAGAACAATATTCCGTTCGCCAGCGCTTCGCCGGGCCCGGAAGTCGTAAGCACCGCCGGTTCGTAGCCGTAGGAGCGGCTCAGCGATTTCAACCAGGCCCGCGTGTGGAACACGGACGACGCCGGATGGCGTTCCACAAACTCCACCCAGCGATTGTCGGTCAGCGGATCGATCCAATAAACCATGTCAAACCCGGGAACACATTACTTATGTCGTATCGGCGCATCTTTTGCAATATATCAACGGTATGATTCGACATTGCCCCCAAGTGCCATGGGAGCCGCGAATTACAAATTCAGTACGATCTCTAAAATCCGTGAAATCCGTGTCAATCCGTGGCTGATTTCATGCGTGCTGGAGCTGGTAGCGGTGAATGCGGACGGCAAAGGTGTCGCTATCGGCGCGGACCACCGACCCCTGGCAGGAGAGCGTGACGTTGGCCGGGAAGTCCACCCGCATGTCCAGCGTCGCGTCCTTCGGCAGCGGTTCATCGGCCTGAAACAGGATTCCCGTGCGGCTGATGTTCAGCGTCCGGCCTTCGAACCACTGCGGCACACCCGCCTTCTGGTAGTGCAGCGGCACCTGAAGCGGGAAACGCTTCGCGCGCAGCGGATAGGAGTCAATTGCGCTCGCCATTCAATCCCCGTATGCATTAAACCTGAGATCTTAAACGCTATTCCGCTGCGTGGAATTTGAAAATGGCACAATGGTGGGAATAACGATTGCACCTAGGTGCTATGGGGGGGGCAAGAGGCGGCCGGCTGATTCAGGCTTCTCGGACGAGCTTGTTCTTGAGCGAGAAGCGCGCAAGTTCCATGCGCCCGGAGACGCCGAATTTGCCGAAAATACGCGTCAGGTGATACTTCACCGTTCGCTCGCTCAGCGACAATTCCTTCGCGATCTCCTTGTTGGAATACCCGGCGGCGATGGCTTCGACGATCTGCAGCTGCTGCGGCGACAGTTCTCCGGTCTGGGCACGGGTCTGCTGCTCGATGCGCGACGAAAGCAGGCACAGGTTCTGCACCAGCTCGCTGATGCCGGTATGGCTCAGCCAGTATTCCCCGCCGGCCACCGCGCGGACGGCCTTGAAGAGAAGCGGCGCCGCGACGCTCTTTTTCAGCACGCCGCGCGCTCCCCGTATCAGCGCGTAGAGGATGTCGCCGTTCGGCATCGTGTCCAACAGCAGCAGCGGCAGCGCACTGGTCCGCTCAGAAATGCCGCGCAGCGCCTCGATGCCGGGGAGCTTTCGCAGGTTGAGATCCATCAGGATCACGTCGGGTTTCTCGCCGACGGCAAGCGACACGAGCCTCTCGCCGTCGTCCGTTTCCCCGACGACGGTGAAATCCGGTTCGGATTCCAGCAGGCTCCGCAGCCCCTCGCGAAACATCTCCTGGCGGTCGGCAATCAGCAGGCGAATCGTCATCAGCGTCCCGTAGAGCAAGTGTAAGGCTTACCGACTATTTATCGCTCAAAAGCGTCTTCCAACAATAGCACCCGGGTGCCAATCTATATAGCACAAAAGTGCCATCTCATGAAAGCCTCGGATTTCACGGATTTCACCTGTTTCGTGAAATTCGGGGCAGGTCCGGGAATGCTCGTCGGCGCGGCGCAGCTGTGTCGTCCTTTCAGGACTCATCCCTTTTCCCAATCCCTACCCGGGGTTCCGTCGCCCGCTTTGCGGGCTCCGTCACCCCGGGCTTTGCTGCATCGTGCCTGCGGCACTCTGCGCTCGCTCCTCCCCGATTGGCGCCTTCCCTGCTCCGTGCCTGCGGCACTCTGCGCTCGCTCCTCCCCGATTGGCGCCTTCCCTGCTCCGTGCCTGCGGCACGCTGCGCTCGCTCTTCCCCGATTGGCGCCTTCCCTGCTTCATGCCTGCGGCACGCTGCGCTCGCTCTTCCCCGATTGGCGCCTTCCCTGCTCCGTGCCTGCGGCACGCTACGCCGGAGGTAATTCGTGTAATCCGTGGCCGCCCGCTATCGGAATTCGGCGAGGACGGGGAGGTGGTCGGAGCCGGCGTCGGGACCGACGCGGCACGCGACGGCGTTGAGAGGCCCGCGCGTCAGGATGTGATCGATGCGGATCCCGAAACCGAAGCCGCGGATCTCGGCCTTCATGGTCCGGCCATAGCCGAACCCGGCCCGGGAAAAGGCGTTTTCGTAGCCCGCCCAGGACTGCCGGTACCAGGCGCTTTCCACCGGCATGTTGAAATCCCCGGCCACGATCACCGGGAGGCCGCCGGCGCGCACGAGCTTTTCGATCTCCCGTGACGTCTCCCCTCTCAGTTCTCTCTCTTCATCAAGCATCTTTCTACGGGCAAGGTTGAGGCCTACACGGCGGTCCAGAAGGTTGGACAACCCATAGCGCGGACTGGGCAGATGAACCGAGCAGACGCTCAGTCCGCCACCGGGCGCGGCAACCACCGCCTGCAGAAGGCTGAGCCTCGGGTATTTGTGCGGAGGATGCATCGCCTGGCGGCTCCGGGCCCGCGTCACCGGGTGGCGGGAAGCGACGGCCAGGCCCTGTTCGTAGACAACGTTCCAGCCGGGACAGGCGGCAGCCACCGTCTTTTCATCACATTCCTGCAGGGCGACGATGTCGGGGGCGGACTCCTCTACGAACTGCCGTAGTTTGCCGGGGTCGAAGTCCGCTCCGCCGACATTGCAGGTCAGGACGCGGATGGAGGGGGATTTCGGTCTCGGAGACCGGGACGGCAGGCAGAGGCCCATGACGGGTCCGAAGACGATTGCGGCGGCGGCGCATAGCACGAGCAGATGCCGGCGTTCGCGCCATGCCGCAAGCGGCACGAGGATCAGCAGCGGGAGCGACAGCGTCCAGCGAGGGCCGAAAAGCAGCAGCGTCGCCGGCAGATACCGGTCGCCGCCGGCGTAGAGCAGGATCCACGCGCCAAGCACGCAGAGCAGGTAGGCCCACACGCTCACTCGCAGCCAGAACGTCAAACCTCTTGCCTTTGTGCCGGGCATGCCCGCTATTGTAGCGTCAACACGACTCGCGTTTCAGCAATTCGTGGCAGGTCCGGGCCGCCGTCGGCATTCTTTACTGCAGGGCCTTGGCCGGGATGGCAGACAGGACGGACAGGTTTGAGGTCCCGAAAAGCGAATAGGACGCCAGAGGCTTGTCCGACGTGACCTTCACGTATCCCGAAGTCTGGTCCTTCCCGGCCTGCGACGGGAAGAACTCCGTCAGCTGCTTCGCCGTCCTTCGGCCTGCCTGGATGAATTCGCTCTTTTTCGCGATCAGCGTCCCGTCCGCGGCGTACAGCGACACGACGGCCGTGGCGGCCGCGGTGTTCGGGTTTACGATCGCGATGCCGCTGCGGTACAAATCGTTGGACACGGCGTGCCCGTATAGCACCGATTTCTGCGGATTGGCAATCAGCGGCAGCGCCGAGGAAAACGACGTCCCGTTGGAGTGGCCGAAAACCGCGCTCCCGGCGAGCCGCACGCCGTCGCTCGATATGCGGACGTGGCCGGTATAGGTCCCATCGGGATTCTGGCCGAAAAACGCCGGGTCGTTGATATGCAGCTTGCCGTTCGCCGCGATTTCGAGGCTCCGGGCCAATCCGATCTGCGCCCCGTTCTCGCCGATGAACTGCAACTGCACCCTCCCGGGCCTAGCGTCGAGGTTGACCACCGAAAGCGTCGTGGCCCACTCGCTCCCCGTTACGTAGTGCGGCGAGTACAGGACGGCCGCGCCGGCGGCGAGGTCCTGTCCCGGCAGCGAGGCCATGTCGCCCGAATTCTTCTTCATCATCTCGAACGCCAGCATCCCCTCGGTCGAATTCACGCGCACGTACCCGGACGCATCGGGCCGGATCCCGGGAAACACATCGGTGAACAGGTCGCCGACAAACGCCCCGTTGGCCGGGATGGCGCGCGACTGCGTCTGTCCTACGGTGCCGTTGGCGTTCACAAGGTCGAACACAACCGTGGCGTCTTTCCGGTTGTTGTTGGCCAGGTTGATCCGGGTGGCGCCGTTCGGCTCGACGTCGGTGAAGGCAAAATCGGTCAGCGGGGTGTCTCCCACGGCCGTGCCGTCGGCGAAATCGAGGTTGCTGCCGAAGGCGAGCGAAAACCCGCCCACGTCGGGCGTCGTGCTCTCGACCTTGATCCAGCCTCGCGAGGCGGCAAGCAGCAGATCTTCGCCGAAGATGTCGAGGTCGAGCGTGGCCGACTGCGCCTTCGGGCTGACCTGCAGCCTGGTCGGGTTGACGATATTCGGCCCGGCGATCAGTTTCCCTTCGTCGTCCAGGGCCGTCAGGAGCAGCGTCGCCGGCTGGCCGCCCAGGTTCGTCATGGCGATTTCGGTGAGCACCTCGTCGCCCATTTCGCTCTGGTCCTTCCGATCGAAGAAGCGCGGCAGCGCGACCGCGGAAGTTCCCTGCGCCGGCGTATTGAACGAATAGGTCCGCGATCTGGACTGGAGCCCATCGTAGCCCGCCGACTGGACGGTGAACTGGTAGCGCGTCCCCCGCTCGAGGTTGTTGAGCAGGATGGAGTGCCGCGTGACCGAATTGCCGAGAACGGCCCTGCGTGCGCTTTCCCCGGCCTTCCAGTATTCGACTCCGGAATCGGAGGGCCGGTCGGTGTTCCAGGAGATTCTCGCGCTGCCGGCCGTGAGGTCCGAGACCGAGATCGTGCTGATCACGGGTCCATCGCCGTACCCTGCCGCATCGAAGATCTGCGCGGCGCTGGAATGGGAGGCCCGGGTGTCCCCCATATCCGCCGTTTGCTGCATGGATCTCTCGGCCTGCGCCGGCGAGGCGGAGGCGCCCTGGAGCTTCTCGCGTAGCGATTCCAGGACGCTGGAAACCAGGTACTGCTGCTGGCCGGTGAATGTCTTTTTCTTTTTGTCCGGATCGGGCTCGTTGCTGGTGTCGTCCCCGGTCGAGTCGTAACGGAGCCAGCGGGCGAAGCGGGACGCGTTCTCCTCCGCCGAGGATTTTGTCGTAAAGGTGTAGTCCCCGGAAACGGCCGCATTGCCCGACGCGTCCTTAGATTTTACGCGATAGTGATAGACCGTTCCGGCCTCCAGACCGGAGAGCGACTGGGAATGCGACGTCACCTGGGCGCTGCTCAGCGTCGTGCTCTTGCCGTAAGCCGTCGTGGGGCCGTATTCGACCTGCGTGTTCGAGGCCTCGTTCGTCGTCCACGCGATGGTGGCGCCGGAACTGGTCAGACCCGAAGCCGTCACGCCGCTGATGACGGGCGCCGTCGCGTCCGTCGCCGCCGCGGTCGTGAAGGTGTAGTCGGCGGAGACCGCGAGGTTGCCCGCGGCGTCTTTGGACTTGACGCGGTAGTGGTGCAGCATTCCCGCGGATAGTCCCGACAATGTCTGGATATGCGATGTCACGAGAGAGCTGTTGATCGTCGTGCTCTTGCCGTAAGCCGTTGTGGCGCCATATTCGACCTGGGTGTTCGAGGCTTCGTTCGTGGTCCACTTGATGGTGGCGCCGGAACCGGTCATGCCCGACACGGCTACGTAGCTGATGACGGGGGCCGTCGTGTCGGAGGCGGAGCCGACGGTCTTGGACGCCTCGTTGGAATAGTCGCTTTCGTTTCCGTTGATGTCCACCGCGGTGACGGCGAAATACCAGGTGCCGTTGGTCAGGTTCGCCATCGTGTATTGGGTCTGATTTCCGACGGCGATGGGGGCGTTGTAGATCCTCGAGGCGGTTCCCGCGTAAACCCTGTAACCGATGATGCCTTCAGAGGTGCTGGCGCTCCAGGTCAGTTCAGCATCGACGGCCAGGGCGGCCGGGGCCCCGATCAACAGCAGAAGCGCGGGGAGAAGCATGAAAAGTGCGGGGTTCCGGTAACGCCTCAATCGCATAGTTCCTCTCCTGGCATGTGACTGGGGAGTTATCGGTGATCCGGCGGTTTTCGGGCGTGATACGCGTCACAAACGGGCGGTTATTTGAAGGATATTGCGGATATTCGTGGAATTCGTGGCAGAGTTGAAAGCCCGCAGCTACGACCCTTTGCGGACGAGGACGGTCTTGATGGTTTCGAGGAGGATGAGGGAATCCAGCAGCCACGACATGTTCTTGATGTAGAACAGGTCGTACTGCAGCTTTTCGACGGTGTGTTCCAGGGTGTTGGCGTAGCCGTAGTTGATCTGCGCCCACCCCGTGATTCCGGGCTTCACGATATGGCGCATGTGGTAAAACGGGATCGATTCAACCAGCTGCTGCACGAAATGCGGCCGTTCGGGACGCGGCCCGACGAGGCTCATGTCCCCGCGCAGGACGTTGATGAACTGTGGCAGTTCGTCCAGGCGCGTCCGGCGCATGAAGCGGCCCATGCGCGTGATCCGGTCGTCGGCGTCCGCGCTCCACACCGGCCCGGTGCCCTTCTCTGCGTCCTGGCGCATCGAGCGGAATTTGATCAGGGTAAAGGTCTTCCCGTCCTGCCCCACGCGCTCCTGCTTGTAGAACGCCGGCCCTTTCGAGTCCAGCTTTATCAGGAGCATCATCAGCAGCATAATGGGGGAGGTCACCACCAGCATCACCGACGAGACCAGCAGCGAAAGGATGCGCTTCTTGAAAAGCGCTCCCCGGGTCACGGCAAACCCGGTATTGAAAACCATCCAGCTGGGCTTGAGGTTTTCGATCGGGATCTTCCCCGCGACGCGCTCGTAAAAGGTCGTCGCGTCTTCGACCGCGACGCCGCGCGTCTTGAAGTCGAGGAGTTCCCTGATGGGCAGCTTGCCCCGCCGGTCCTGCAGTCCGACGACGATGCGGTCCACCTTGTGCGTCTCCATCAGCCTCGGCAGGTCTTCGTAGACACCGATGACGCTCGGATTCACGATCGATACGCCGACGAGCTTCGGGTTGTCGCCGACGAACCCGAGCACCTTGATCCCCAGTTCGGGGTGGGCCAGGATTTCCTTCACCGCCTCGCGCGCGAGGTTGCCGGTCCCGAGCACCAGCAGGTTGGTGTGCGGCGTGCGGGCGCCGAGATAGAAGCGAAGGAGCGTGTGCCACGCCACGATGAGGCCGCAACAGAGAGTAAGGGCAATGGCGAAAACTCCCCGGCCGATCGTCAGCTGCGGGGAAACGTAGAAAATGACGCAGAGCACGATCGTGGCCAGCGCGAGCGCCTGGAAGAGCCGCGAGGCGTATTCCTTGGTGGGCCGCCTTTCGCGAAAGCCGTAGATATCGTTTAGGTGGAGCGACAGCTGGAAGACGGCCGCCATGAGGATGGCCTTCAGGAGCATGGCGTTGCGGCCCAGCAGGCCGTGGGGCAGTTCCTGCAGGCGAATGTAGTAGGCCGCGAGCACGCACAGAATCAGCAGCAGCGACTCGACGAAAACCGCACCCAACTTCCGCAATGCAAGATAACGCCACATAAATCCACTTCCCGTTCGCGCTACAACGGTTCCAACGCACTCATCGACCGACGGGGCGCAAATCCTTCATTAAAACTGCTTGCTCGGCTCGCCTTTCTGCCAGATCGGTCCTTCCGGGCAAAAAGGCAGTGTGCGTCGCGGCTCCGGGCCGCAAAGGCTTAGGTAAGGTAAAATCAATTATACGCACCCGTCGACGGCCAGTCAATCATATTTCCTTTTTGGACTTGCCACGAATTTCACGAATTCCTTTTCCTCAAGCTACAGGCCGGCGAGGGCGGCGCGGGCTTCGTTCGCCCCGCCGAAGTCCGACTTCAGCTCAAGCGCCTTTGCCAGGTGCTTCCTCGCGTTCGCCTTGTCTCCCAATTTCAGATAGCTCATCCCCAGGTGATAGTTGAAAACAGGATTACCCGGCGCCTTCGCGACGCACCGGCTCAGCGTCTCGACGGCAGACCGGTAGGACCCCTTGAGATAATAGGTCCACCCGAGCGTATCCAGGACGCTGGGATTGTCCGGAAGCTTCTTCCTGGCGATATCGGCCAGTCGCAGCGCCTCGTCGAGGTCTCCCCTGTTCTTCCCGATCAGCCAGGCCAGGTTGTTCGCGGCCTCGGCATGCTGCGGATCGCGCTTCAGGGCCTCGCGGTAGTTCTGCATCGCCTTCTGCTCATTCCCCTGCTGTTCGTACAGTGTTCCGACCCGGTACCAGTCCGAAGCGGTGTCCGGGTTCGCCTGCAGAGCGCTTTCGAATTCCCGGATCGCCTGGTCGTATAGCTTCCGCTTCTCATAGACCTGCCCCAGCAGCGTATGCGCACTGTATTGATTCCCGCCGAGCGACAGCGCTTTTCTCAGCGCCTGTTCCGCCCTCGCATAATCCTTCTGCTGATAGAAGATCAATCCTTGCATCTCGTGTAGCCGCGGGTCGTTCGGCGATTGGGCGAGCTGCCGGTTGACTTCCTGCAGCGCGCTCCCGGGGTCCTTCTGGAAGAGCCTCACGTTTTCCAGGGCGGACCGCACCTGCGGATCGTCTCTCTCGGCCAGATACCTCTGATATTCCGCCTCGGCTTTCGCGAAATCATTGCTCCTCGCGTATGCGTGGCCGAGGAGCTTGTGGGCTTCCGGGGTGTTCGGTCTCACGCGCAGGGCCTGTTCGGCGTTGCGTACGGCGTTCGTAAAGTCGCGCCTTTCCAGATACAGCTGGCTCAGCGCGAGGTAGCCGGTCACATTGTTTTTGTCTGCGTTGACGGCATCCTTGAACGCGGTTTCCGCCTGGGAGGACTTCGGATCTTTTGCCAGGTAGGCCTGTCCCAGCGCATAGTGGGCGGCCACCGATTTCGGACCCGCCTTGACGGCAGTCTGCGCGGCCGCGATCGCCGCGTCGGGTTTCCCCTGCCCGATCAGCATCGAGGTTTTCAGGGCGTGCGCATCGACGTTCCCGCCGTCGACCTTCAGGATTTCCTCGACGACCTGCAATCCCTTGTCCCACTCCTTCTGCTGCAGGTACAGGAGCGCCATCTGCTTTCTGCTTGCGGTATCGGCAGGCTGCTCCTTTGCCAGTTGCCGCAGCACGTCGGCGCTCTTGTCCGACTGCCCGTCCATTTCATAAAAACCCGCCAGAGTCCTGCGGTAAGAGGCATTTTTCGGGTCCGCCTGCACGGCCTTTTGGAACATCTCCTCCGCACGGGCGGCGTTATTGCGGGCCAGATAAAGCTCTCCCAACAGCTTGTATACAGGCGCCTGGCCCGTTCCGCTCAATCGCGCCAGTTGCTGATTCAGCCTCTGCTCCGCTCTCGCACCATTTCCCTGCGCCACATAGACGCCGGCGAGTCCGCCGAGGGCTTCGGTTATGGAAGGATCGAGCTGCAGGGCTTTTTCGAAATTCTGCTCGGCGCGCGCGTAATTCTGCAGCCCCTGATAGGCCGTCCCCAGGCGCGAGCGTCCCACTCCGTCGTTCGGGCGCGCCGCCGTATAGTCTTCCAGGGCATTCGCGGCATCGGCATAGCTTCTCTTCTGCAGGAGCGCCGATCCCAGGATCAGCTTCGCATCGGCGTTCTTCGCGTCGACGTCCAGGGCTTTTCGGGCGTACTGCAGGGCTTCATCCGTCTTGCCGTCTCTCAACTTGAGTTTCGCCAGTTCCAGGGACGGCGTCACCATGCGGCCCGGATTGCGGGCCGCTTCGGTCCACTGGGTTTCGGCTTCCCGGTTCTTTCCCAGCCGGAGGAGCGTGACGCCCAGGAAATATCGCGCCATTGCCGAGTCCGGCGACTGCTGCACCGCCGACTGAAACTGACCGCGGGCTTCCTCATTTTTGTTCTGATCCAGCAGGATTCTCCCCTTGAGGACCATGGCGTCGGCGCTCTTCGCATCCGCCTTGAGCAGTTCGTCGGCGAGCGCCGCGGCTCTGCCGTAGTCCTTCCTGGCCCGGTAGGCATTCGCCAGCTGTATCTTGTATTCGGGGTTGGACGGATTTTCCTTCACCAGCACGGCCAGGCTGGCGATGCTCTTGTCCGCCTGTCCGGTTTCGGCGTAAAACCCGCTCAGGATCTGGCGGTGTCCAGCATTGGCGGGATCCATCGAAACGGCTTTCAGGAAGGCCCGTTCCGCGCCCGCGTTGTCGTTCATCTCCCTGTATGCCATTCCGAGGATCTGATACAGCTCCGCGCGGTCCGGATTCTGCGCGACGGCCTGGTTGATCCGGTCGAGCGCTTTCTGAGGATTATTCAGCGAGATATATAACGAGGAAAGCGAAGCCAGCGCCTGAAAATACTGCGGATTGGACTTGAGGGCCAGCTCGAACTCCCTTTCGGCCAGTTGTGCGTTTCCCTGCGCCTTGTGGACCAGGCCCATCTGGTGGTGTCCGGCGTCGCTGGAAGGATTCTTTGCCAGGTAGGCGTCCAGGATTTCCCGGGCCTTCGGGTAATCCCTGAGCTGGACGAGGGCTTTCGCCAGGATGAGGCGCGCTTCGCCCAGCGTGGGACTTCTCTGCAGGGCTTGTTGCGCGACCTCCGCCGCCGTCCTCCACTCGCCGGCTTCGAGTTCGAGCTGGGCAAGGGCGATGTAAGCCTGGATCAGCGTATTATCCAGGAAAATCGCCCTGGCCAGTTCCTCCCTTCCCTTCTCGATATCTCCCGAGTTAACAGAAGCCAGGCCGAGGAAATAGCGGGCGCGGGCGTAGGCGGGTTTGGCTTTCACGGCTGCTTTCAGGGTTTTCGTGGCCTCCGGGACGTTCTTCTGCATCAGCAGCATCTGTCCCTGCAGCGTCTGGCCTTCGACATTCCTGGCATCGGCTGCCAGGATTTCGTTGATTAGGGGAGCGGCTTTGTCGTATTCCCTGCGCGACAGGTAGATTTCGGCAAGTCTCCTGCGACCCACGACGGAGGTGGAACTCTCCGAAGCGAGCCGGCGGTAGGCCTCCACCGCCCGGTCGGTCTGCCGGCCCATCATCAGGAAATCGGCGAAGACGATCCTGGGGAGCGGGTCGTTCGGGTAGGCATCCCGCACCCTGGCGTAGGCGGCCTCTGCCTCGGGGTACCGGTCCTTCAGCAGATAGAAAAATCCGAGCGCGTTGTTTGCGTCCGCCGATTTCGGGTCGGCCTCCACGGCCTCCTTGAGGAGTTTCTCGGCTTCGGCGTCACGGTCCGTCCTCTCATACAGGTTGGCCAGCGCGATTTTCGGCAGGACGGATTTCGGGTTCGCGGCGGCGGCTTGCCGGTATTCCCGCTCCGCGAGGTCCGCCTGGCGGCGGGGATTACTCGGGTTCGCCAGATCCGCGAACGACGCGATGAGTTTCGGGTCGAATTGCCATCCCTTTAAAAGCTCGCCGATCGACCCGTTTATGTGGATCATTTGTGCGAATGTGTTGCCGCGGAGGATGCGGGCGTTCAGGTTGTTCGGGTCGCGGCTTAAAACGAGGTCCGCCCTTGCGCGGGCTTCGTCGAATTTGCCCTCGAGCAGCAGGAGGTGGCCCAGGTAGAGCTGCGCGTCGAGGTTTCCCGGACTCAGCTGGACGGTTTTGAGCAGCGTCTGGTAGGCGTCGGCCGTCTGGTTCATGCCGAGAAGCGTGAGGGAGAGGTTATATTGCGCCTCGGGGAGGTTGGGATCGGCCTTCACGGCGTTCTTGAATTCGATCAGGGCCTCGTTGTATTTGCCCTGGGCCAGGTATTGTTTCCCGTTGGCGATGAATTTCTGCGGGTTTTTGGAGCACCCGGCCGCCAGCAGGGCAATCAGCGCCAAAAGAAGCAACCCGGCGGAACAGCGCCTTACGCTACTCATAGTTTCCTCCAGCCTTTCGATAATAAGTGCCGCGCCTTCGGCGCTCCGTGATTTTTCCTGCTTTATCCCGACCTTACGGTCGGGCCTATTCAATGCCGGGCCTTCGGCCCTGCCATAAGAGTCCCGGAGGGGCGGTGCAGCAAAGCATTCCCACCCCGCGCCTTCGGCGCTACACCATAGAGCCCCGAAGGGGCGGTGCAGCATAGCCCAGGGTGACGGAGCCCGCGGAGCGGGCGACGGAACCCTGGGTCAGGAGTTGCCAACGAGGAGAGTCCTGTAGGGCCGACGCAGCCTGTGTCGTCCTTTCAGGACTCCCGCCCTTTTTATCTTTTAACCCAGGGTTCCGGCCGCTGCGCGGCCTCCACCCTGGGCTAAGCTGTACCGCACCTTCGGTGCTGAAACAGTCGCATGTCCCCAATGATTGCCATGCTTTCGGGGCCGCTACTCGGGGATGTAGCG
>CAZTHE010000003.1:9696-29547 GCA_964613495.1 uncultured Acidobacteriota bacterium | reverse complement strand
TCGCATGTCCCCAATGATTGCCATGCTTTCGGGGCCGCTACTCGGGGATGTAGCGGCGAAGAAGCGGAAACACGTCCTTCGCGAAATCCGTCGCGACCTTCACCGCCGCTTCCTCCGCCTCGGATTCGAGCGACGCCGCCGGCGTGATGATGCGCACCAGCGCCCCGTCCGTCCGTCCCCGCCGCACCTTGTCCATCATGCTGTAAATCAGGTTCCAGTATTCGCTCGCGGTCACCCGCCCGCATCCCTGGTACCAGTAAAGCGCCACCTGCTTATCGGTGCCCTTCAGGACTACGACCCGGCTCACACCGATCGCCCGTTCCTCCGTGCCGCCCTCCGCAGCCTGCACCGCGAAATCCGCTCGCCCCCCCTTGACCGCGAGCCAACCGCCGCCCGGCAGGCAATGCTTCGGTGAATGGTATCCGCCATCGGGGTGGTATCCGATATACAGGCCGGCAATCGCCCCGTCGCCCTGTCGGACATAGGTGCCATTGACATAATCGCTGACCCGGAGCATTTCACTCGCGTCGCCAGAGATTTCCTTCATCGCTACCCTGCTCCACGGGCCGATTTCCTCGGGAAACGCGAAGAGCGATTCGCGCGGCAGCATCTGAACAGGCCCGTCGCCGCGGGCGATGATCGCGGCGCCGCCGAGCAGAAATACACAAAGGATAAGAGCGCGGGCTGTGGTCGAAAGTTTCATCCAAAATCCCTCATAAAAGCGCTGCAGCGGCTGCTACGCGGCCGCATCCGCGGAGGTCTTAGCCTTCGATTTGCCGAACAGAACCAGCACGCGGTGCACGAAGAAGAGAAATATAAAAGCGACGATGAAAACCAGCCAACCGGAAAACGAGTGAAAAAAGCCCTCGGCGGCTTCCGGCCCGTAGTAGTGCGCCGCGAGACCGGTGCCGGCCACGCGCAGGCCGTTGGCCACGATCGCGACGGGAACCGACGCAAATGCCAGAGCGACACGCACCCACATGCGCGACTCGACGAAATAGCCGTACACGATCGCCAGCGTCAACAGGGAGATCAGCGACCGTATGCCGCTGCAGGCCTCGGCCACCTCGAGGCTGGTGTTGGCGAGCTGGATGATGTTCCCCTCCCGCAGCACGGGCACCTGGAACAACATCAGGGTCCATTCGCCCACGCGCGACGCGATCAGCTGCAGCGGCAGTGCGATCGGGTTGAAAACGACCGCCGGGATGGGGATCATGAGCAGCAGAAAGGCGATGGGGAAAATCATCACCTTCAGCCGCGCCCAGCCGGACAGGAACGCGACGGCGCCCACGAGGCAGAGCAGCATCGCCATCCGGTTCACGAAGGGATGCATGTCCATCACGGCGGCGAGAATGGCCGGCACGAACAGCAGGGCGCCGAGCAAGGACGGCCGCCGCTCCGCCATGAAAAACCTGACCCGCCGTTCCCAAGCGAAGTACAGCGCGAGGGGGACGATCAGAAAGCCGTGGGAGTAGTTGTCGTCCTTGCTCCAGTCCTGAACCAGTTCCGCGATGATGTTCCGGAACAGGATGAGGAAACAGACCACGACCAGCAGCGTCGCGGAGACGCTCTTCCAGTTCCAGGCTTCGTCGCCCGGGGCGGCGCTTGTCTTATCGTAATCCATGACGCTCCATCAACTCGTAAAGTGTGGGCCTGCTGATTCCGATAGCCCGGGCGGTTTTGGAAATATTGCCGTTGTTTTCCCTCAGCGCCCTCGCGATGGTGTCGCGCTCGACTTCCTGCCGCGCCTCCTTCAGCGTTCCCTTGCCGTTTTCCTGATCTGCCGCCGTCGTCTCCAGGTCTAATTCGGCCGGCGAGATCGTTTTCCCATCCGACAACACCAGCGCCCGCTGAACGCGGTTCTGCAGTTCGCGGACGTTGCCCGGCCAGGCGTATCGGTGCAGGGCGTCCAGGGCGGGCTTGGAAAAGCGGACCGGGGGCTTTTTCATCTCGCGGCAATAGGATTCGGCGAGGTGGTGGGCCAGCTCGATCACGTCGTCGCCGCGTTCCCGCAGCGGCGGCAGGACCAGCCGCACGACGGCCAGCCGGAAATAGAGATCTTCGCGGAACCGCCCGTCCCTGACGGCCGCCTCCAGGTCCTGGTTCGTGGCGGCGACGACGCGGGCGTCGACGTGGATCGGTTCGCGGCCGCCCACGCGTTCCATCACCTTTTCCTGCAGGAACCGCAGGATCTTTACCTGCATCTCCGGGAGCAGGTCGCCGATCTCGTCGAGGAACAGGGTCCCTCCCTGGGCGTATTCGAATTTGCCGCGCCGCTGTCCCGTCGCGCCGCTGAAGGAGCCCTTTTCGTGGCCGAAGAGTTCGCTTTCGAGAAGGGTTTCCGGGATCGCGGCGCAGTTGATCGCCACGAACGGACCCTTTTTCCTGGCGCTGCGGTTGTGGATGGCATTGGCGATCAGTTCCTTGCCGGTGCCGCTCTCACCGAGGATGAGGACGGGGACTTCGGTTTCCGCCACTTTGCGCACGGTGGCGAAGACGTTCTGCATCGCCGGGCTCTTGCCGACGATCTCCTCGAGGGAGACGCGCTGGGCGAGGCGGCGCTCTTCGATGCTCTCCCGCTCGAGTTCCAGGCGCTTGAACACGCGGGCGAGCACCACCTTCAGCGAGTCGAGGTCGACGGGCTTGGGAAACATGTCGTGCGCGCCCTTTTCGATGGCGTGGAGGGCGTTCCGGCGCTCGGCGTTGCCCGAGACGATGATGACCTTGACGAGAGGATTCTGGGCGATCATCTCGTCGAGGGCCTGGAGCCCTTCGACGGCCTCGCGCGGGTGAGGCGGCAGGCCGAGGTCGAGCAGCGCGACCGAGATGTTTTCCTTGCGGAACAGGTCGAGCGCCGCCGGCCGGTCGGAAGCCGTGAACACGGAGTAGTCCTCCGAAAGAGCCCAACGTATCTGGCGCAGGATCGCCTCGTCGTCGTCTACAACCAGCAATTTCGGCAACATGCCTGTGTCCATCTTTCTACTATGTCGTCCTTTCAGGACTCCCGCGCTTTATGCCTTTTTAACCCAGGGTTCCGGCCGCTGCACGGCCTCCACCCTGGGCTGTGCTGTTTCGCGCCTTCGGCGCTCGGAGCCAATTCATTCATTATCCCGACCCTACGGCCGGGACCATTTATTGCAGCGCCTTGGGCGCTCATTTGATCTATGTTGCATCTCCCTGGATCACCGGAAAACGCAACCGCACGGTCGTCCCCTTGCCTTCGACGCTTTCCACCTGAATCGTCCCGTTGTGCGCCTCCATGATCTTCCGCGTCTGATACAATCCCACTCCCAACCCTTCGCTTTTCGTGGTCCGAAACGGCACGAAAAGGCTCTTCTCGACAAACTCCGCCTTCATACCGCATCCGTCGTCCTCGACCGCCAATTCCACCTGGCCGTCCAGGACGCACGTCCGCACCGTGATGGATCCCCCGGCGGAAATGGCCTCTCGTGCGTTGAGCACGAGGTTCCGCACGACGCTCTCGATCTCGCCGCGGTCCGCCAGGACGGACGGGATTTCGCCGAGACAGAGCTGCAGGCGCTTCTCAGAGACTCCAGAAAAGTTATCGGCAACCGTTTGGACAATCTGATTTAAATTGTTGGGCTTTTTGTCCGCCGCCGCGCCGGAAAACGCCCGCAGGCTGTTGCACAGCTTCTTCATCTTCTCGGCCGTCTCGGAGACCGACTGGAAGGCGTCGCGCTGGAAATTGAGGTCTTCCTTGTACTTCGACGCATTCCTGGCGATGAGCGAAAGAGTCGAGGCGTAATTCTTGAGATCGTGCAGCAGGAAGGTCGAGAAGGCGTGAAACGCCTCGTTTTCCTTGGCTTCGACGAGGGTCGAGAGCAGGTCGGTCTTGTGGAACTCTCCCGCCACGTGCTGGCCGAGGACGCCGAGAAACTCCAGCGCGTCCCAGTCGTAGGCCTGCCCGCTTCGGTCGGGGCCGGCGGTCAGGAGTCCGACCAGTCGATTACCCGACTGCAGGGGGACGATTACGGACGCGTTTGTCTTTTGCAGAAATCCTGCCATGGGCTCTTCGCTCGCGACGCCGCCCAGCAACGCCACGGGGGTGGGCTTTTCCAGGTCGATCAGGCTTTCGAAAATGCCGGCGGCTTCTTCCGCCGGAGCGAAAGACACGTCTCCCCGCATTCCCACGAGCTTGAGCGTCGGCGGTTTCTGCAGCCGCAGCCAGACGCTCACGTCGATGGCGCCGATGGCTCTCTGAACGATGTCGGCGAGGGCTTCGCCGGCGACCTCGGGCGAATCGATGGAGCGGACGCGCTCGCTGGCTTCGAGCCAGTACCGGCGGTAGTCGTAGTTTCCGGCGAGGAGGTGGCGCCGGATCCAGTTCCTGACCCGGTGGCGCAGATCGGTCCAGAGGAGAATGACGGCCAGTGCCAGGAGCAGGATCAAAAATACGGCCGGTTCCGAGGAAAATGCCTTGATGCTCTTCTCTCCCGCCAACTTCGCCACGATGCTCGCGACAATCAGGTAAACGCCGACGCCGACCAGGGTGATGGAGCTGTAGACGAAGCCTGGGGAGACCGCCACCTTCCAGCGCCCGGTGCTTCTCTTCCACGACATCAGGATGAGCAGGCAGGAGGCCAGGAAGACGGTCGGAAAGATCTCCATGGATTGTATCGAGACCAGGCCGTGCTTCGGTCCCGAGAGGAGGACCTTGGACGCGATATAGATGATGGAGGCGAAAGCGCCGGCAAGGCCGAGCAGCAGGAATTTGATCTCCCAGCGTACGTGTTCCTGGGCGCTCCGGAGGGTCTGCTCCAGGCTGGTCAGCACGATGATGGAAACCAGGACAAGATAGAGGGCGGAAAAATATCCGCAATGCCCGAGCAGCGTTTCCCCCGAGGGCAGATGCGAATCGGGAGGAAGCGGCACGCTCCCGGGGACAAAGAACACCTGAATCCAGAGGATGCAGGCCAGGGCCGCGAGCAGCGTCAGGAGGATGGAGACGCGTTTGGCTCTCAGGTAGCGGGAGTATCCTTCGCGGCCTATGGTGAAACTGACCATGGCGCCCAGCGGGGCCGCCGCCAGCAGGAGGCAGAGGGAAAGCCGCAGGACGGCGTCGTCCGTCCAGCTGTCGAAATAGGACGGGATGGCCAGGGTTCCCGAGTATATCGAGCAGACAAACAGAAACAGGGCGAGCAACGAAGAGGATTTGCCCAGGCGGCGGAAAAGCAGGACGAGCGCGGCCGCGACAATGCCTATAAACAATGACGTTAACAGTATATAAAGCTGGGTCGGCATCTGGTCTCACTCCGGTAAGATGACCGGGAATTCCACCCGGGCGAGCAACGGCGCCGCAGCCGTGGAAGCGGCGGTTCGGTTCCAGCCCCGTTAAAAAGCATAGGGCATTCTACCTCAAGTCGCCTCGGCCGGGGCACTTTTGATTCAATGGGTGAATAATCGTGCATAGTATTGTCAGATAAAGTAATTATAATTAAAGTTCATTGTAAAATTGTTAACACAATGAAGAAATCGGCCGATGCGGTTCTTGGCTGTACAAAAAAAAGATAGGGGATCTGCAGTTTTCCCCTAATCGTTTCAGAAAATGAGACTTACGCCTTCCCGCCCGATGTGAGTGAGAGGGCGAAGCTGTGTCGTTTGGATTCCGCTTAAAACAGTAACCGCTGTAACTCGGTGCTTGGGGCAACGCTGAGATGGCCACTTGTTTCGTCCCCCGGGTGGCCTACCGGCGCTGCTAATCTGAAAAGAGCGATATATTGCGCGTTTTGGCTGTGGACGAGGAGATCCCGTTTCCCCCGAATTCGGGGAAGCGGTTGCGCTCTTATAATCTGGTCAAGCATCTCGCCCAAAGGCATGAGATCGTTTGGATTTCGCGTCGGCTGGAAGGCATCTCCTCCAGCGATGCCGATTTCCGATCCCTGGGTATTCGCACCATAGTAATAGATAACCCTGTTCGAAGGAAATCGGGACTCGGGTTTTACCTTTCTCTTGCGGCGAACGTGTTGTCGCCATACCCCTATGTGGTGGAAAGCCACATCTCAGGACAACTCCGGGAGGCAATCCTTCGGCTGGTTCGCACAGAATCCTTCGATCTTGTGCATTGCGAATGGACGCCCTATGCGGCGAACTTGCCTCCCGCCCTTCCCTGCCCGACGCATTGTATGGCCCACAATGTGGAATCAGTCGTGTGGCGGCGAAATCAGACTGTGGAGCGAAATCCGTTGAGGCGAGCCTATTTTGGCCTCCAGGCGATGAAGATGGAGAAATTTGAACGGAATGCGCTCCGTAGATTCACGAGGGTGTCTGCGGTTTCGATGCAAGACATGCAGGTGATCAGCCGGTGGATTGAGCCGGACCGAATTGCCGTGGTCCCGAATGGCGTCGATGTCCGATTTTTTCAACCGTCAAAAAGCAGGGAAATCCCAAAGTCATTGGTGTTTATCGGATCCCTCGACTGGCGGCCCAATGTCGATTGCGTGCTCTATTTTCTGGACCATATCTGGCCGTTGATCAAGCGCGGGTGCCCGGACGCGCGCTTTACCATCGTCGGGCGCAATCCGAATCCCGCTATGACAGCGCGGGCGGAAAGGGATCCGGCAGTGACGGTTCAGGGGTCCGTGGAGGACGTGCGCCCGTTTCTTGACAGCGCGCAGGTTTGTGTCGTTCCACTCCGGATCGGCAGCGGATCCAGGTTGAAAATACTCGAAGCCTTCGCCATGGAGAAGGCGGTTGTCTCCACGTCGATTGGCGCCGAAGGCTTGGATGTGCAAACAGGCAGGCACCTTATAATAGAAGATACTCCGGCCGGTTTTGCGGACGCAGTTGCAAAACTCCTGAATGATCCGGTACGTCGCATCGAACTCTCGCTTGAAGGCCGCCGATTGGTGGAAGAGAAGTACTCCTGGACCATCCTGGCATCGCAATTGGAGCGCGAGTGGGAAACAGCAGCGTTTGGGAACATAAAACGCTGATGGAAAAACCCCTGATTTTGCACGTTCGCGCGACAAACTTCTTTGGCGGCCCCGAAAAACAAATACTCGAGCAGGCAAGGAGGGCGCGCAACTACCGGCATTCCGTCGTATCGTTCGTAGATGGAAATTGTCCAAACGAGCTGCTGGACAGGTGCCGGGATTCGGGCATCGTAACCCATGCCGTTCTCGCCGGAAATCCCTTCAATCCGTCCTCGATCCGACAGCTGCGTCGCGTCGTCACGCAGTCAGCACCCTCCCTCATCTGCTCTCATGGGTATAGGCCGGCTCTCCTTCTGCCGCCTGCAACGTTCGGTCTCGGGATTCCTATAGCCGGGTTTCTCAGGGGGCACACCCGGGAAAACCGCAAAGTCGCAATCTATGAATTCCTGGAGCGTTTGGTTCTGCCGCGCCTGGACGGGATCATTTGCGTCTGCGAGGCTCAGCGGCAGAATCTGAGGCAGGCGGGAGTCCGAAGTGAAACATGCTATGTGGCATACAACGGCGTGCATCCCCCCTCCCGAACGGATCCGGGAGAACTGGACCGGTTTCGCGGGAAACTCGGAATTTCCGCTGACCGGGCCACAATCGTGTGTTCGGGACGGTTGAGTCCTGAAAAGGGCCAGAGGGATCTGCTTCTCGCCATCCGGCAGATTCCGGACGGCGATCCCGCGTGCACCTTCCTCTTCTGCGGCGACGGGCCATGCCGCGAAGCCCTCGAAAGAGAGGTCAGGGAGCTAGGGATATCAGACCGGGTTCGTTTCCTCGGCCATCGCCGCGACATCATGAACATTTACCAAATCATGGACTTGCTTGTTCTTCCTTCCCATACGGAAGGATTGCCCAATGCGATCCTCGAAGCATTATCCTTCGGCAAGCCTGTCGTGGCCACGAGAGTCGGTGGGCTCCCGGAAATTATTCAGGATGGGCAAAGCGGCTTGCTGGTTCCGCCGCGCCGTCCCGATCTGCTCGCCAAAGCAATCGTGAGGTGCCTGGCATCACCCCAGGCAATGCGATCGATGGGAGAAAACGGAAGAAACGTGGTCATGGATAAATTCAGCTTCGATGCCCAGTGCGCTCAACTGGAGTCCGTGTACGATCGAATCCTCAGCCGACGGTGCAATGCAGTATAACGTCGAACCTACCCCATTGCTGCGATGATGCGAAATTTACTGAAAAAAGTCGCTCTTGCCCTTTCATTGGCGGCCGTTTCTCCGTTTGCTCTGCTTGAAATCGCGCTGCGGGCGACCTTCAGCAAAGACGTATTTTTCCTCGCCCAGAGCCAGACGATCAGCCTCATTCCCGGCAAGTTTGGCTCGTACATGCGAAACGCCTACTATCACCTGACGCTGCAATCCTGTCCCCTGGACTGCTACTTTGCCTTCGGAATGACGTTCACCCACTCCGCTGTGTCCGTGGGCCACAGGGTCTATGTCGGGAGCTACAGCATGATAGGGATGGCATCCATCGGGGACGACTCCATGATCTCCGACCACGTGCACGTACTCAGTGGGGGACGCCAGCACAGCACGACGATATCGGACATACCGTTCCAGCGGCAGCCCGTGTGTTTTTCGTCCGTCTCCATCGGAAATAACGTATGGATCGGCACACGCTGCGTCGTCATGCAGGACATCGGGCGTGACTGCATAATCGGAGCCGGATCAGTGGTCAACAAACCGCTCCCGAGCAAGTGTCTGGCCGCAGGAGTGCCTGCAAGGGTATTACGAATGTCCTAGCCAAAGTCAGTCCTCTTTTAATTCCTTCATTGGGCATACGATTGCCATTTTTTCCATGATTCTCCCCTGAATATTCGGACAGGATTTCTTCGCTTAATGATCAAAATCGCGTTCCTCATCGATACTATCGAAACACCCACGGCAGGGACAGAGAAGCAATTACTTCTATTGCTTGAATCCCTCTCGCGCGACGATTTCGAGCCGCTACTTTATTGTCTTCGGTCTTCAAAATGGCTCGAAACATCTTTTGCCGCATGTCCGCTGGTAAACCTCAATATTACTTCTCTGTCATCCCCGTTATTGCCCCTAAAAATCCTGAACTTTAGTTTCATGCTTCGTCGCGCAGCGATTGACATCATCCAGACTCATTTTATAGACTCGAATTACGTTGGCTTTCTTGCTGCCAAACTCGCCGCCACAAAAACCCTAATTTCCACTCGTCGCGGCATGCCATACTGGCGCAATGCGCTTGAGTTGCGCATATTGCGCGCTTTGGATAGAGCAACGGACGTATTCGTTGCCAATTCCCATTGGTCCGCCGCCTCCTATAGCGAGATTGAAGCCATTAATCCCACGCTCATCAAAGTAATTCATAACGGCATCAATGTTGAGGACTTTCCCATAGACGAGGCAACTCGCGCTGCAAGTCGAGCGCGGATTGGCGTTCCCTCTTGCGTGCCTATTGTGGGACTGGTGGCCAATCTAAGGCCGGTTAAGGGAATTGACGTTTTTCTGCGTGCCGCGGCGCTCATAAAGAATAAATTTGGAGATGTTCAGTTCGTAGTAGTTGGTGAAGGGCAGTCCAGAAATGACTTGATGAGTCAGGCAGAAGGCTTGGGATTAAATTCAACTCTAAAATTCCTTGGCCAACAAATGGATATTCCCCGGTTGCTGGCCGCCTTTGACGTTGCGGTTCTGTCTTCCTACTCAGAAAGCCTATCTAATTCGCTGATTGAATATGGAGCTGCCGGATTGCCCGTTGTCTGCACAGACGCCGGAGGCTCCCGCGAGGTGGTGGTCGACGGAGTCAACGGCTATGTTGTGCCAGTTGGTGACGCGCAAGCTCTAGCCGACCGCATAGCGAAGCTGCTTTCGATGCCTGATCGGAAACAGATGGGACTTCTTAACCGCAAGATGATACAGAACACCTTTTCGCTTGAATCATCTGTGAGGCAATATGGTGAGCTTTACACAGCGTGCTGCCTAAATAATGCATGACAGCATACAGATTATAATTTGCCTGTAAATCATCTACCATAGCCCGCATCCGCATACGCGCTCCTATTTTGCAGCCACGCTCCGCAGGTGTGGGTATACATAATTCCTTGTCTATCTTTTTGATGCGCTATTCAAAAACTGTTAGCGGTCAATTGACTATAAATGCCATTCCATAAGTATCTCTTAAGGTGCCCTGCAATAATTGCCGTGAATATATGGCGCAACCTATCGGAAGCCTCGCAGATAATGATGTGGGGGTTTGACATCACAGTCTGCAACGATGGGAACCGATGACGAAGCAGGGATATTCAGCAATCCTGCGGATAGTTTCAAATCTTGCACCAACACGATTGCGATACTCCCAGCCAGGGCCGGCCTACGCCCAATGCCCGATACAACTCCAATATCTCTCTACTCCATTTGACTTTAATTAATTAGTCGTCCGTTGCTGACGACTCACTTCATATGATCTCTTCACAGCTCACTCGACTAATCATTGCCAACCTTTGGGCCTGGCACGAAAACTCCTCCTACCTCAGCGTGGCCCGTTCGCTGCAAAAGCAGGAGCACATGCCGCTCGAGGAACGACGAAACCGTCAATGGCTAAGCTTGCGCCAGTTGGTAGAACATGCCTGGAATAACTGCCCGTATTACCGGAAAAAATTTGCCTCGGCCGGATTTGAGCCGGGGGATTTGGAGCGATGGGAAGACTTTTCCCGGATACCGATTCTAACCAAAAAGGAAATTGCGGAGAATAAGACGGCAATGGTCTCCGCGGACCTCAAGCCGGACAACCTGGTCCCACGGAAAACCTCCGGATCCACCGGCGTAAGCCTAAATTTTTACGTCGACGATACGGAGTTCCAGACCAAGCGTGGAGCAACTTTTTATCGGGACCAATGGACGGGGTGGAAACCTGGAGAATGGAAGGCCCTTGTCTGGGGAAACCCGGCGTATATGGGCAGTTTCCGCGGTCGCCTGCGCAACTATCTGCTGGAACGCTGCTTTTCGCTTGATACTCTGAAAATGGATGAAGGCATGATGGAGCAATTTGCGACCGACATTTTCAGGCGCAAACCCACGATGCTCTTCGGCCACGCTCATTCGCTTTACCTGTTCGCATGCTTTTGGCGCGACCGGAATTTGCCGCTTTTCCGGTTCAAAGGCATCTTAAGCACAGCTATGGTTTTGCACGAACACGAGCGCCGTACGTGCGAGTCTGTTTTCAGCACCCCTGTCTTCAACCGTTACGGGTGCGAGGAGGTCAGTCTCATCGCGAGCGAGTGTGAAGCGCACGAAGGATTGCATATCAATACGGATACTCTGATTGTGGAAGTAATGAAAGACGGTCAAATAGCATCGGCCGGAGAAACCGGCCGTGTTATCGTAACCGACCTCTGCAATCGCGCCATGCCATTCATCCGCTATGAAGTGGGAGATACGGCCGTCGCGTCCGATGCAATATGCTCTTGCGGCCGCACATATCCGCTCCTCACCCGTGTTGCCGGGAGGGTAGCCGATTACCTGCGGACTCCCGAAGGCGATTGGGTTTCCGGCATCTCATTAACGGAAAATTTCGCAACTTTGATACCGGGCATCCATCAGATTCAAATCATTCAGGATGAAACCGCTTTTCTGCATCTCCGAATCGCCCGCAATGCGGAATTTGGAGAGGACAGCCTATCCCTCATCGCGCAAATGATTCAGGAACGGTTCGGAAACCGAATGAGGTTCTCGATCGAATACGTCGACGCAATACCTCCGGAAGCTACCGGGAAATATCGCTTTTCCATATACGCGGTTGGCGTCCCGTCTGAGCACTAAAAGGATGCGGACCCATCCTCTACAGGGTCCGCAATAAGCATTCCAGGTAAGATTGCCTCACATTTGCCGATCTGAATGCCCTCGAGCAGCGTCATGCGAGTGAGTCGGACGAAATATTGTGCATTCGATCACAAAATGGGGAACGATTCTCGATGACAATATAATCCTGCCGCATGCGCGGCCGATAATGCTTGGAGAGGCCGGCAATTTGCCTCGAAGAGAAACAGACCTCAAGCCCAAAAGTTCAGATTTCATGAAGGCTTAATAAAATGACCGAAAGTAACGACCGACGTCCGAATATTGGAATCCCCCTGCTTAAAAGCCTATCTTTAGTGCTGCTTTTTCTGCCGATGAATTTGGCTGCGCAGACGGTTCGAATCGACTCCGAATGGCTCAATTCCCGGCAGCCTCCATACAAATTGACCGGGGCCGGATCTACCTACGTCCTCGAAACGGACGTCACCACAGAGGGCACGGCCTTTCTTTTCTCTGACAGCGGCATCGTTTTCGATTTGAACGGCCACTCCATTACCTATGCGGATATGGAATTCAAGGGGATTCCAAATCCCGGATTTGAGCAAGCGACATCAGGAAACCCGCAGGTTCCCGACGGGTGGGATCTCAGCAACGCACCGCATGCCAGGAGACAGAGCTATCTGGACAAACTTTATTTTGACGATTGGTCTCTCCACATGCAGAATCCGGCCGACGATCAGCTTGCACAAGAGTTTATACGGTCTCCGGCGATTTATCTTCCGGCTCCGGGACGCTACGCGGCCATAGCCCAGGTACAGGGAGGACCTTACACTGCGGTTCAGGTACGAATGGACGTGGAAGGAATTTCATCGTCAATTGACAACAAAATTAGCAATAACGCCATGACGAACCGGGGAACCGACATGAGTGTGGGTATCGTCGCGGAATTCACAATCGAGGCGCCCTGCTCCGTTCGTATTCGCGTTATATTGGAGACGACCGACCCAACCGTAGCCACGTTTGCAAACATCGACGAGGTGGACGTGCGCCCTATCGGGCTATATGGGATTGCCCGCGACGGTTGGAATAAGAAAATGTCGGAAATTGGCAACGGCACTATCCGTCAAGGGCGATCCCAATCCCTATACTCCCATGCCATTTTCCAAACGGGGGCGGCCAAGGTTCATGATCTGACCATCATTACCAACGGCGTCAACAGCTCGAATATTTGCGAGGAATTCTCGGGGGGCATGGAGATATTCAAAAATCATCTCGAAGCTCATGGCAAATTCGTGCTGCACCGCCACTATTTTTTTTCCATGATCGAATTGGGGCGCACGTCCGGAGGAAATAATATCTATGAAAATACTCTGTTGTACGGTCCACACGTAGGCATCAGCCACGGCAACGCAAATCGCGAAAGCGACAACCCGGCTCGAAGTCGCATACACCACAACACAATCAAAACGCGAATTGTGGCAACCAACGGATTTGCAATTTCAGTCGGTAGCAACGCCGATGTATTTTCCAATACCCTTCAACCTTTTCAGGGACACGGTATTGGACTCGGGAGCGGCAGCAATCATGTTAGAATCTACGATAACTTGATTGAGCCGAGATCCTGGCCATGCAGCGAGTATGCCACCTATTTTTACCCGAATGCATCGCATGGCATTCGAATTAAGACCTACGGCAGCGGCAATATACACGATGTTGATATCTCGAACAACCGGATCATCGGACGAACCATTCCCGTAAAATCCAGTTGCTACACTAAGATCTCGGGAATAACAAATTACATCATCGATTCGGATCCGGCTGTCAATCCCAATCCATCCAATATATCGATCCACGGAAACACGGTTAAAGTGTATACAGACGATTACCGACATCAGCATGCCGTCGCTTACACCGCCGGTCCCAATGCAGACATTTCGGGAAATACCTTCGCCAGTAACCACATCGTCATAGACATGTCTAACGCCGATGATGGAGTCGCCCTGAATTCGCGCATGGTGTCCAATACACTCGAAAAACTTCCGGGGTCCGACGGCTTCAACACGCTTCGTTTCGGCTATGGTCGGCCGAGCGGAAGCACTTTTGTAGACACGCATGTGAGTGGAGGCGCCAGCTTAAAAGACATGCTCTTTACGAGGACCTATTTGACGCCCGCAGATTTCAACGTTTCCTGGTTGCTCACGGTTAAGGTAATTAATCCTCAAGGCAATTCGGTTTTCGGGGGTTCAGTGAGCCTGCGCGACAGGAATGGGGCATCTATCGGCACCCGAAAAACCGACGTATCAGGTGAAGCCCGGTTTGAACTGAAGGAATACACCTGCTTCTATGACAAGGAAGTCCGGTGTGAATATTCAAGCCCATACGAAGCGCGCGTTTCGGCGGAAGGATTTCCCGAAAGGCGCGAGAACATCACGCTTAGCCAAAGCACGGAAAGAATCGTCACGATGGGATCTTCCGTCAAAGTCGTTAACGCACCATACAATCTGCAGGTCAAATAAACCATCGGAACCATTCTCGCGGTAACGCCGATCGTACGGTGCGCCGAAGGCTGCCATGTACTCATGCGAGATCGGCAGGGTTTAACAGGAGGGGATTGTTTTGCTGTGCATTTGCCATTTCCAATGACACAGAAGCGCTCGGCCTCAGCCTCAGCTAATATTCGTTGGCAAATAAAATGCCTCGCATAGCAGAATCGCAGCCCCAAAAAGCTGAGTAAGGATCAAACCATTCGACGACAGCCCACCGCGAAATGTGCCCCTACATTCCGCGGTATGTCTAATTGGTTGCGCCCCAGCAACTTAAAATAAACAAGCCCATGTCTTCAACTACTCCGGCAGAAGGAAAATCCTCGTGGATTATGTTCGGCCTTCTCTGCGGATATCTTTTCCTGTTTATTGAGCGCCCCTGGGAGGTATGGCAGTGGATGGCACCATTCCATATCGAGCGATCATATATGATCCTGGGGCTGATCCTGTTTGCGCTGTGGCGAGGCAAGCAAATCCGTTGGGGGTTGCACGCATCGCTCGTATTCCTTTTCCTCGCACTGCATTATCTTTTCGCACCTCTTGCTTTTTCACCCCATGATGCGCTTGATCAAGGATTCGAATACTTTAAAACGGTCGTCTTTTTTCTTCTGATTATATGGAGCATCAAGGACGTATATTGGCTCCAGAAACTGGTTCAAGCCTACCTGGGTGTCACGGGGATCTACATGCTGCATTCATTTGTGGAATACACGAATGGCCGTCATGAATACCGCATGGGAATCACCCGAATGGTTGGAGTGGATCAGTATGCCAATAATCCCAATGCATTTGCCGCCACGCTTGTCTTCACCCTCCCATTCGTGTGGCTGTTTCTCAAATTGCCAACCACGCGAAAAGCGCTGAAAATTCTCGGCGTCCTGTATGCTGGATTCGTCATAACCTGTGTGATTCTTACAGGATCGCGCGCAGGCTTCGTCACAATGGTGTTTTTTTTCCTAATGGCTTGGATATGGGAAAAGAGGAAAACAAAATTCCTGCTTTTGCCCCTCCTGGTGCTGTTCGGAATTGCCGCGTGGCATTTCATTCCTCAGGACAAGCGGGCGCGTATTGAAACGATATGGAATCCGGAGTCGGGACCGGCGAACGCAGAGGAATCTGCCGAGGGTAGGATCGACGGATTGAAAGCGGGCCTGCGCATGCTGAAGGCAAAGCCTCTGACTGGAGTGGGTGCGGGCGGCACCAATTTCATCAGTTATCGCGTGGCGCGCGACGACGGGACTCCATCTCAGGCGCATAACCTCGCGGGGCAATTGCTGGGTTCCATGGGAATCATCGGGGGGCTCGTGTTCCTCTGCCAGATTGTCATCACATGGAGGATGGCAGGCAAGCTTCAAAAACAGGGATGCAGACAGGACAGTTTCTTACCTGCCCTCGGCGCGGCCTGCAGGCAAACGCTATTGCTGATGCTCGTTAGCGGTCTTTTCGGCCACAATCTCTATCGCCCAAATTGGCTCTGGATCGGGGCCTGGAGCTTTCTGGGATGGCGGTTTTCTCAAGATGGACTGGCTAATTCGTCGCAAGGGAGATTTCCACAAGGTTCAGAAAGTGCGGCGTCCTAGCCCGCATTATGTATTTTAGGATTGGCACGGTATCGATCAGTGCGTAAGGTCTTTCAAGCAATGCCCCCACGCAGAGGAAACAAAATAATACACCACCGCCTTTCCCATTGCGATTCATAAAATTGTGAGATATCGCCGCCGGCGATTCCCAGACTCTCGGGTTCGTAGGATTGAATGTTATATCCAAGCCCGATGGGCATCCTGGCAAGACAGCAGTGCCCACGGCGTTCTTTGCCGACACGGCAAATGGCCGACTATGAAATCACTGAAGCCAAAATGTGTGGCTTTCGCAAGCTTTATTTCCAGCGCATTGAGAATCCGACGCGCCTATGTTTTCACACTCTCGCCGGAAAAGCATCTGACATGCACCGGGAACCACGATACCTCGGAGGTTGCGCCGATTTTTCGTTTCATGGGCCGCGCCGATATTGAGGCAATCATGCCGTTAATGCAGGGCTTGGCGGAAGATGTCGCCTTGAAACGGATGGATGCTGGAGATCTCTGTCTTTGTGGTATGGTAAACGGCATGCCGGTCCATATCCGATGGATCCACATAGGACCATGCTTTATTCGGGGGTTGGGATACAACCATAAAATTCAGACGAACCATGCCTACAGCTATGGCACCTATACCCTTCCATCGTTCCGCCGACGCGGCATATATAAGGCATCCCTCGGATATGCGGCCTGCGCCCTTTTTCGGAACGGGATCCAGCAGTTCTCTGCCATTGTGATGGCCGGCAACGACGTTGTTCTCCACACCCTTCCATCGCTCGGCTGGGAAAGGTCCAAATGCATTTTTCACCGCCGGGTTCTTGGAGTTCACTATACCGCCGCGGCGCAGTCCCGCGGAAGAACCTGCCGTCACGTTTATATCGGCGCTCCCAGAGATATATATCTAATATAGCCGCCTGATGCCCGAAATGTTGCCCTGCCACTCTTCATCGAATCACGTGTGATAAATGAGGTACGGCAGATAACAAACTGATTTTCGGATTCGTGTTCAATTAGAGATTCCCAAACATATGCGGAACAGGCTTTTCATCAATTCTGCTTCAGGAACGCTGTTATTCCTCCTAAATTTGGCGATAGCCTTCATCCTGAGCCCCATTATGGTTCGCCAATTGGGCAACCGCGATTATGGCATCTGGGATCTGCTCCTGGGCTTATGTGGCTACCTGGGCCTCCTTGAGGTTGGCGTAGGGCCTGCAATCATTCGGTTTATAGCAAAAAGCGCCTCGCAGGAAAACACCCTGGAAATGAGGAGAACATATATAACAGCATTGTTCGCCCTCACCACAACCGGGGTTTTGTGCCTGGGTCTCATGTCGTTGATCTCCCTAAATCCCTATAGCATTCTCGGTCTGCACAGGCAAGAAAGCCCGCATTTACCCTTACTGTGCGTGCTGGGCGGGGCGAATCTCGGTGTACATTTTACAGGAATGGCTTCCTCGGCCTATCTTATGGGCCTCCAGCAGCATTATCGCATCAATGTTCTTCGGATCCTGCTGGCAGTCATTTCCGCCGCCTCTACATATGCCGCATTGGTTTATGGAGGGGGAAACCGGCTGGTTTGGCTCAGCTCAATTCTTCTGGCAGGAAACATCATCCAGTATACGATCATATATCTCTGGGCCGCTCGCCATTTAGGCATCTGGGGCACTTCTCCTCAATACTTTTCAAAATACTCGCTTAAGGCCCTGCTCACCTTCGGTATTAACAGCTTTTTGCTGATGCTTTCCGGCAGGATACAGAGACAGAGTATTCCGTTCGTTATCAGTCATACGTTGGGCATTGCCACGATAGTGTTCTATTCGATTCCCAACAGGCTATCAGAATACGCCATCAACCTGCTGGCTGCCGCGGGCTTTCCTCTTTCGCCCCTTTTCAGCGCATTGGAGGCAAAGAGCGGGATGGATGCCGCTCGAGACCTTTGGATTCAAACGAACCGGTGGCAAGAGATCCTCATGACTCTTCTTGCACTGGGGCTTGGCTTCCTGGGCGCAGACTTTATCGGACTCTGGATTGGTCCGGAATACGCAGAAAAAGGCAACTTGATTTTATTTTTTCTTTGCGTGGCGATGTTTATTGGGGGGCTGGCGCCGAATTCCAATCGTCTGCTAATCGCGTTGGGAAAGCATGGCGAAGTGGCATTAAAACTCCTGGCTCTTTCCGTTGCAGTCGTGCTGGCCGCCATCGCCGCGGCACACACCTCGGGGCTCCCGGGCGTGGCCGCGGCAGTCTCATTGGGCAACATCGGGGCGACCGTCATCTGTTGGCGTAAAGCCTGTATTTTTCTCCGGATATCCCTTGCCTCTTACCTAAGAAAAACGCTGATGGCTTTGTTGCCGCCATCCATTGTTTTTTCAGCCATTCATATGCTGTTATCCCTAACGATTCAGCCCGACACATACGCGACCCTCGGCTTACACGTCGTTGCAGCCTCCATCGGGTATATGGTTGTAGCATGGTATTTTTCGCTCGACAAAATGGAGAGGGTGGCTATAGGATCTCGCATTTCATTGCTGTTTCGCCAAAGCCCTGTGGGATAGACATTACGTCCGTCTATGCGACGAGGTTTTTCGATAAATCTGCCAATCGCCTCCCACAATCGTGCCGGAGGAGCGCGGACATGAGCATGCACCCGATTCATCTGGTTATTGCCGTGGCAAAGGGATTTCTTTTTCGCCGAAAATGCGTTTCTGCCGGACCGCGTGGCCGGATTCGGAACGCAGAGCAACAATCAGAGGCAACGCATTCAATCCCTTTTTGTGGATGAGAAATCCGGGGCCCTCGCCTCCAGAGCAGATGCGATGCATCGCCAACCATGCAACGGTCAAACTACTCGATGCGATTGCCCGGGCATGGCAGGAATCCCTTTGATATTTTGGGGGTTGCATTTGGTCACTTTGCAGCCGAATGTCCGTGAGTTACAGTGGAATGACACATCGTGCAGGCAGCAAGTTTCAAAACGAAGGCTTCCCAATGGGAGGGTGAATATGTTTGCCAGGGTGGCGCTATGCCTGTTGATCAGCATGGTCTTTGTGCAGTCGCTATCGGAATGCCGGATAATGGCTCAGGATTGGCCATCTGCAGAACCCGTTCAGGAGGATGAAGAGATTTACAGCCAACCGGGTGAGACTGGCGTGCAATCTCAAACGGTCGCTGCCGGCAATTCCTTGAGGGATTCCGTGATGTTGAATAACCGGAACAGGGTGGGTTTCTCACTTGGCCTTTTTGGTCTCTATGACAGAACGGAATTTGATTCCACCTGGCAGCCGGACTATGACTCGTTTGAAATGATGGTTTCGCCTACCCTATTTGTCAACATGGGCAGAAGAAAAGCCCAATTTCATGCGGATTACTCACTGGAACAGAGATTCTTCAACGATGCAGAAAACATATGGGATTCTGCGTTCCACATGGCGAATTTGGGTTTCCTATATACACCCACGCGCCGTTGGACCATCACCGCGACCGACGAATTGAGATATGCCCCCTCGAATCTCCTGTCGCTCTCGGGCGGTTTCTCCCCCGGGCTGCCGATGGATAATCCCGTCGGCCCGGGCATATCCGGATATAGCTACGAAAAAGTTTTTATGAATAGGGGGGCGGCAGATTTCCGCTACGAGATTAACAGAAAAACAAGCATGCGCTTCTACGGAAATTCGCAAGTTTTCCGATACGAAACGGACAAAGGCAGCAATACGGATGCCTATAATATCGGTTCCAGCTTTCATCGCATGCTGAACCGTAAACTTGATGCGAGTATCGGTTTTATGTATGGGCGATATGAAAATGTTCAGGGTCTGCGGGAAGACGAGATGAAGCGTCTCACGGTTGGAATGGGATATCAGATAAACAGGCAGTGGAGGATCTCGGGCAACGGCGGAGCAGAATGGGTTCAGGGACCAGATTATTCAAATACTCCTTCCTATGTCAGCGCCGCACTCATCCGAACCACTGATTCAAGCGTGATTTCGCTCTCCTATTCGAAGTCGGCGCAATATCAACTTGGCAC
>CAZTHE010000003.1:0-9686 GCA_964613495.1 uncultured Acidobacteriota bacterium | reverse complement strand
CTCATACAGCTTCATTCTCCCTGGATCAGCGCCTGTCTCCCAAGTCAAGCGTGATGCTTGGAGCCCATTTCTACAGATCCGAACCCTATCGAGCGATTGATTCAGTCAACCTGCTTTACAACACGCTAATAGCCGGCGCAGGATATAGATATAAATTGTTCGACAACATCATGGCAAACGTGAGCGGGAATCACCAGTACCAGGATAGGGGACTGTCTGTTGAGAACTCTTCCTCGCTCCATCGATTTTTCCTTTACGCCGGAGTTGAAATTATCTTCCCGGGTGTGCGCGGCCGCTGAATCACCATGCACGGATTTGAACCCATCCTGAGTCAAAACTGCCCCGGTGAAAAACAATAGCGCTCTTTTAAGTGGCTCGAACGCGGACATTGGCCCCGCCCTGTCAGTGCATCCATCCGGAACGGAACGCGCAAGGGGTTTGGACTGCTATTATGCTTGCAGGATTCAAGGATTTTTTGACGATTGAATAGGGTGATATTGGAGGGAGTCATTCATGTTTAGACTGGCTTTTGCTTTCGTCGCATTTGTTTTGGCCATCGGCTTGATTGCGCCGTTTCATGCGCTATCCCAGGAATCGGCTCATGCAGCCGAGGCCTTTGACAAGGACTATATCATCGGGGTCGAGGACGTTATGGCCATCAACGTCTGGAAGGAAGCGGAGCTTTCTATTAAAGACGTCGTCGTCCGCCCCGATGGAAAGATCAGCCTGCCGCTGGTGGGCGACCTCACGGCCGACGGGTTGACCGTGAAGCAACTGCAGGATACGATTACCGATAAGCTGAAGGATTACATCACCGCCCCGGTGGTGACGGTGACGATTACCCGGATCTTCAGCAAGTCGGTATCGATAGTGGGCCAGATCCAGAAACCTGGAGTGTACACGATCGGGTCGCCGATGACGGTCATCGAGTTGCTCGCGCGCGCCGGCGGGCCGACCATCGACGCCAAGACCAAGAAGATCAAGATTTTCCGCCGGGAGGACGGCAAAACCTTAACGTTTCTTTTTAATTATAACGATATGGTAAGCGGCAAGAACCTGAACCAGAATATCCTGCTGAAAAGCGGGGACGAAGTGGTGGTGCCATAACTTGGGATTTTACAAATAAATGAAAGATTTGAGCCGTTGGGATTTGCACGATTACCTCTCCGTACCCTGGAAGAGGCGCTGGTATTTGCTCACGACCATACTTCTGGTGTTGGCCGGGGCGGCCGTAATTGCCTGGCTGCGGCCCAATATGTATCGCTCCGAGGCACGAATCCTCGTGGAATCGGCTACAATGCTGGATGAGAACTTGTCACCGAACGCGGCGCAAGCCCGCGCGGAGGAACGCATGAATGGGCTCCGCCAGAAATTTGAGAGCCGGACCTTCCTTCAGCGACTTGCAGAACGCGTACAGCTACGTGCCGCCAGCAGCAGCCTTTTGGAAGAGGACGAGATCGAACATGTCCGAAACTATCTGGAAGTTTCGAAATCCCCGGGGAATGTTTTTACGGTAGCCTATGTGGCCGACAGCGCGCGCGCGGCACAGGAAGTAACCAGCACGCTGGTGGACATGCTGATACAGGAAAACCAGAATAACCTGAAGGAAATGGCGACGGGAAAGAAAGATTTCATGAATGATGAACTCGCCCTCGCCCAGAGAGAGTTGGATATCATCGACCAGAAGATCGCTCAATTCAAAAAAGTAAATCTCGGAGCGCTTCCGGAACAGACGGTTGCCAACATGAATCTGCTCAGTGGTCTGAACAACCAGCTGGTTGCCGTCGAAAACACACTGGACCGCCTTCAGGACCAGAAAAAAGCAATAGAATTCCGTATTCAGGAACAGCGCAGGATGATTGAGCTGGCAAGAAGCCTCGCTCCAGGCGAAGAGTCTGCTCGTTCAGAGATGCGCAGTCCGGCCGCCCTATCGCCCACCGCTTCCCTGCTGGCTACAAAGCGCGCTCAACTCTCCGAGACCGCGGCGCGCTATACAGACAGGCACCCCGACGTCATCCGCCTCAAAAAAGAGGTCGAGGATCTTGAGCGGCAGCTCAAAGAGACCGAGACATCGGCTGCAGACGACAAGGTTGTTGCGGCACCCGTTGCGCCGAATTCTCCGGCCTCTTCAGGCGGCGCCGGATCGGGAACAGATAAGAATTTATCCCAGGTAGAATTCAGCGCTGAAGCCGAGATTGCCCGCGCCAAAAATGAATCGGACATCCTGGGTAAAAACATCGGCCGCAAAGAGAAAGAGCGCGCGGATTTGATCAGGGATATCGATATATACAAACGGAGACTCAATCTCGCGCCAGCCTTAGAACAGGAACTCACGGCACTGATGCGTGACCACGAGACACAGCAGAAGCTGGTCGAGACCCTGAAAACACGCCAGTTTAACGCGAATATTGCGGCAAGCGCCACCAATTTCGAGCAGAATGACACCTACAAGCTTCTCGACGAAGCCACCTTGCCCAAACATCCTATATTCCCTACGCGGCTGCACATCCTGCTGATCGGCTTGGCACTCAGCCTGGCTGCCGGGTATGGCGCCGCACTGGGAAGAGAGGTTATGGAGCCTTCTCTGTCCAACGACGATGAGGCCTCGGCTTTGTTTAAGATTCCGGTTCTGGCGAGCATACCGGAAGTTACGCGATTGTCAAAAAGGTGAACCGGACCGTCCGGCCTGGGGATTGAAAAGATGAGCGAACTGTTCAAATGGCTGAGCAAAACCGAAGGAAGAAGGGGCGAAAGCGCATCTGCTCCCGCACTCAAGATGGATGTTCGGGACGATATCGCCTATGATCCCATAGTTCCCGTAGAGCCCCCCCCCGCCAAACCTTCCATTTTCAGTCACGCCGAATACGATTTCCGGCTTGCCGATCCCAAGATCACGGCTATTCTCGACGCGGGCACCATTCCCGGGGAACAGTTCCGTTTTCTTCGCGCCCGCCTGAGTCTTCTGCAGCGTCAGCAGGGATTTAAAAAGCTCCTGATCACCAGCAGCATCCCTGAAGAGGGCAAGACCTTTGTCGCCTGCTGCCTGGCAGGCATCCTGGCGCAGGAACCGGACAAACGCATCCTTCTCATCGATGCCGATCTCCGATTGCCCGGCACTCCCAAGGCCTTAGGGCTTGAAAATGAGGGGGATCTGGCCGGCCTCGCGCAGATTCTGCAGCGCACACACACGTTCAAAGAGTGCCTGATCAAGCTTTCGGGAATGGAGCTATTCTATCTTCCGCCGGGAGAGATTCCGCAAAATCCTTCAGAATTGCTGGCGTCCGACTGCCTGGAGGAGCTGATCCGCGAAACGACGCCGATGTTCGACTGGATCATTGTCGATGCTCCGCCCGTCTTGAATGTCGCGGACCCCGCCTACCTGGCGCCGCTTTGCGATGCGGTGCTTCTTGTGGTTCGCGCCGAAAAAACGCCGGCGAAACTGGTGAAGAAAGCGATAGAGATGATCGGCAAAAACCGCATTTGCGGAATCCTGATGAACCGGACGCATCTCCGCCGAGATTCCCGCTATTATTATAAGTACTATCACAGCAAAACGCGTAGTGGGCTGAAATAAGCCCCACTCGTCTTCCACTTGCCGCTTCAACCGATCCGCCGCAATTTGTGTCAGTCGAATATCCTATTTGCGAGCTGATTTAAGAACTGCCTTACCTTTAGACCTATAACCACGCTTTTGCGCATTTTATGCGCAAATCAATTCCCGATGGAAAGGAAGACCGATATAAACGATCGCCAGATCAGCATCAAGACAAGACTATGTCCCACGCAGCGGCGTAGCATATCAACTGGCATTGACAAAAGGTTTCAGATGAGGGGGAATCTTCGGAGGCAAGAGCGGGCCAACCCATGTCCTATCGCCGTTCGTTTTGGGCTTCCGATCTCTGAACGTGAATTTCCCCGGTCCTGTTTCCGGAGCAACGGAAGTTGGTCTAAGTCTTTGCACTGTTACGTTGGATTCCGCCCATTCATTCGCTTATGCTGACAAATACCCTTCCCGGCCCATGAGTGAGGCCTGCTGCGTGAGGATTGATGCCCCATAATTGCAGAAGTCAGGCGAGAGATTCCCTTAGCTCTCAAAAGATCAGCCTCATTGTCATATGACTTTCACCAATAGGCATAAACACTTGACTCATGGAATCATAATAGAATAAATGGCGCTATGCGACGCACCAACAAAATACTAATATCTATTGTTGTTTTTGCAGTCTTATCCGTCCTGCTTTTCGGCGCATATAAGGTTCTCAGGTGGCACGCCTACGTCTGGCTGCCAGCATACCTGGGTCAGCAAAACAACGGCGCCTCCGCAAGTGGCATTCGACATGTTCTCTTTCTGTTTGTTAACCACTATGAACCGGGGTTGGAAGAACGGGGTATTAAGAGAAACCGTGAATGGCTCTCAAGATACCGTCGGCTCGCAGATCAGCATTTGGATTCCTATGGGCGCAAACCCGTGCATTCTTGGTTCTATGCTTACGATCACAGGAATAGGGAAGTTATGGCGGACTTGGCGCAGACAGTCTATGATGGCTACGGCGAAATTGAATTTCACTGGCATCATGCAAATGACAGCAATGCATCCTTTCGAGCCAAACTTGGCGAGGCGATTCAGTGGTATAACAGTTATGGTTCGATGATCGACAGTCATGGCCATGTGTCATTCGGATTTATTCACGGGAACTGGTCGCTGGACAACTCAATGGGGAAGAGTTTTTGCGGGGTCAATCGCGAATTGGACATACTGAAACTCGCCGGATGTTATGCAGATTTCACCTTCCCGGCCTTTGGCAGTGTTGCGCAACCTGCACAAATCAATAGTTTATACTATGCAATCGATAATGATGGAAACAAGTCCTATAATACTGGAGAGGAATCCCGCGTGGGATTGGCAAACAGAAGAGGCCTGTTGATGTTTCAAGGCCCTCTTGGCTTTCGATTAAACCGCAAAATATTCGAATTCGGCGCTATAGAAAGGGACTCTCCGGCCAATCGCGGCCGCATAGACTTTTGGATATCCCAAAACATTATTGTACAGGGGCGACCCGAGTGGATTTTCATTAAAATACATACCCATGGCATACAAGATAGCAAAGTATTCTTCAGCAAGGAGACGCATGACATGTTTAGCTATCTTGAGGACAAATACGGCAAGGGATCGTATCGCCTGCATTACATAACTGCCCGCGAAGCATATAATATTGTTCGAGCTGCCGAGGACGGCAGAACGGGCGACCCGGATCATTATAGAAATTATCATATTAAAGAACCCTTGAATAAACAGCGCCCATATAAAATCGCCGGGAATTGACAGCGAACTCCAGCAAAGCCAGCAATTCCCTCTTGTACTTCCCCAGTGAGCTTTCGGCAGGGATGCGTGAACCACTAAGCAAAGCATCCGGTTGGCCGTAGGATTCCGAAAGACGGAGTCCTACCTCAACAGCCCGGCGACCGCTTGCACCGGGCGGTGATGTATGCAAATTATGCCTGGCGCGAAAAGATATGCCTGTAAATTTTTGCCTTTTTGAGAAGTATGATAGATAACATTGTCAACACAATAACGCCCGCAATATGGAGAGTGCTCCAATAGCCGCGCACATCCCCCAAAATATGCAGGATCAGGTAATTAACGAACTGATGCACCAGGTAAAATTCAAACGAATGTTTTCCGATCTCCGCTATGAAACTCGACCTGAACGTTGAGTAAAGCAGGCTGAACGCGGGGATTGACGAGAGGGCACACACGTCATGAACGAGAATGCCCCAAATATCATCATAACCGGGAAAAACGCTGGATGAAAAATACAGTTCGCTATTCGTTGCCGCGATGTATAGGCAGGAAAAAACGAATGCAACAAAGCCGGCATAGAGAACATAGCGATTTGAAATCAGCGGCGCCTTAAACCTTTCAAATATCAGGCAGACAGGGTAGCAATACAAGACGACATGAAAAGAAAAGGGGAAAACCGTGCTCACTGTAGACAAGTAATTCGCGATGCCAAAGTGGAACCCCAAAGCAAGAAGGAGTATTGTGCGGAATATGTATTTGTTGGACGCCGCAAGTGCTCTGAGCGATGTAAGCAACACATAAGCTGGCACAAACCAGAATAGGGAAAATCCGGATGCATTCTTGAACGCATCTGCGCTCTGGATCAGCAGCCCCTCGAAATAATGGATTAAAGAACCTGTTATGGTGGATTGGCGATAGACAAGGAAGAATAAAATTGAGGATATTGAAAAAAATAGCAATAGCGGCCGGTAAAACCTGGTTAAACAATAGCGCATGTGATCGGCAAATTTTTTCGGTTTGTTCGAGAGAAAGCCTAGAAGAAAAAAACTGTATGAGCAAAATGCAGAAAGCGTTATCATCAACCAGGGAATGAGCTCAAGAAAGCCGTCCACATGCCTTACGATCACGAGACAGGCAAGAATGCCCTTAACCTGATTAATCCTGATCCTGCCATCCTGGTCAGCTTCTTGGATTGACTTCATCGCAAGATTCTTATCGGCCGGTCGGAATGGAAGGTAAACCCTCAAAGGATCGTCCTCAACCTTTTCGGGGCAGAACTAAAGGACCGCAGGGCGTCACTTTCGTATTTTGCCCAGGAGCTTCCTATAGCCTTCTCTATATCCGTCGTTGTTTCGATCCAGATCGGATGCCTTCTCATACGCCTCTAGCGCGGCCCGCAGTTCCCCTTTCTCCTCCAATACCTTCCCAAGATTGAAGTGAGCCGGGGCGAAATCCGGCTGTAGCCGGATCGCCTCCCGGAACTCCGCAATCACCTGATCCAAATCCCCTTTGAAATACAGCGCGATCCCGAGGTTGACGTGCGCCTCCGCGTGATTTCCCTTTTCATAATAGACGTTGCCGAGATTATAGTGCGCCTCGGGATTGGATGAATTCAGGCGGATGGCCCTGCGGAATTCCCTTATTGCCTGATCGGGATTTCCGTTAGAAGCCAGGACAATCCCGCGGCGGATATGGACTTCGTCTTCATTTGTGCGATCCTGCGCCGGAGACGCCGGAACCAGGACAGCCAGCGACAGGAAACGCGCGATTATGCGACTCATAGCCGATCCCATACCCGAGGCATGCGGTATCAGAGGGACGCTCCTCTAATCTGATTTAAAAGCCCGTGAAACCATTTCCCTGAGGAAGCCCCAGCCAAGGCCCGCGTGAATGGCGAAGTATATGGCCGGCAACACATAGAGATACCCCCAGCCATGACGGGCCGCCACGGCGAGGGACGAAGCCAGTATAACCGCAAGATATGCCAGCAGCGATGCGCCAAATAACAGCAGCAGGGGCTGCCAGAAGAGGCCCAGCAGTCCCAGCAGGGGGATTCCGGCAATCAGCAGGGTCGGGAAAAGAGCCGTGACGGAAAGCGTGTCGGGATGCTTTCGCGCAAGGCGAAAGCGTCCGGTCCCGTAGCGCGTCATCTGGCGGAAGAGCCCGCCGAGAGAGGCGCGCGGGTAATAATAGACGCCCAGCTTCATCGAGGTAAAAGAGCGGAAGCCGGCCGTGGCGCAGCGGTGATTGAATTCCACATCCTCGCATGCGTCGAAGGTGAGGTCGAAATACCCGACCTTCTCGAACACTTCCCTGCTGTAGACGGCCCCGGAACTGTCGGGATCGACATATTTGTCCTCTAGCGAATAAATGGTCGAATCCCTGCCGTGCCCGATCCGGGACTTGCGGGCCAGCGATACCGCCTTCTGAAAAAAGGTGTTCTGAGGCGTGTCCATCAACTGCGGCCGGCTCAGAACGGACACCTGCCGCTCCCGTATCAGCCGGACGGTGTTCCGAAGCAACTGATTGTTGTCGATGTACACATGGCCGTCGACAAACATGACGATCTCGCCGGTGGATTCCTTCGCGCCGATCGTCCGCGCACCCGAGGACAGCCCATGAGGATTGTGCAGGAATTTCACCCTGGGTTCCTCCGCGGCAATCCCTCTCACCACATCTCCGGTGCGATCCTCCGAATCCGCCACGACAACCAGGATTTCCACCTTGTCGGCCGGGTAGTCCTGTTCCAGCAGATAACCGATAGTCCGGCCGATATACTTCTCTTCGTTGCGAACCGGTATGACTATGCTCAATTGTGGGTATTCGTCGTTCATCGAATCGCCCCGAAATACATCAATATATCGCATACTCTTTCGTCCGGATAACAATACTTGATGCGGCACCGTCTCCATAGAATATTGTCCCCGAAAAGGGTTAAGCTGCTATGATCCTGATGCCGATCTGCCACAGAGGAGCGCTCGGAGTATGTTGAATGCGATCAGTGTGGACGTAGAGGAGTATTTCCATGTCGAGGCCTTCGCCGGCAGGATGGATCCGCAGTCGTGGGGAAAGTTCGAATCCAGGGTCGAGCGGAGCGTGGATAGCATCCTGAAGCTGTTCCAGGTCCATGATACGAAGGCGACTTTCTTCATCCTGGGCTGGATCGCCGAACGCCGGCCTGGGCTCGTGAGGGCCATCGCCGGCGCCGGACACGAAATAGGATGTCACGGGTATGGCCACCAGCGCATTCACAGACAGACGAAAGAACAGTTCCGCGAGGATATAAGAAGATCCGCCGGCCTGCTTGCGGATCTGGCCGGCAAACCGGTCCGATGCTACCGGGCACCGAGCTTTTCAGTCACCGGGACCACCCTGTGGGCGCTGGATGTTCTGGCTGAAGAGAAGTTTGACGTGGATTCCTCCATCTTCCCCGTCAGGCACGACCTGTACGGCATGCCCGGCGGGAAACGCTTTCCATACTGGGAAACCACGCCCGGCGGGAAGCAGATCTTCGAGTTTCCACCCTCGACCATCCGCTTCGCTAATAATAACTGGCCGGCCGCAGGCGGCGGCTATCTGAGGCTTTTTCCCTACGGCTTCACGCGCTGGGCAATCCGGCACCTGAATGAAAAAGAAAACCACCCTGCCATGGTCTATTTTCACCCGTGGGAACTCGACCCTGCACAGCCCCGTGTCTCAGCCCCCCTGCGATCGAAGTTCAGACACTACGTCAACCTGAGCCGGACGGAGGACAAGATTGGCAGCCTCCTGAGAGACTTCCGCTTTGGAACAGTCTCTGATGTCTGCAGTACGCTCGAAACCTATCGGGAACAGCGAGCCTGATCCGGGATCCGCAATTCATTTTCGAGGCTACAAATTCCCGAAAAACCTGCCGGTTGTCAACGAATCCGACATTCAGAAGCTGAATACCTCCTGGTGACACTTTTCTGATTTATTATCAATGATTTAAAGGAATTGTGATCTGTAAGATCACCCGACATTCAACTGCTGTATGGAAGCTCTCAAGAGATCAAGTGCCGATCCCTATGCTGCCGCAAGGAACTAAAACCCCAAGTATCTTTTTTTCTATTATTTATGAGATCGGCGCGTGAATTCCAGGCTTGCAGATATGGCGGTTTTGAAACGCATTCAGGCTATTTGCCGCTGTAAGGAAATTTTCCCTGCATTTGGGGAACACATTCGGCCCGCTGTTCGCACATATTTTTTATATCATTGAATTTAAATACTTTACGGCATGAAAACATTTGTCGTACTTTTACGGATTAGCGGTGTTGGCTTCTGTTTTGCATATGCTATAATCGGAAACTTGAAAAGGAGCACGATATGAAAAAGACGCTTAGCTTTGCTGTTTCGGTTTTGTTCC
>CAZTHE010000002.1:48960-88329 GCA_964613495.1 uncultured Acidobacteriota bacterium | reverse complement strand
CGGAATATCCACGCATTTTTGAGCTAGGAGGTCGCAGACAATGACCACGTGGCATGATTATCTGAAAGAGGAAGGCCGGCCGCCGGATTGGCCTTACCCGATCCGCTTCGGCCAGGAGCGCGAAATCGACACGGACGTCCTGGTGGTCGGGGGCGGCATCGCGGGCTGCTGGGCGGCGATCGGCGCCGCGAGGCAGGGGCTCCGGGTGGCGCTGGTGGAGAAGGGCGACACCGTGCGCAGCGGCGCAGGCGGTCCGGGATGCGATCACTGGTGCGACGCGCCGGCGAATCCCCTGTCGCGCGTCTCCCCCGACGCGTGGGCGAAGCACATGGCCGACCGCCCCTACAGCAACGGCATCGGCATCCAGATCCAGTGCCGGGAGAACTTCGACACGCTGCTCGAGATGGAGCAGATGGGCGGCAAGATACGCGACGCGGAAAACGAGTACACCGGGGCCGAGGGCCGGGACGACAGGACGAAGTTCATGGTCTCCCCCCGCTACGGCACGATCCACAGCTATTTCCCCGACCCGAAAATGGGGGAGCCGAACTTCAACCCGCCGGACAAGCGGAACAACGTCGTCCTGCGCGTGTGGGGGAGCACCTTCAAGCCCGCCCTCAAAAAGGAGTGCAAGCGCCTCGGCGTCAAGATCTTCGACCGCGTCATGGGCACGAGCCTGCTGACGGAAAACGGCGTCCAGGGCGCCCGCGTGGTCGGCGCGACCGGCGTGAACAACCGCACCGGCGAATTCATGATTTTCAAGTCCAAAGCCACCATCCTGTCCACGGCGGGGGGCGGCTCGCTCTGGCTCATGAGCATGGAGCTGGGCGGCTATTCCAACATGCATTCCCGCACCATGTCCGGCGACGGGACCATCATGGCCTGGAAGGCCGGCGCGGAACTGACCAAGATGGAAAGCACCGGCATGATCGGCATCGCCACCGGCCTGAAGCACAAATGGTACAGCGGCGCGGGCGACGCCAGCTACGAGAACGTCCCGCTGGTGGACGCCAACGGCAAGCGGCTGCCCTACCCGATCCAGGGGTGGGTGGACGCCGGAGCCATGGTCCCCGCGCCCGGGGTCGATGCGAAAGTCCGCGAAGGGATCCTGAAGGGCGAATACGAGCTGCCGTTCTACGGGGATTTCCCTTCCATGCCGGACGTCGAGCGCCGGGCCACATGGAACCTGATGCTTGGAGAGGAGTCCACGACCCGGATCCTCATCGACACGTTCAAAAAAGCCGGCTTCGACATCGGCAGGGACCTGCTGCAGAGCTACAAGTTCATCGAAGGCCAGAGCCTGCCCCAGTGGCGCGACGTCGGGTACGGCGGCGGCATCCTGGTGGACTGGGACCTGAAGACGACGCTCGACGGGCTGTACGCCGCCGGGACCCAGATGTTCGCGCCCGAAGACCACAGCCACGCCGCCGCGACCGGACGCTACGCCGGGCGCAAGGCGGCGGCCTATGCACGGGAAGCCGCCGAACCCAGAGTCTCGCGGGACCAGATCGAAAAGGAGAAGGAGCGCGTCTACGCACCGGTCCGGCGGAGGGGCGGCCTCGAGTGGAAAGAGCTGCACGCGGGCATCGCGCGCGTCATGCAGTACTATGTCAGCGAGTTCAAGACCGAGCGGCTGTTCCACATCGGCCTCGAATCGCTCGAGCGCCTCGAGGCCGAGTCGGTGCCCCGGCTCTACGCGCTCGATCCGCACAAGCTGATGCGTACGCTGGAGGACCTCAGCATGCTGGAATACGCCAAGATCATCGTCCACGCCTCCCTGGCGCGGAAGGCCAGCAGCATGCCGCTGAATTTCCAGCGCATCGACTTCCCCGCCGTCGACCCGCCGGAATGGAACAAGTTCCTGACGATCCGGCTGGAAAACGGCAAGGTGAAAACCGGCGAAAGGCCGCAGGAGTTCTGGGGCGACATGAAGCAGCAGTACGAGGCCCACAACAAAGACTACACGGGTGTGTACAAGGCGAAATGACGGAGTCCAAACGTCACCCAATATTTTACTGAAAGCCTGATTCTGGAGGAAAGCGTGTCACAGGAAAAAGTCTTCGCAATTCCAAACGTCACGACGCCGAACAATCCGGTGATCTTCAATCCGGATATCTGCGACGGGTGCAACATCTGTGTGGAAACGTGCCAGATCGACGTCTATATCCCCCATCCCGTGGAAGGGAAACCGCCCATCATCCTGCACCCGGAAGAATGCTGGTACTGCGGCTGCTGCGCCAACGACTGCCCCCGCCCGGGGGCTCTCGAGTTCAATTTCCCGCTCGAACTGCGCGGCTACTGGAAGAACAAGGAGACCGGCAGGGTCCATCAGCTCTAGCGCACATGGATCGCTCCCGGCATGGCCGGGAGCGATCCATGATTGCGGATTCCGGATTTCAGATCCATTTTCCGCGGTGCAGCATGGAAACCGCCAACGGGAATCTGGAATCGTTTTCCTCCACGTCCGCACCACCTCCCGGCGAAGCTTCATGAACACCGCGGATCAACGCCCCGGGACCCGCTTCCGATACCGTCTCTCAGGCAAATCCCAATCCGGTACCCGGGCCACTGGCGCGCCCCGGCCGGCCGCGGCGGAATCGCGCATCCGGTTTATTCATGCTTATTTCTGGGCGGCGGAGCGAATGCGAAATAGCTAAAGGCCCCACTCCCGGTGCCGAAAAGGGAGGGGTGAGGCGTACAGTGTCTCGCGCCGGGAATCAACGGTGCGACCCGGCAGGCGCTCCGGCACTCTGCACGGTCCGGATCGCGCGACTGTCCGGCAGGCACCGTTTCCGGCTCGACTGAGATTTTTTGAAGATTCTGCGCTGAAAGGAGCGGGAAGTTTTATGAAGAAGCTGTTTTTTGCAGGTATTTTGGTGTTGGCGATATCGGGCCTGGCAGTCGCTCAGGATTTTCCGAAAGTCGAGGTCTTCGGCGGGTATTCCTATATGCGCTCGGACCTGAACTTCGAAGGCCCGTACATGGAAGACTACTACAACTACGAATACAACGGCGGAGTGGGCAACCTGAACGGGTTCGAAGCCTCCTTCACCTACAACGTCAATAGCTGGCTCGGGATCAAAGGCGATTTCGGAGGCCATTTCGGCAAACAGGACGTGGACCGCACGTACCTCTACGAATACACCGACTACGAAGACTATTACGAAGGCGGAGAAGAGTACTACTATACGGACAAAGACGAGTACGAGCAGAAGGGAACCGTCGATGTGCGGCGGTACACCTACATGTTCGGGCCGGAATTCAGCTATCGCGGCAACGAAAGGGTCCGGCCCTTCGCCCACGCGCTGTTCGGCTTCGCCAAGACCGACATCCACAAAATCGACATAGACTGGAGCATGCAGGAAACGTACCAGTACTATTACGAGGAGGCGCCCCGCTATTACTACCGCGAGGGCAACACGACAGGATCGTTCTCGGGCACCTCTTTCGCCATGGCGCTGGGCGGCGGCCTGGACGTGAACGTCAACGATAAATTCGCCATCCGTCTTTTCCAGATCGATTACATTCCTGCCTATCAGGAATTCAAGGGGGACGTGAATTATTGGCAGAAGTACTACAACGACAGCCTCGGCCCGCAGGAAGAGTGGGACGATTACTACGAATGGACCCGTTCCTGGAAGATCCCGTCGCAGAAGTACAATAACCTGCGGCTTTCCACCGGCATCGTGCTGAAGTTCTAACTCCCCTTCCGGTTGAGCTTTGATTATCGAGGCGCGGCATTTCTGCCGCGCCTCTTTTTTTGGCGATCCGTTCGCCGGCTCAGTCCTGCGCGTTGATAAACTCCGCGGCAAGCTTCGCCATCGCCTCTTCCCTGTACCGTGCCCAGTAGTCGAACACGGTCGAGGGCAGCGCTTCCGTCCAGTAATGGATCCTGCGTATCTTCGGTTCGGCGTTTTCATCCACGGCCAGGTGGTAGTGCGCGCTCGCCTGGACGGGGTCCCATTCCTTCCCGGAGGATTCGTCCAGGAAGCGGATTTCGAACTGCACGACGACGATCTTCTGCCTCAGGTCGATCACGTAGTATTTCGGGATGATCTCCTCGAAAAGGCCCGGATGCACGAAGGAGATCAGGAGCGCGTCGCGGGACATCGATTTGGCCGGCGGCGAACCCGGTCCGGTGTACATGGTCAATTCGAGATCCGGATCGAAGTACTTCCGGAGACGCGGCACCGTTTCCAGGTCGCCCTGGTTTTTGTGAACATCCTCAAAGTAGACGTCGAACCATTTCGAGACATTTTCATAGGTGAGTTCCATCGGCCCTCCTTACCTCGAACGATGCCCGGGGATAAGCCCGCTGCCCCCGCAGGCGACAAATGCTGCACGCATCCCGTCCGCTGCGGCGCGATCCGGATCAAAACAGGGCCCGAAACGACCGCGAACGCTGCGCTATCACTATAAACCGTTTTGGCATGGGCGTGCCGAGGGACTGCCGGTAAAAAATCCATCTTCACCGGAGGCCCCGGTTGCCCGCCCTGCATCCGGGCCCCGAACGGGCGGGAATCCCGCAGACTGCACCGGTCGTTTCGGCGCATAAAATTCCGTGAAATCCCCAGCCGGATCATTTACGATTCCCCCGGCGGCAACGCGGCATTTCTGTCGTCAGAGATAACTATTTTCGGTGCGGGTCCGATAAGGTGCTTGAGGTGCGAGCGTGAAAATACTGGTTACCGGAGGGGCGGGATTCATCGGTTCTCATATCGTGGATGCATTTCTATCGGCCGGCCATGAGGTCTGCGTCGTGGACGATCTTTCGACCGGGTTCCGGCACAACCTGGCTCCCGGCGTTCCGCTGCACGTGCTCGACATCCGGGATCCCCGCCTGAGCGAGGTCTTCGAAAGCGAAAAACCGGAGGTCGTGTGCCACCAGGCCGCCCGGGCCAACGTGCGGGAGTCGTTCGAAAAACCGCTGCTGTACGCCGAGGTGAACGTCGTCGGATCGCTGAACGTGGTGGAATGCTGCCGCCGCCACGGCGTCCGCAAGGTGCTGTACGCCTCCACGGGCGGGGCCGTCTACGGCCCGCCGCAGCACCTGCCCGTGACCGAGGAGCACCCGATCGACCCGCTCGATCCCTACGGCGCCAGCAAGCACCACGTCGAGCATTACCTGCACCTCTACAAGGAGAACTTCGGCCTGGCCTACACGTCCCTGCGCTACCCGAACGTGTACGGCCCGCGCCAGAATCCCTTCGGAGAGGCGGGCGTGGTGGCCATCTTCGCACGGCAGATGCTGGACAAGGCCCGCCCGGTCATCAACGGGACGGGGGAACAGGAGCGTGATTTCGTGAGCGTCACCGATATCGCCCGCGCCAATCTCCTGGCCCTGGAGAAAGGCGACGGCGCGATCGTGAACATCGGGAGCGGCATCCCGACCTCCATCAACACGATCTATGCGACGCTCGCGGAATTGACGGGGTATGCGGAAAAGGCCGTCCACGGCCCGGCCAAGGGCGGAGAGGTTTTCCGGATCTACCTCGATGCCGACCGCGCCCGCAAAGCCCTCGGCTGGACTCCCCGGGTCGGCCTGAGGGACGGGCTCGCCGCCACGGTCGATTACTTCCGCCGCAGCGCGAAGAACTGACCCGTCCGCCGTCAGAAATCGATTCGGGCCCTACCGGGTCTTGAGCCTCAGGCAGAGACTCAGGCCCAGGAAGGCCAGGGTCCCCAGCAGGATGAAGCCGGGATTGAAGTCCCCCGTGAAGTCCCGGATCCACCCCACGACGATGGGCATCAGGAATCCCCCGGCGTTGCTGATGGTCACCAGCAGGCCGTAAACCGGGCCGAGATTCGTTCCCTTCGGCACCACGTCCGGGGCGCATGCGTACAGCATGGCGCCCGGCGCATAGGTGAAGCCGAGAAACCCGACCATGCCGAGCGCGAAAACCGTCTGGTTCTGGGACGTGAGCAGGAACAGGCCGGCCACCATCGGGATCCCCGCCGCGATCATGATTTTTTTCCGCGTGCCCAGCCGATCGGCGAAAAACGCCGCCAGGAACATTACGGGCAGCCCCACCAGGAACGCCATGCTGGTGAGGTTGCCGATGGCCTGCGGATTCATGTTCCATCGCTGTGCCATCGCCAGCGGCGCGAAACTCGTGAGCGACATCTGGCTTCCGGCGATCAGCAGGGTGAAGACCAGGCCCAGCAGATAGACGTCGCGGCACCGGTACACGTTGAATTTTGAGACCTCCGTCGACGCGGCGGCGCTGCCGGGCGCCGCCGTCCCTGCCGACGGCATGCGCAGGAAAAACCCGATGAGTACCATGCACAGAATCGAAAGCAGCGACAGCGTGTAGAAAACCCCCTGCCAGCCGAACCTGGTGCCGATAGTGCCTCCGACCAGCGACGGCCCGACGATGCCGCCGGCCGCGTTCGCCGCATTCATGATGGCCCAGGCTGAGGTCATGATCGACGAGGGTGCCACCGTCGTGGCCCCGGCCCAGGAGGCGACGGTGGCCATCCGGATGCCGGCCGATGCGAAGATCCTGCCGGTCAGTCCCTGGGGAAATGCGTCCGCGGTCGCCATCACGACCGACCCGAGGAAAATGATCGCCACGGCGCCCAGGACCGCGCGTTTCACTCCCCATCGCCGGACGGCCTCTCCGACAGGCACCGCGATGAGGATGGAGATGAGCCCGTACATGCCCGTGTAGACGCCGACCTCCGAGTTGGTCATTCTCCAGGCGTTTTTGATCTGACTGATGACGGGCCCAAAGGAATTGGCGTCCACCGAATCTATCGAAATAACGAATATCAGCAGGCTGAACGGCAGGATCCAGGCCCTGCTCTTTTTTCCCTCGGGAGTGGTTTCGGATGGCGGCACGGTCCCTGCAGTCGGTCGATCCACGCGGCTCGCTCCCGGATCCGGTGAACACGGGCGGCTTCACATGCGAGGCCCGCGCCTGACAGCGGGTCCCCGATGCCCTCGGTTCAATCCTTGTACGCCTATCATCGCCATACGGCGTCCCGCTTTCAACCACCAAAATCGAGGGACGTGCCGGGGAGAGCGGGGCCGCCTGAACCGGGACCGCGCACAACGGGCTGTGGTATCATAGAAGCATAGTCGAAGGGTCATCGATACGCGGAAACGAAGGGTCCGCTCGACGAACATGGACTCTGGTCTAAGACATTGGATTGCCGCCGGGTGCCTCCTCTGCACAACGGCGCTGGCGGTTGCACAGGCGAACCTCCATTCAGGCGTCAGGGCCGCTTCGCCGGACGATTTGAATGCCGCTGGCAACCAGACCTATTCCAATTATTTGCGCGGCGTAAACAGCGGGGATCGGGAAAGCGGCAAACGCGGAAACGAACGCGAAATCCCCGAAAAATATTGGGCAGAGCCCTTGAGAGCTTTGCGGCCCGTGAAAGTGTATCTTCACCGAATGAATATGGTCGTCGTCGAAAAATGCGGCGCTGGCGTCGAGGAAGGCAAATATATCATGCTGCTCATTTCCTCCGAGTGGCCGCGAAACGGGATCGATGGCTTCGAATTCACGCCGGACCCCTGGGCAGACGGCAGGTTTTCCGTCCCGGGCGGCGTGCTTCAGTACACGAGGCGGCGTTGATGCGGGCGGAACGGTCCACCGCCGCCTGACTTGCCGGATTTGACAGGGATATGAGAGTCCGGACAGTTTTCTGGAGTGTGGCATTCACTTGTGCGGCGTTTCTGAAGGTTTCTGTCCCGGATTCGCCTCCATCCTGCCTCGGCCAGGGAATCGCCGCCCGGCAGCAGGAAAAGCCGGGGAAATTCTCAACATCAAATCGCTGGCTGGATGACGCGGAACGCGTTTTGCTCGGACCGTCGCCGGTACAGCAGCGGCTCGTTCTCCTGGATGCGCTATCCCGCCTGCATACCAGGGAATGCGCGGAACTGCGCTATCGCTACAGGGAGCTTCTCCTCGCCTGGGCATCGTGGCGGGACTCCCATCCCGCAGCGGCTTCGGAAAGAGCCCCATAGGATATTCACGGCTGCCGGCAGGAAGCGAGTCCCCCGGTCGGCGGCATTTCGGATGGCGGGCCACATGGTTTGAAGCGCTTCCAGCCCCCATTCTCCCCCAGCCCGCATTCGCGGAAACCTCCGCCCGCGTCGCCCGCCCGCGCATGGTGCGCACATTTTTCGACGACCGGGCCGGGCCGGAAAGGTGGTATGCTGTTGCGAAAAACGTGAGACTCGCGTCCCACGCGGCAGGAAAGGAGATTGTATGCGAACCAGCAGAGGCCGCTTCAGTGCGTGGATCGTTGTCGTGGTGTCCGGAATTTTCGCGGTTTTCGCCGTGTCCGGCTCGTTCGGCCAGCAGACGGGGGCAGCCCCTTCGGAGACGAAATCGTGGACGACGGCCGAGGACCATCAGAACATGATGCAGCAGCTCGGCATCAAACGGCTCCGCCCGGGACCGAGCGGCCAGGAAAATGCGCCGAATGCGGCCAACTATGACGAGTCGCTCGCCAACCCCTTCCCGGACCTGCCCGAAGTCCTGACCCTGAAGAACGGGAAAAAGGTCACGGACGCGAAAACCTGGTGGGAAAAGCGCCGGCCGGAAATCGTCGAGGACTTCGAGCGCGAGGTCCTGGGCCGCATCCCTCCGAGCGTGCCGAAGGTAACCTGGACGGTGACGAACCGCACCGAGGCGAAGGTCGGCGATTACCCCGTCATCGGCAAACAGCTGGCCGGCCGCGTGGACAACTCCGCCTACCCGGCGATCGGCGTCGACATCCAGATGATCCTGGTCACGCCGGCGGACGCGAAGGCGCCCGTCCCCGTGATGATCATGTTCGGCTTCGGCCAGCTGCCGGGAGCGCCTCAGCCGGCCGGCAAGCCCAAGTGGGGATTCGGCCCGCCGCCGGCCGGCAGTGATCCGCCGGCGACCGAGCAGCTGCTCGCGGCCGGGTGGGGATACGCCTATCTGAATCCGAACAGCGTGCAGGCCGACAACGGGGCCGGTCTGACCAAGGGCATCATCGGCCTGGTCAACAAGGGACAGCCGAGAAAGCCCGACGACTGGGGCTCGCTCCGCGCATGGGGATGGGGAGCGTCGCGCGCACTCGATTACCTCGAAACCGACCCGGCCGTAAACGCCAAACAGGTCGGGATCGAGGGGGTTTCGCGCTACGGCAAGGCGGCCCTGGTCACCATGGCGTTCGACACGCGCTTCGCCGTGGTGCTGGTGGGATCGTCCGGGGAAGGCGGCGCCAAGCTCCACCGCCGGAATTTCGGCGAGGCGGTGGAAAACCTGACCGGTTCGGGCGAATATCACTGGATGGCGGGCAATTTCCTGAAATACGGGGCGGCGGAAGCCGATTTCGGCAGCAGGAATGCCGGCGACATCCCGGTGGACGCCCACCAATTGATCGCCCTGTGCGCTCCGCGCCTGACGTTCATCAGCTACGGCATTCCCGAAAAGGGCGACGCCAAGTGGCTCGACCAGCAGGGCAGCTTCATGGCCGCGGTGGCCGCGGGCCCGGTGTTCCGGCTGCTCGGCGCAAAAGACCTGGGAACCTCGGACGACTATAAAAAGGAAAAGATGCCGCCCGTAAACGTGAGTCTGCTCGACGGCCGGCTCGCCTGGAGACAGCACGACGGCGGACACACGGACGGGCCCAACTGGAAATATTTCATCCCGTGGGCCGACAAATTTTTCGGGCGCACGCCGCCGTCGCGGTAGCGCGGCCAACACGCGGACTCAAATGAAATCACGCCTGATCTATACGTTGGCGCTTTTCTGCTTCATGGCGGGGGCCGCTATTGTGCGCCCCCCCTCCGCATCCGCCGGGCCTCAATTCCAGCCGCCGGCGGCGGACCAGCCGGTCCCTCGGACGGACCCGAATTCCATGAAGGCGCACGAGCAGCTTCTGGACAAGGCGCGGAGGGGCGGCATCGATATCTACTTTGCGGGCGACTCCATCACGCGCCGCTGGGGAGCCACGGACTACCCGGAACTGCTGGCCAACTGGAAGCGGAACTTCTTCGGCTGGAACGCGGCGAATTTCGGATGGGGCGCCGACGGCATCCAGAACATCCTCTGGCGTTTGCACAACGGGGAACTCGACGGAGTCCACCCGAAGGTCATCGTACTGCTCGCCGGCACCAATAATCTGGGCTTCGGGGCTGCCGCAGACGGGGGCGGCGCGAAGGTCGCGGATGTCACGCGCGGCATTCAGGCGATCCTGCAGGTCATGCAGGCGAAAGCCCCGAAGGCCGTGATCGTCCTGATGGGTATTTTCCCGCGCAACGACAACATGTCGCTCATGCCCCTGATCGACAGAATCAACGCGAACCTGTCCGGGCTCGCCGACGGGAAAAGGATACGGTTTCTCGACGTCAACGGCAGGCTGGCGGACGGGGAAGGCCGGCTCCATGAAGGCATGACGGGCGACAGGCTTCACCCGACGCTCGAGGGGTATCAGGTGTGGGCCGACGCGTTGAAGCCGATCTTTCTGGAACTTCTGGGCCCTCCCGCGAAGGAGGACCATGCGCCGCCGCCTACCGGAGACCCCTCGGCGAAAATTCCACCGCCCGTGAAAGCGGACTGCGGGACTCCGGGTTCAGACCAGTCTGTCTCCGGCGATTCTTGTGTCGTAGCCTCCGAGCCCTTCCAGCTCCCTGCGGAAAGCCGTGCGCCCTAGGGTGTCCAGGAGAATCTGCACGCCGGGATGGCTCAGGTTCTCCTCGCGGATCACCAGGTCGTAGCGCTCGTTCTGCAGCGGAATGAAATCCAGGCCGAAAACGCACGCCGCCGTTTTTGTGGCCAGGCAGCAGTCCACGAGACCGTTCTTCACCTGCCACGCGGCCGGCAGGTGGCCGGACGCCATTTTCCGATATCCCCGGACCGAACCGGGCTCGACGCCTGCGCTGCCGAGGTGTGAATCGAGAAGGAACCGGCTGCCCGAACCCGCCTCCCGGTTGACGATCGACACGTCCCGGCGTCCCAGGTCCTCCACCCCTTTGATGTTCTTCGGATTGCCGCGGGCGACGACGATCCCCTCCTGCCAGATGGCGTAGGAAATCACGGCGACAGAACCCTTGGGGAACTGCCTGCGCACCGCGGGAAGATTGGATTCGCCCGTAGCCTCGTCCCTCAGGTGCGTGCCGGCGACGTGGATGAGGCCGCGCTTGAGCAGGTCGAGCGACTGGGAGCTGTTCCGGTAGGAGACCACGGCCTCCACCCCCTCCCGCTGCAGGTGCCGCAGCAGCACCGAAATGCCCGGATCGCATCCCGCGATGAGCAGCCTCCGGCGAAAGTGCTTTTCGTCCTGAAAAAGCTGGACCTTCCCCCTGCCCGCGCGCTTCCCCGCCTCTACCAGGACGCCGTCCGCCGGTGGAAGGCTCCACGCAATCGGCGTAGGCAACACCGCGACGAGCCGGCTATCGACGTCGCACAGCTGCACCGGCAGTCCCGCCTGCGGCTCCTGATCCGACGGCAGCAACTCCACGGCTTCCGTCTTCGCCGCCAGTTCCGTCTCCTCGAGCCGGAACAGGTCCTCGACCGTCACGTCCAGAGAACGGGCCAGCTTCAGCGCCAGCAAGGTGTTCGGCACGTAGCTTCCGGTCTCCATGGCATAGATCGTCTGGCGGCTGACGCCGATTTCCCTGGCCAGCTGGATCGCCGAGAGACCGCGTTTCTGCCTGAGATGCGCAAGATTATTCTGTATGGCCATCGTCGCCTCTTCCTGTCCTGCCGAATCGGCAGGCAATAGATGCCGGATGCATCTTACTCTATCGCAGCTCGGCGGGCGTCTGCAACTGTAGGCAGTTGTTAGTTGGGAGTTGGGAGTTGGAAAAAAGAAAGCCTTGATTTACAATGTCACTTTATCGTGACAACCACCTTCCGACCGGACTCATCCGGAAGCGGGAAGGCGGCGGCGAAGGGTGTTCCATGATACGGAAACGCGTCCTTGCGATCCTGCTGGTTTTTGTTTGTATGCCTGCGTCTCCTCCGGCCCGCGCCGCGGACGCCGGCCAGGCCGAAATCCTCGTGTCGGCCGCGATCAGCCTCAAGAACGCCTTCGCCGAAATCGGGACGCTTTACGAAAAGCGCGCCGGCGTGCGGGTCCGCCTGAACCTCGGGGCGTCGGGCCTGCTGCAGAAGCAGATCGAGTCGGGGGCGCCCGTCGATGTTTTTGCCAGCGCCGCGGTCGGACCGATGGACGTGCTCGAATCCAAGGGTCTTCTCTACCCGGAAACCCGGCGCAATTTTGCGCGCAACGCCCTCGTCCTGGTCGTTCCCGCCGGCTCCGGAACGCGGATCCGCTCTTTCCAGGACCTGGGGCGCAGCGGACCCGGCAGAATCGGCATCGGGAATCCCAAAACGGTCCCCGCGGGAACCTACGCCCGGGAACTCCTGGGTAACCTGAAGCTGTGGGACGGGCTGCAGCCCCGCCTGGTGCTCGCCGAAAATGTGCGGCAGGTGCTGGATTACGTGGCGCGAGGGGAAACCGAGGCGGGCATCGTGTATAGGTCCGACCTGTCGGTCGCCTCCGGCCGCGTGGTCGCTGCGGCGTTTGCGCCGCAGGACATGCACAGTCCGATCCTGTATCCTATTTGCGTCCTCAAAGAGACCGCCAATCGCCGGGGGGCTCAGGGATTCATCGACCTGGTTTGCGGCAAAGAGGGTCAGCGGATCCTGAAGAAATACGGTTTCTCCGGTGATTGATCTCCTATGATCTGGAATGCGCTGAAACTCTCGCTCCTGGTGGTCGGCATCGCGACCGTTTTGATCGCCGTGCTCGGGACTGCGCTCGGTTTCCTGCTGGCCCGGAGGACGTTTCGCGGCAAGGATCTGCTGGACGCCGTCCTGACGCTGCCCATGGTCCTGCCCCCGACGGTCACCGGGTACTACCTCATCCTGCTCCTGGGGAGGCGCGGCCTGCTCGGCGGGCCGCTGCACGCACTGACCGGCTGGGCCGTCCCGTTCACATGGGTCGCCGCCGTCATCGCCGCCACGGTGATCGCGCTGCCCCTGATGATCAAATCGGCCCGCGCCGCGATCGAGAGCGTCGACACGGAATACGAGATCGCCTCGCGGCTGATGGGCAAGGGCGAGTGGGAGACGTTCTTCCGCATCACGCTGCCGCTGGCCGGCCGGGGCGTCCTGGCCGGCGTCGTATTGAGCTTTGCCCGCGCATTCGGGGAATTCGGTGCGACCCTCATGCTGGCGGGCAACATCCCGGGCAGGACCCAGACGATGCCGCTGGCCATCTACGAGGCGGTGGCGTCGGGCGAGGACGCGCAGGCGCGATGGCTCGCCCTGATCCTGACGGGCATCTCCGTCACGGTCGTCTATCTCACCAACCGCCTGTCGCGTCCGGCTGGAAGGCGCTGATTTATGCTGCATGCACGCATCCGAAAACGGCTCGGGTCCGGCAACGGCCACGCCGTCACCATCGATGTGGACCTCGAGGCGGACGGCGGGGTGACCGTCCTGTTCGGGTCCTCCGGCGCCGGGAAAACCAGCATCCTGCGCTGCATCGCGGGCATCCTGGTCCCGGATGCGGGCCGGGTGGAACTGGACGGGGAGGTGTACTTCGACTCGGAAGCCGGGGTGAACCTGTCGCTTTCGCGGCGCAAGGTCGGGTATGTATTTCAGAACCACCTGCTGTTCCCGCATTGGACCGCCGAGCAGAACATCCTTTACGGTGCGAGGCCCGGCGGCGGCCATTCCGCCCGCGGCCGCGTGCGCGAACTGCTGTCCATGCTCGGGATCGAAAAGACGGCGGACCGCTATCCGCACCAGCTGTCCGGGGGAGAGCAGCAGCGGGTCGCCCTCGCGCGCGCACTCGCCACCGACCCGCGCATCATGCTTCTGGACGAACCCCTGTCCGCCGTGGACGTCGCCACGCGCTCCCGCCTGCTCGAGGAAATTTCCGCGATCCAGCGCCGGACCGGGATTCCCTTTCTGTATGTCACCCACAATCACAGCGAGGCGGTGCGCCTGGGGGATTCCATGGCCGTGATCGACCGGGGCAGGGTGGTTCAGGAAGGAGCCCCGCTGGAAATTTTCAACGCTCCCCGCACGGCCCCGGTCGCCCGGGTCGTAGGCGCGGAAAATGTCTTCGTGGGAACGGTCCTGAGGCATCGGCCCGAGGACGGCACGACCACGATCGACCTCGGCGCCTGCCGCATCGAAGCGCCGCTCAACGATCTGACGGTGGGAGCGCAGGCGACCATCGGCATCCGCTCGGAGGACATCATCGTCTCGCGCGAACGCCTGACCCGCATCAGCGCCCGCAACGTGCTCCAGGGAGTCGTGCGGCGCATCCTCCTCGACGTCGACAAGACGGAGCTGATCGTGCACTGCGGCATCGATGTCAGGGTCGGCCTCACCAAGGCGGCCGTCCGGGCCCTGGAGCTGGAGGCCGGCAGCGGCGTCTACCTCCTGATCAAGGCCAGGGCCGTGCACCTGCTCGAGTAGCTTGCTGCCGGCGCGCCGGGAGACCGGCGCCGATGCGCCTCCGGACACGGCGAAGTTCGAGCCATTTCGCGGCGAACAATTTGACGCACGGCGGCCCAAAATAAACTACAATGCGTCAGTTGGCGGAAGGATGCGGCCCGGTCTCGTTCGCGGACGGCGGCCGCCGGCGTGTACTCTTGCGTGTTGGATGGAATCCGATGAAAAGCATCAACCCGGGCAGGACCAGGCGGGATGCCCCCGCAACGCCGAAGGCGCGGAAGCGCGCCGGCGCATCCAAAAATGCAGAAGGCAATAGCCTGGACCAGGCCGCCCTCGCTTACGGGCGTCCCGACCCGGGCGCGGAGAAAGCCGTGCCCGGCTCCATGCATCCCGATATGAACAGCCTCTTCCATTCGGCCGAGGCGAAGGCGATCAAGGAGGAGATCTGCGCGGTCGGGTGGAAATTGTGGGCCCGGAGCTACGTGGACGGGAACGGGGGCAACATCTCCTGCCGCATCGGCGAAAACGCCGTGATCTGCACCCCCACCCTGCTGAGCAAAGCCGACCTGACGCCGGACGCGCTGTGCCTCGTGGACATGGAGGGGAACCAGTTCGCGGGCGAGCTGCCGCGAACGAGCGAGGTGTTTCTCCATCTCGAGATTTTCAAGAACGTGCCGCAGGCGAAGGCGGTGGTCCACTGCCATCCCCCGCACGCCACCGCGTACGCCATCACTGGCCGCGTGCCGCCCCCGGCCGTCATCCCCGAATTCGACGTGTTCGTCGGCAGCGTCGCCTTCGCGCCCTACGAGACTCCCGGCACGAAGAAATTCGCCGAAACGGTCGTCCCGTTCGTGCGGAACCACAACACGATCCTGCTCGGCAACCACGGCGTCGTCTGCTGGGCCGACACGCCCACCCATGCGGAATGGTACGCCGAAAACCTCGAAACCTACTGCTGGACGCTGCTGATCAGCAGGCAGCTCGGCGCGCCCTATGCCCGGATCCCGAGCTCGAAGGAGAAGGATCTGCTCGCCATCAAGAAGCGGCTGGGTCTTCCCGACGCACGCTTCGATGCGCCGGACCGCTCGCCGGACGGGCGCTCCGGCTCCATCGCCCTCCTCCCGCCGGAAACGGGTGCGCCGCAGCCTCCGTCCGGCGCGCCGGCGCTGGAAGCCGAAATCGCCGCCATAATCCAGGACGCGGTGGATGCCGCAATCGCGGCCGTCCGGCGCAAATAGCGGCGCCCGGTCGGGCCGCGGGGGCAGGCATCGCATGAATTATCTGGCATTCGATCTTGGCGCCGAAAGCGGGCGCGCGATTCTCGGGACGCTGCACGACGGGATCCTGGAAGTGCGCGAAACCGGCCGTTTCCCGAATGAACCCGTGCGGGTCCGCGGCGAATTGCACTGGGACATCCTGCGGCTGTGGCACGAGATGAGGCGGACGCTCGAATCGGCATCGATCCCCCGTCTCGCGGGCATCGGCATCGACACGTGGGGCGTCGACTTCGCGCTGCTGGGAGAGCAAGGCAACCTGCTCGAAAACCCGTTCCATTACAGGGACGCGCGCACGGAAGGGATGATGGAGGCGGTGTTCGCTCTCGTCCCGGGAGAGGAAATTTATTCGATCACCGGCATCCAGTTCCTGCCGTTCAACACGCTGTTCCAGCTGTTCGCCGCATCCCGCGCGACGCCGCGGCTGCTCGACGCCGCGGACGCCCTCGTCACGGTCCCGGACCTGCTCAACTACTGGCTCTCGGGCACGCTCGTGTGCGAATACACCAACGCGACCACGACGCAATGCGTCGATGCCCGCGCGCGCGCCTGGGCTTCCGGCCTGCTCGAGCGGCTGCGCCTGCCCCCGCGCCTGCTGCAGCACATCGTCGAGCCGGGCACGGTCATCGGCGAACTCCGGAAGGAAGTCTCCCGCACGCACGCGGGCACTCCCGTCATCGCTCCCGCCTGCCACGACACCGGGTCGGCATTCGCCGCAGTGCCGAATTCCGGGAAAAGCGCCCTGCTGAGCTCCGGCACCTGGTCGCTGCTCGGCGCGGAACTGCCGGCACCCGTGATCACGGCGGCCGCGCGCGACCTGAATTTCACGAACGAAGGCGGCGTCTGCGGGACCATCCGGCTTCTGAAGAATATCGGCGGCCTGTGGCTGCTGCAGTCCTGCCGCCGGTCGTGGTCCGCGGCGGGGCGCGATTTCACCTACGAGGAACTGGCGGACGCGGCGGCGCGGGAACGGAACGCTTTCGTTACGCTGTTCGACCCGGACCGCGCGGATTTTCTGAATCCGGAGGACATGCCCGCCGCGATCGACCGGGTCTGCCGCCTCACGAAACAGCCGGCGCCCGAAACCCCGCCGGCGGTCGCGCGCGCGATCCTCGAAAGCCTCGCCTTCAAATACCGCGCCGTAGTCGAATCGCTCGAGGGGCTGACGGGCATCCGCTTCGAGGAAATCCGCGTCATGGGCGGGGGGTCCAGGAACCGGCTGCTCAACCAGTTCACCGCGGACGCCACCGGGCGGCCCGTGGCCGCGGGTCCGGCCGAGGCGACGGCGCTCGGAAACATCGCCATGCAGATGCTGGCGACCGGGGCCGTGGATTCGCTCGCCGAGGCGCGCCGGATCATCGACCGGTCCTTTCCCGCCGAAGTTTTCCGGCCGTCGGAAACGCACCGATGGGACGCTCATTACGAACGCTTTAAAGAAACCCTGGAGGCCGCGGCGCCGAAGGAATAGGGGGACCCATGAAAGAAGACACGATCGTGCGGGCGTATGAGATTGCGAAAGAGGAATACGCGGAGCAAGGCGTCGACACCGACGCCGCGCTGAAACGTCTCGAGACCATCCCCGTTTCCATCCATTGCTGGCAGGGAGACGACGTGGGCGGGTTCGAGACCCCGGGGGCCGAGCTTTCGGGCGGGGGAATCCAGACGACCGGAAACTACCCCGGCAAGGCCCGCACGATCCCCGAACTGAGGCAGGACCTCGAAAAAGCCCTGAGCCTGATCCCGGGGCGGCACCGCGTGAACCTGCACGCCTGCTACCTGGACAACGGGGGGACGTTCGTCGACCGGGACGGGATCGAGCCGCGGCACTTCCAGAGCTGGATCGACTGGGCGAGACACAACCGCCTGGGGATGGATTTCAACCCGACCTATTTTTCGCACAGGAAGGCCGCAGACGGGTTCACGCTCAGCCACGCCGACAAGGGCATCCGGGATTTCTGGATCGAGCACGGCATCGCCTGCCGCAGAATCGGCGCGGAAATGGGCCGCCAGCTCGGCTCCGCGACGGTGACCAACTTCTGGGTCCCGGACGGATACAAGGACATCCCGGTGGATCGCCTCGGTCCGCGGCAGCGGTTGGCGGAATCGCTGGACACGATATTCGCGGAGGCGATCGACCCGGCCCTGCACCTGGACGCGGTCGAGTCCAAGCTGTTCGGCATCGGCGCCGAAAGCTACACCGTGGGCTCCCACGAGTTCTACCTCGGCTACGCCGTGTCGCGCCGGAAGCTGCTCTGCCTCGATTCGGGGCACTTCCACCCGACCGAGACGATTTCCGGGAAGATCTCGTCCGTCCTGATGTTCTGTCCCCGCCTGCTCCTGCATGTCAGCCGGCCCGTCCGCTGGGACAGCGACCACGTCGTCCTGCTGGACGACGAGCTTCAGACCATCGCCCGCGAACTCATCCGCGGAAACAGGATCGAACGCGTCCACATCGGCCTGGACTATTTCGACGCAAGCATCAACCGCATCGCGGCCTGGGTGACCGGGACGCGCAACATGCTGAAGGCCTTGCTGATCGCGCTTCTGGAGCCGTTCGAGGCGCTGCGGCAGCTGGAACTGAGCATGGATTACACGCGGCGGCTGGCCCTGATGGAGGAGCTGAAAACGCTTCCCTGGGCCGCGGTATGGAGCTGCTACTGCCTGCGCAAGGGCGTGCCGGCCGGCGTCGAGTGGATCGAGGAAGTGAAGCGATACGAGGAAACGGTGTTGTCGGGCCGCGGCTAGCCCGCGGGATTCACGAAGGTTTGTCGTGAGGCGGTGTAGACGGGAAAAACGATTCCAGATTCCAGATGAGCCCGCGTTCCACCGATTTGGGCTGGACGTTGTCTGAAATCCGGAATCGGAAATCTGGAATCAAAATATTCATGCGCTGATCCGCCGCGGCAGAAGCCTGGCGAATAATGCGGGTCAAGGGCCGCGGGAGAGACCTATGGATGGAATGCCCATGAACATGCTGAATCCGCCGCTGGGAATCCTGATCTTCACGCTGGGCGGGATTGCCGGCGCGGTGTTTTACCTGCCTTTCAAGAAGGTCCGCGGCTGGGCGTGGGAAAGCTACTGGCTCGTCTACGCGGTATCCGGCCTGATCCTGGTCCCCTGGGCCATCACGTTCGCGACATCGCCCAACGTATTCGCCGTTCTGCGCTCCGCCCCCGCGAACGAGCTCGCCTACTGTTTCCTGTGCGGCGCCGCCTGGGGCGTCGGCGGGCTGACCTGGGGGCTGATGATCCGCTATCTCGGCATCGGGCTCGGCCTCGCCATGGGAGCGGGCCTGACTTCGGCCGCGGGCACGCTGATCCCGCCGATGCTCGAGGGCAGCGGGGCGATTGCCGCGATGTTCACCACCCCGGGCGGCATCGTTTCGGTCGTGTCCGCCGTGGTGTCCCTTGCCGGGATCGTGTTCGTCGGCATGGCCGGCAGGTCCAAGGAGTCGGAGCTTTCGGAAGAGCAGAAGCGGAAGACCGTCGCCGAATTCGATTTCCGCAAGGGCGTCCTGGTGGCGATCTTTTCGGGCCTGATGAGTGCGGCCATGAGCTTCGGCCTCCAGGGAGGCCCGTCGCTCGAGAAGGCGGCCATGACCGTGGAGCCGCCGACGCCCGTCGTCTGGGCCGGCATGCCCGTCCTGGCGGTAGTCCTGCTGGGGGGATTCGCCGTAAACTTCATCTGGTGTCTCTTCCTGAATGTGAGAAACCGGACCGCCGGGGACTACTGCGCCGCGAACGTTCCGGTCCTGCGGAACCTGCTGTTCGCGGGCGTCGCCGGCGCCGTCTGGTGTTCCCAGTTCATCTGCTTCAAGACCGGCGAACCGAAGATGGGGGAGACCTCCTATATCGGCTGGGCGGTGCTGATGGCCAGCCAGATCTTCTTCAGCCAGTTGCTGGGGATCGCGCTGGGCGAATGGAAAGGCACAGGGCGGAAAACGCGCGGGCTGCTGGCCGCGGGGCTTGCGCTGCTGATCGCCTCGGCCGTGATCGCGGGATACGCGGGGTCTCTTTAAGCGGCACGGGGATGCAGGGATGAAATTGATTTCAGATTCCAGATTCCGGGTTCCGGATTTCGGATCTCGGATCTCGGATCTCGGAGAAAAGCCATGGAACTGGGAAAATACTCGATGGGCATCGGAGACCGGTTCGGTTTTCAGTGCGCGGCGCAGCTGCGCGCGCTGCAGAAAGCGGCGGCCGCGGGGCTCCCCGTAGCTCCGGTTTGGAACAAGTCGCACCGCGAGCACGTGATCGCAAAGACGGAGCCGGGACACGCCAGCGCGGCAGCCGCGGAGGCGGTCCGCGAGTGCGGCTGGACGGAGGCCTATTACGTCGACGCCGACCACATCGGGCCGGCGACCGTGGACGCGTTCCTGCCCACGCACAACTTCTTCACGATCGACGTCGCCGACGCCATCGGCAAACCGCCCGGAAACGGGCCGCGGACCGGGTTCCTCGAGGCGATGGCCCGGCACCGGGGACGGTGGGAGGTCCCGGGGATCCAGGCCCCGGTCGAGATATCGGGTCCCGTGCTCGAAAATTTCGCGCGCAGGCACCTCCACGCGATTGCGGAAGCCGGCAGGATCTACCGGCACATCGCCGAAAAGAAGGGCGCGGACAACTTCGTCACCGAAATCTCGATGGACGAGGCGCAGGCCGCGCAGACACCGGTGGAGCTGCTCCTGATCCTCGCCGCGATCGCCCTGGAGAGGATCCCCGTGCAGACCATCGCGGTGAAATTCAGCGGGGCGTTCCTGAAAGGCGTCGACTACGTCGGCGACCTGAGGCAGTTCACGAGGGAATTCCGGGAGGACCTGGCCGCCATCGCGTACGCGGTGGACCGGTTCGGACTGAGGCGCAACCTGAAGCTGAGCATCCACACCGGCAGCGACAAGTTTTCGCTGTACCCGATCATGCACGACGCCATCCGCCGAATCGACACCGGCATCCATCTGAAGACGGCCGGGACGACGTGGCTGGAGGAGATCATCGGGATGGCCGAATCCAGCACGGGCGGGCTCGCCCTGGCGAAGGACATTTACGCCAGGTCCTTCGCCCGTTTCGACGAGCTGTGCAGCCCGTACCTCGCCGTGATCCGCATCGACCGGCACCAACTCCCCGCGCCCGGGAAAGTCGCCGCGTGGAGCGCCGGCGACTTCGTCCAGGCGCTGCGGCACGAACCGCTGTGCAGAAACTACAACCCGCACCTGCGCCAGCTCATGCACCTCGGGTTCAAGGTCGCGGCGGAGATGGCGCCCGAGATGGGAACCCTGCGCCGCGAATGCCGCGACAAAATCGGCGAAAACGTCACCCTGAACCTGTATGAACGCCACATCCGCCCGTTGTTTTTCGGATCGGGATCCGAAGGCTCCGGTGCCGCGCAGGAATGAACCCGCTCCGATCGGAAAGGACGATGCCGTGAACTTCGACACACTCACCAGGCAGTATGACTTCACCGGCCGCGTCGTGGTGGTGACCGGCGGCGCCGGGATCCTGGGCGGCGAGATCGCCTGCGCCCTCCTCGGGTGCAACGCCCACGTCGTCGTGATCGACCGCGCCGCCGCGCCCCCCGAACGCTTCTACGAGCGCCTGAACCTGACGAAGGGCCGCTACGAGGCGATCGGGGGCGACGTGCTCCGGAAAGACTCGATGGAGCTAGCGGCCCGGCGGATCGAGGCCGATTTCGGGAAGGTCGACTGCCTCGTGAACGCCGCCGGGGGCAACGACCCGGACGCGACCACGGGGGACGCCAGGTCGTTCTTCGATCTCCCGGAGAGCGCCCTGCGTTTCGTGTCGGACCTGAATCTCATGGGCACGATCCTCCCGAGCCAGGTGTTCGGCAGGCTCATGGCCGGACAGAAAGCGGGCGTGATCCTGAACGTCTCCTCGATGAACGCGCTCCGCCCGCTGACGCGCATCCCGGCCTATTCCGCGGCGAAGGCCGCCGTCTCCAACTTCACGCAATGGCTGGCCGTGCACATGGCGCGGGAATACTCGGCCGCGATCCGCGTCAACGCCATCGCCCCCGGCTTCTTCCTCACGGAACAGAACCGCTTCCTCCTGACGGAGAAGGAAACGGGCAAACTGACGGAGCGCGGCGAGAGGATCCTGGCGCACACGCCGATGAACCGGTTCGGATCGCCGGAGGACCTGCTGGGCGCCGTGCTCTGGCTCCTCTCCCCCCTCTCGCAGTTCGTCACGGGGGTCGTGCTCCCCATCGACGGCGGCTTTTCGGCCTATTCGGGGGTCTAGGCGCCATGCTCCTGTTCGCGCACGGTTCGGCGGAAACGGCGTTCACTCCGGGCGAAGTCCGCGAGGCGCTCTTCTCCTCGCTCGACCGCCTCGGCGGCCGGAAGCGCGTGCTCGCGATCCCGCCCGATTTCACCCGCTTTCATTCGCACTCCGGCCCGTTGACAAGACTCGTCCACGCGTACTTCGGCGAACGGCTGACCGGCATTCTGCCGGCCATCGGGACGCACACCCCGATGACGGAAGCGGAAATCGGCAGGATGTTCGGCGACACGCCGCGCGGCCTGTTCCGGGTGCACGACTGGCGGCAGGGATTCACGACGCTCGGGGAGGTGCCCCCGGACTTCGTGCGGGAAGTTTCCGGGGGACAGATCGACTACGGCATCCCCATCCAGGTGGACGACCTCGTCGCCGAAGGGGGGCACGACCTGATTCTCTCCATCGGACAGATCGTGCCGCACGAGGTGATCGGGATGGCCGGGTACAACAAAAATATCTTCGTGGGAACCGGCGGCGCCGAAGGGATCAACAAGACCCACTTCCTCGGCGCGGTCTACGGGATGGAGCGGATGATGGGGCGCGCGGACACGCCCGTCCGCCGCGTCCTCGATTACGGATCGGAGCATTTCGCCCGCCACCTGCCGATCGTGTACGTCCTGACCGTGGTGGGAAAGGATGAAAGGGGCGCCCTGGCCCTCCGCGGGCTGTTCATCGGCGACGACGCGGAATGCTTCCGCCGGGCGGCCGCCCTGTCGCTCCGGGTGAATTTCCGGCTTCTGGACGCCCCCGTCCGCAAGGCGGTGGTTTACCTCGATCCGTCGGAGTACCGGAGCACATGGCTGGGCAACAAGAGCATATACCGGACCCGGATGGCGCTGGCCGACGGCGCGGAGCTCGTGGTCCTCGCCCCGGGCCTGGCCGAGTTCGGCGAAGACGCGAAGATCGACCGGCTGATCCGCAAATACGGCTATGCGGGAACGCCCCGCGTCCTGGAACTGGTGCGGATCCGGGAAGACCTTCGGGAAAGTCTCGGGACGGCGGCGCACCTGATTCACGGTTCCACGGAAGGCCGGTTTTCCGTCACCTATTGTCCCGGCTCGCTGACACGCGAGGAAATCGAGGCCGTGAATTTCCGGTACGCGGATCTGAAGACGATGCGGGAGAGATACGATCCCGGGCACCTGAGCGACGGGTTCAATACCCTGGCGGACGGCGAGGAGATCTTCTATATTTCGAATCCGGGTCTCGGCCTCTGGGCCACCCGGGAGCGGTTTTCCTGAGCGCAGAGAGGACGCATGAAAGAAAAAGCGGACATCGGCATGATCGGGCTGGCGGTCATGGGAGAAAACCTGGCCCTCAACATGGAGAGCAGGGGCTTCACGGTCGCCGTCTACAACCGGACCGTCCCCGGCGTGGAGGAAGGCGTCGTGGAGCGTTTCATCGGGGGCCGGGGGAAAGGCAGGAACTTCATCGGCTCGGACCGGATCGGGGATTTCGTGCGGTCGCTGGCCCGGCCGCGCAGGATCATGATGATGGTCAAGGCGGGCAAACCCGTCGACGAACTGATCGGACAGCTCCTCCCGCTGCTCGAGGAGGGCGACATCCTGATCGACGGCGGCAACTCGCATTTCCCCGACACGATCCGGCGGACGAAATATCTCGAATCGAAGGGCATCTGTTTCATCGGGACCGGAGTCTCGGGCGGGGAAGAAGGCGCGCTGCGCGGCCCCTCCATCATGCCCGGCGGATCGCCGCCGGCCTGGCCGCACGTCAAACCCATCCTGCAGGCCATCGCCGCCCGCGTGGCCGACGGGACGCCCTGCTGCGACTGGGTCGGAGAGGACGGGGCCGGCCATTTCGTCAAGATGGTCCACAACGGGATCGAGTACGGCGACATGCAGCTGATCTGCGAAGCCTACCAGGTCATGAAGGAGCTGCTGGGCATGCCGGCGGAACGGATGTACGAGGTGTTCAAACAATGGAACACGGGGGACCTGAACAGCTACCTGATCGAAATCACCGGCGACATCCTCGCTTACAGGGATGCCGACGGGCAGCCTCTGGTGGAAAAGATCCTGGACACCGCCGGACAGAAGGGGACGGGAAAGTGGACGAGCGTGGTCTCGCTCGACCTCGGCGTCCCGCTGACGCTGATCAGCGAGGCGGTCTTCGCCCGGTGCCTCTCGGCGGCGAAGGAGGAGCGCGTCGCGGCGTCGCGCGTACTGCGCCCGCCCGCGCAGGAATTCTCCGGCGACCGGGAGGAACTGCTGCGCGACCTGGAGCAGGCGCTGTACGCGTCCAAGATCATTTCCTACACGCAGGGATTCGCGCTGCTGCGGGAAGCCGCGAAGGAATACGGGTGGAACCTCAATTACGGCGGCATCGCGCTGCTCTGGCGGGGCGGCTGCATCATCCGTTCGGTTTTCCTGGAAAAGATCAAGGAGGCCTTCGATGCCACCCCGCGGCTGGCGAACCTGCTGCTCGACCCGTTCTTCAGGGAGCGCATCGAGCGGTCGCAGCAGGCGTGGCGGCGCGTGGTTTCGGCCGCGGTGCTGCACGGCGCCTGGGTCCCGGCCATGTCCACGGCGCTTTCCTACTACGACGGTTTCCGCAACGCGCGGCTTCCCGCGAACCTGCTCCAGGCGCAGCGGGACTACTTCGGGGCGCACCGGTACGAGCGCGTCGACCGGCCGCGGGGGGAGTTTTTCCACACCAACTGGACGGGGCACGGCGGCGACACGGCCTCGTCCTCGTACACCGTCTGACACGCGGGAGTCGCGCCCGGCGCGCCAGCAACGCAGCGACCTTACAGGAGCCTGAGCCATGAGCAATCCTTTGAGCATCCCTTCCCGTGCAGCCTTCGATCTGGTCTCCCTCGGCGCGCTGGTGCACCGGCTGGACCCGGGCATCATCCCCTTCCGCAAGGCCGCCGAGTGCCGGATCCACGTCAGCGGCGGCGAATTCAACGTCGCCGCGAACCTGGCCGATTGCTTCGGGCTGAACACCGCGATCGCCACGGCCATGGTGGACTACCCGATCGGCGACCTGATCGCGGAGCGCGTCCGCGCGATGGGCGTGAAGCCGTTCTATAAACGGTTCCGGCACAACGGCGTGAACGGCCCGAACATGGCGACCGTCTACAGCGACCGGGGGCACGGGGTGCGGGCGCCGGTGGTGTTCTACAACCGGTCCAACGAGGCGGCGGCCCTGCTCGGGCCCGGCGACTTCGACTGGGAGGCGATCTTCGCGGGAGGCGTCCGCTGGTTCCACAGCGGCGGCATCTTCGCCTCTCTTTCGGAAACGACCGGCGCCCTCATCGCGGAAGGCATGCAGGCCGCGAAGCGGGCCGGAGCGGTGACGAGCTTCGACCTGAATTTCCGCGAAAAGCTCTGGAACGTCTGGGGCGGGCAGCAGAAGGCCGTGGAAGCGGTCGCCCGCATCGTCGCCAATGTCGATGTGCTGATCGGTAACGAGGAAGACCTGCAGAAGGGCCTGGGCATCCCCGGCCCGGAAGTCGGACCGGAATCGAAACTGGACCCGGGCGCATTCTTCGGCATGATCGACAAGGTCGTGCGGAAGCACCCGCAGATCCGGGCGGTCGCCACGACGCTGCGCGAAGTGCATTCGACGAGCCGGCACGGCTGGGGCGCCGTCGCGTGGATGCAGGGCGGCACCGTTGTAGCGCCGACGTGCGAACTGGACATCTATGACCGGGTCGGCGGCGGCGACGGTTTTGCCAGCGGCTTCATCTACGGGTTGCTGGCCGGCGAATCCCCGGAAGAGGCCGTCCGGCTCGGGTGGGCGCACGGCGCACTGCTCACCACCTTCCCGGGAGACACCACCATGGCCACGCTCGACCAGGTCCGGGCGTTTGCAGAGGGCGGTTCGGCGCGAATACAAAGGTAGATTGCCGATCCGAGATGCGAGATCGGCGGCCATAGAATGCGCTCCGTCCCCGAGGGCCGGGGATGCGCGTCGCATGCATGAGGGCGATGGGTCATTCCGGTGAAATCGTCGGACCCGGCTTTCTGGTAAAAGCTCCCCTCGATTGCGGTTCGGCCCGCGGAGGGACGCGGGGCGGGGCAGCCATCCGGCCGCTTGCCAGCACCTGCATGGCCGCCTCCGCCATGATCCGGTCCACGTCCTCCTCCAGCAGGAAGCCCTGTTGGAGCAGGGATTCGGCGGCATCGCCCACCAGGCTTACGTACGCGTCATGACTCCGATAGCGCTCTTCGACGGACAGCCGGGGGTCGCCCAGCGCGATGCGGGCCGCGGCGGTGGCGGCGAAGGGGATATAGGAACCGGTCAGCGAGCACAGCTGATCCGGGGCATTTCCCTGGGAACGAAGGTTCCACCCGGCGAAGGTCCCCAGTGGCACCTGAAGGAAGGGATGCCGGACGCCGGCGATCGAATTGCCGTCCTCGTCCGCTGCGGCGACCCATACGGGGTACGCCCCCGCCCTTGCGGGCGGCTGCGTGCCGTGATCCAGCCAGTGGAGGGGATTTACCAGCCCGCGAAAGTTCACCCCCGGGATTTCCGGAAAGCGCAGCGAAGGCGGTTCGGGCCGGCAGACGCGCCCCCTGCTATGCGGGATCCGCCGCGCGCAATCTCTCGCCCGGTCCGGCCTGTCCGGTAAAACCAGTGTGCCGTCCGCCAGGCTTGCATAGCGGCTGGGGGGCGGGGCGGTCCCGGCCGTCGTCCACTCGTCCATCGCCACGATCAGGGCCCGGACAAAAGGCCGGTAGTCCAGCGGATTGCTCAATTGCCGGCAAATCCCCCTGGCCGGGATTCCGCCAGGCTGATGTTGGGTTCCCGCGAACAGATAGGCCCTCACATTTTCCGGAAGGGCCAGGTCCGCCGCTCCCGAAGTGCCGGTGACCACAAGCGACCCACGCGCCTGCCAGATCTCGTTTTCACTGTCGATGTGCATGATATTCGGGCAGGTCCCATTTTCCCCGCAGGCAGACAGTATGCCGTCGATCCGTCCGCTGACGCGATCCAGTGTCACGCCGTAGCTGAACGGGAACTGGTCTCCGGGAAAGAGGTGCTCTTCGTGCTGCCTGTGCGTGCGCCCGGGCTGGGCAAATTCATAGTTCGTAAAGCTCTTTTTGGAGCCGGCAAGCAGCGCGAATGCCCCGTCAAACACGATGCGGTGCGATTCGTCCTCGTTGAATCCCTGATGGATAAGGTCCCGCAAAACGCGCCCGCTCTGCGAGATGCCGAAAGCATAGGCCTTCTCCATGGCGGGCCGCGGCCCGATCGTCAGCGGATTGGGATTGAGGCCCTCGTCGGCCATTTCGTACCGCAGGTGTGAAACCACGTCACGAATGGCGGCCAAACCGATTCCCATCACCGTGGGATTCCTGGCGGGATAGATAAATTCGTAGATGGCTCCGCTGTCGTAGCCGGGCGGGCGCGTGACCGTTATCTGGGTGCCTTCGGGGTTGTATTGCCAGCCTGCCAGGGGGACGCGCGCATCCGTCTCGGTTTGGCGCACGGTCAGCGATGCCTCCGCGACATTCCTGTTGGCGGCGGGGTATGCCAGGGTCCTCGTGAATGTTGCATCCGTGCCCGTGTCCGTATATTCATCCCGCGAGATTCCGACGATGGGCCGGCCGTCGTCCGTGGCTACGGGAAGCTGCGCGTACATCCCATAGGCCGCATCTCCCTGCCAGCCGCTCCAGACGACCGTGTAGCCCTCGTTCATCAAAAACGCGGTACCGAGATCATCCCCGCCCCCCCAGGACGGCTCCCCCAGTTCGCCGCTGTTGACCCAGAAGTTCGCGAGTTTGCTTCCGCGATTGGCGATTTCATAAAACATGCGCCGGTTTCCCATCGACAGGTCCACGGGCTTGAGGATGGTCACGTTGACCCGATACTCGACAAATCCGCGGCCATTCCTGGGCGCCCGATCGAGATTGACGATTCCGGAGTTCAGGGAGTCCGACGGGTCCAGTTCGCCGATCGCCGTCCCCTTCAGCACCTCGTACGGCCCGGCCGTGCCGAAACCGGTGCCGCCAAAGGCCGGCGACACGGAGGGCGCCATCGTCAATTGCCTGACCCTGGCCATCGAGCAGGTCGGTTGAACGGCAAGCCAGAAAATGAAGGAGCACGCAACCGCTAAGCGGGATTTCCAGTACATTCCGATCCCTCCGCAGATGGGATTTTGGCCCATCCTCGACAAACAATCCGCCGCCGCAGCAGAAAATGCATGGCAATATTCCTGGATATTCGAAGGCATTTTAATACGGATTGCATGAGAACAGGAGCCGGGATTCAATCCATCCGGAATCTGGAATCCGGAATCCGGAATTCAATCTTTGGCCCGGCGGGCATCCCAGAACAACCCCAGCGTCAAAAGCAGAAACATGACCAGCCCCAGCCAGTTGTGCCACCGGCCCAGCCACGGACCGCAGGTCTCGAGCAGGTCGGGCACGAGGGGAATTTTCAGCGAATCCTCCATGAACCGCAGCAGCGCCGCGAGGACGCCCACCAGGGCGCCGCCCGCGATGAATCCCGAGGCGATGAGCGTCCCCTTCTCGTGCCGCGCCTTGTTCATCGCCGCGTCTTTGGACGAACGCTGCAGGAACCACGCGACCGCCGCACCGAGCACCAGCGGGGAGTTCAACTCCATGGGGAGATACATTCCCAGCGCGAACGCGAGCGCCGAGACGCCGCACATCGCGACCACGACGGCGAACACGGCGCCCAGCGCATAGAGAAACCACGGGGCGCCGGCATCGGCCATCACGCCGCGCAGGACGGCCGCCATGGCGTTCGGCTGCGGGGCGGGAAGCGGGTTCGCATGCACCGCATCGGGCGCGAATCCGTAAACCCGCGACATGAGCAGGATGACGGCCGTGGTCGCCGCGGAGGCGGCGATCGACCCGACCATGTTCGAAAGCTCGATCCTGCGGGGCGTCGCGCCCAGCCAGTAGCCGATCTTGTATTGCGTCACCAGCGATCCGGACATGGAAAGCGCGGTGCAGACCACGCCGCCGATCAGCAGCGCCTGCAGCATGCCGCTTTCGCCCTTCAGGCCGAGAGAGGACAGCACGACGGCGGTGACGATCAGCGTCGTGAGCGTCATGCCGGAGATCGGCGTGATCGAGATCATGGCGATCGCCCAGGCGGAAACCGCGGCGAAGAGAAAGGCGATCACGAGCGCGAGCAGGACGGAGATGACCGACAGCGTCCAAGGGCGGGTCCACGGTGAAGCGTACATACTCCGGCTCCCCGGCCAGCACCGAGAAGCGGAAGTAGAGGAACACCAGCACGCCGGTGGCGGCGATGCCCAGCAGGACGGCCGACATCGGCAGCGCTCGGTCGGTGCGGTCGCCGGCTTCGCCGGGCCCCTTCCCCCGCGCCAGCCGGATGATTTCGCCGAACGCCTGCCGGCTGGCCTGCAGAATCACCGGGGACATCTTCAGGATGGAAAGGATGCCGGCGGCGAAAATGCCGCCGATCCCGATCGGCCGGACATAGTCGAAAAAGATGTCCTCCGCGGGCATCCGGGACAGGGGCGCGGCCCCGGCGGCGATCGCCCCTGGGATGTACTGGCCGAGGTAGGAAAACAGCGGCACCAGCACGAAAAACGAAACGAGCGAGCCCGCCAGGATGATGGCGGCGTAGTTCAGGCCCATGATGTATCCCAGGCCCAGGACCGCCGCGGAGGTGTTCATCGTGAACACGGCCTTGTATTTGTCCGTGAAGCCGCTCAGGGCCTCGATGGCGCCGGTCGAAAAGTTCTCGGCCCAGGCCTTCATCGAGGGTCCGACGAAGTCGAACACCGCGGCCGTGACCGCGGAGTAGCTCAAGATCACCGCGCTGCGCCCGCCCCTCTTGCCCGCCATCAGGATCTCCGTGGTGGCGCGTGCCTCGGGATAGGGCAGCCTGCCGTGAAGGTCCCGCACGAAGTAGCGCCGGAAGGGCGCGAGAAAAAAGATGCCCAGGAACGCACCGAGCAGCGGAACGAGGAAGATCTGAAACAGCGAGGAGCGGTTCTCCAGACCCAGGATGTAAATGGCCGGCATCGTGAAGACCGACCCCCCGGCGATGATGCCCGACGTGGCGCCGATCGCCAGCACGTTGATGTTCTCCGTCAGGGTCGAAGCCCGGCGCTTCAGGAAGCGGACGGCAAAAACCGAGAACCCCACCGCGAGGATCGAGATCGGGATCGCGGACTCGATTCCCTGCCCCAGTTTCAGCGCGATATAGGTCGCGGCAGCGGAGAAGATGACGGACCACGCGAAACCCTGCGCGATCGAGCGCACGCTGATCTCCGGCGGGCTGGCGCGTCCCGAAACGACCGGTTCGTACACCTCCCCCGGCTCGAGAGGGCGGAAGGCATTTTCCGCAAGTCCAGCTTCCTCCGTGTTCCGCTCTGGCAATTCCGTCATGCGTTCACCTCATTCCGTGCACCAACATACGACAAGGCGCCCCTTCAGGGAAACGGGTATTGTTGCCGGCGGGCCGCAGCCGGCGCGGGGGGGGGCTCATTCAGACCTAATCTCTTCGTCCGTCCAACCGAAAAGCACTTATAGGGTTCCCGTGCGCGCGGCCTGAGTGCGCCCCCCGGGAATCCGGAATCCGTGGAGGGCACGCACGTCCGTGGACCGTTATGAAATGGCCGCCCTGGGGGCGGAAAACGGGCTCTGGGATTGGGACCTGGCGACGAGCCGCCTGCACTATTCGCCCGCCTGGGTGGCGATGCTCGGCTGCGCGGACGGCGACTGCGGCGCCACTTCCGAGGAGTGGTTCAAAAGAGTCCACCCCGAGGATCTCGAAACGGTGCGGCGGGAAATCGCCGCCCGCCTGGAGGACGGGTCCGCCGGGTTCGAGCTGCAGCACCGGATGCTGCACGGGGACGGGTGTTACCGGTGGATGTCCTGCCAGGGAGCGATCGTCCGCGACGCGGCGGGCAAGGCGGTACGGATCACGGGTTTTCATGCGGACATCACCCCCGACGTCGGGGTGGACGCGCTGACAGGCCTGCCGAACCGCCACGTGCTGCTGAACCGCCTGGCGCGCTCGATCGAAAAGGCACGGGACTCGGAAAGCTTCCACTATGCCGTCCTCGTCGTCGACCTGGACCTGTTCGAGTCCGGCGTCAATCGCCTCGAGACGCTGAACGGCGACACGCTGGTCGTCGCGGCCGCGCGGCGGCTGGAAAGCGCCCTGAGGACGAAAGACAGTTTCGGCCGCGAGGGGCGCGCAGACCTGGTGGCCCGTTCCGGCGGCGAGGAATTCGTCGTCCTGCTCGAGGGGTTGAGCGGACCGGGAGAGGCCGGGAGAGTGGCCGCACGGCTTCTGACCGCACTCCTGGCCCCCTTCGCGTTCAACGGCAGGGACACGATGCTCTCTCCCAGCATCGGCATCGCCTTGAGCGCGACGGGATACCGCCGGCCGGAGGACGCGCTGCGCGACGCCGACGCCGCGCTGCACCGGGCCAGATCGCTGGGGAAATCCCGTTGCGAAATCTTCGATACGGCAGTTGTGGAGTCCGCCCAAAAACGCCGGCACCTGGAAAAAGAGCTTCGCGGGGCGCTGGGCCGCAACGAGTTCCTCGTTTTCTACCAGCCCATCGTCTCGCTGGAGTCGAACAGGGTGGAGGGGCTGGAGGCCCTCGTGCGGTGGAAACACCCGTCGCGGGGCATCCTGCCGCCCGCAGACTTCATCCCCACCGCCGAAAGGACCGGCCTCATCACCGACATCAGCCGTTGGGTCCTCGAGCAGGCGTGCCGCCGGTTGAAGAACTGGCAGCGCAACCCCGCCGCCGGAGATCTCTGGGTATCCGTCAATCTCTCCGGCGCGCAGTTCTCGAACCCGTCGCTGGCGAAGGACATGCGGGACGTGCTCCTGGAGACGGGGCTGGATGCCAGGAATCTCGTCCTGGAGCTCACCGAAGGGATGGCGATGGAAAACCCCGAGGCGGCGCGGAGCCTGCTCATGCAGATGCGCGTCATGGGGGCCAAAATCGCCATCGACGATTTCGGCACGGGGTATTCGTCCCTGGCCCATCTCCGCCGGTTCCCGCTGGATTATCTGAAAATCGACCACTCGTTCGTGAAGAGCATCGAAAAAAAGCCCGACGCCCGGGAAATCCTGCGCACGATCCGCACCCTGGCGCACCAGTTGGGCTTGCGGGTCATCGTCGAAGGCATCGAAAGCTCCGGGCAGCTGGAACTGGTCCGGTCCATGGGATGCGAATACGCCCAGGGATTCCTGTTCTCCAAACCGGTCGGCGGCGAACAGGTGGGGCCTTACCTGCAGGAGGGATTCGCATTCGACTGCGAGGGAAGGCCTGCGCGAGACGATGCCCAGGCGGGAGAGGTCGAGGCCGGATCTTCGGGTCCGGAAGCGCAATCCCCCGGATTGCGGTGGAAGCCCTGGAGGAATCCAATCGCATGCCTGCGGAGGCACCGGGCGCTTGCCCTGGCGACGGCCGCCGTTCTGCTGCTGATGGGGAACATGGTCCTCCACACGGACGGGGACACGCCGGGGCCGGCCGCCGATCCACCCGCGCTCGTCGCCACCGCACCCGCGGAAAAAGCCCCGCGCGCCATCGTCCCGCCGGCGCCGGCGGCAACACCCCCCGCGGCGAAGGCGGATGCCGGGGCGCCGGAAGCGGAAACGCCGCCGGCCAAAGCCCGGCCGGTGCCGGCGGCCGCCTATGGCGTCGAACATTCGCATCGCATCGGAAGCTGCAAGGGAACACTGAAGATCACGCCGGAAGCGATTTCGTACGCCGCGGAAAACGGGAAAGACGACTTCACCTTCAAGCACACTCAGTGTTCCTATAGCCTGGAGGGCGACAGGCTCGCGGTCCGCACCGCGTCCAGAACCTACCGGTTCCGCTCTCTCGGGGCAAAGGGCGAAGAGAACCTGAACAACCTCAATAGGATCATGAAACAGCTCTCCCGATACCGGACGATGCCGCCTCCAAAGACCAGGTAGAGTCTGATTTGTGGTATTCTAGCCCCGTAGGGTGCGGCCGGATCCGGGCCCTTCGGTCCGGTTCGAAAAAAGGCATCCTTGGCCTGTAATCTACTCAAGGGGTTCCCTCATGTCTACCGCGATCGAAGGTCTGAAGCCGGAACTGGTTTGGAAATATTTCTCAGAAATTTCGCGCATTCCGCGCTGCTCGAAGAATGAAGCCGCGATGACGAGGTACGTGCTGGCCACGGCGAAGAAACTGGGCTTGCAGGCGAGAGCCGACAAGTTCGGAAACGTCGTGGTGCGCAAGCCGGCGTCGGCCGGACGCCAGCAGGTCCGCTCGATCGCGCTCCAGGGGCACCTCGACATGGTGTGCGAGAAAAACAACGACAAGGTGCATGACTTCCTCAAGGACCCCATCGAACTCGTCCGCAAAGGGAACGTGATCATGGCGAACGGCACGACGCTCGGCGCGGATAACGGCATCGCCGTGGCGACGAACCTCGCGATCATGGAGGACCGGTCGCTCGAGCATGGCCCTCTGGAATTCCTCTTCACGGTCGACGAGGAAACGGGGCTCACGGGTGCGCACAACGTCGCGGGGGATTTTTTGGAAAGCCGGACGCTCCTGAACCTCGACTCGGAGGAGGAGGGGGCGATCTACGTCGGCTGCGCCGGCGGCAGGGACACCCACGCCGTATGGCCGGTGCATTTCGAGGAGGTCAAGGCCCCCTGCGCGGCCGTCCGGGTCATCGTCGGCGGGCTCAAGGGCGGGCATTCGGGCCTGGAGATCGACAAGGGAAGGGGCAACGCGGTCAAGATCATGGGGCGTGCGCTATCGGCCCTCGGCGAAATCGGCGGGCGCCTGGCGTCGGTGAACGGCGGCAACAAGCACAACGCCATCCCCCGCGAATGCGACTCCGTCCTGCTGGTTCCGCGCCGGAACCTGGAAGGCGCCGGGAAGGCGATCGCGGCCATCAACGAGACGATCCGCGCGGAACTGGCCACGGTGGAGCCCGACCTGCAGATCGGCATCGAAGAGATCAAAACGAAAAAGAAGATCAAGGTCTTCAGGAAAGCCGAGCAGCGCAGGATCCTGCTGACGATTTCCGCACTTCCCCACGGCGTCATGAAGATGAGCGCCGACATCGCCGGCCTCGTGGAAACATCGACGAACGTGGCCGTGATCAAGACGGAACGGAACTCGGTCCGGATCATCACCAGCCAGCGGAGTTCGGTGGCGTCGGAAATCACCGAGATCGCGCAGACGGTTTCGTCGATATTCGAGCTGGGCGGCGCCGGGGTACAGGCCAACGACGGCTACCCGGGATGGAAACCGAACATGGATTCCCCGGTCCTGGCGCTCGCCAAATCGTCGTACCGCGCGCTGTACGGGAAGGATCCCGAGGTGAAGGCGATCCACGCGGGGCTGGAGTGCGGCGTCCTCGGGGAGCGCATCCCGGGCATGGACATGCTGTCATTCGGCCCGACGCTCGAAGGCGTGCATTCGCCCGACGAAAAGATCTACATCGACACGGTCGAAAAGTTCTGGAATTTCCTGCTGGAGATCCTGAAAAGAGCGGACTGACCGCGGTCCGCAGGCCGCTTCCGTCCGCTCAATCGTCGTCCGGGCCGGTGCCGAAACCCTGCTCCTCGAGCCAGAGCGCGCATTCCCGTGTCCAGATATGGCGTCTGCCGGGGTCCCATTGCGCGCTGCCCAGGCCCATCCCGTGTGCTCCGCGGGGATAGACGTGCAGCGCGAAGGATACGCCCCGGCTCCGGAGCGCATCGGCGAACCGCAGGGTATTTTCCACCTTCACCGCCGCGTCCTCGTATGTGTGGAAAAGAAACGTCGGCGGGGTATCCGGCCGGACCCGCTTTTCGTTCGACAGCGACTCCACCAGGTCCGGATCGGGATTTTCCCCGAGCAGGTTTTGCCTCGAACCGGCGTGCGTATCGGGCCCCATGGTAATCACCGGATAGCACAGGATGCCGAGGTCCGGGCGTGAGCTGACGCGGTCGACGGGATCGGCGGCGCCCGGATCGCCGCCGTCGAAATGCGTGAGCGCGGTCGACGCCAGGTGCCCGCCGGCGGAGGATCCCATGACGCCGATCCGGTCCGGGTTCAGCCCCCACTTCCCGGCGTTGGCGCGCACGGTCCGGACGGCCCGGAGGAGGTCCTGCATCATGGCCGGGTGCCTGTACCCGCCGGGTGCGAGACGGTATTTGAGCACGAAACCCGCGATCCCCTGCTCGTTCAGCCACAGCGCGTAGTGAACGCCCTCGTGGGGCGCCAGCTGGCCGTAGCCTCCCCCGGGACAGATGACGAAAGCGGCCCCCGTCGCTTTCGCGGGCGGCGCGAAATAAGGCGTCAGGGTAGGGATGTCTTTCGCGTCCCTCCCCAGCGCGCCGGGGGCGTCCCCCGTCCAGAGCGGAAATTCCAGGCGCGGCACTCCCTCCTGGGCCCGCGCCTGTGTCGCGGCGGCGATCCAGCCTGCGGCGCAGGCTGCCAGCATCCATACGCAGGTAACTTTCTTCATATCATGCCTCTTCGGGTTGCGGGTACGAACCGGGGCGGCGCCTCCCCATGATCTTTCGGGGCCGTTCCCGGAAACGCCTCTATTTCGCTTCCGATCCCCCGGATCCGCGATAGCCGTCGAACCAGGAAACCACCTCGGACTCGAGCGCCTTCAGATCGGGCTTTATCGCGGCGATGGCGACGGATTCCTGCCACCCGGCCTCCAGGTCTCCAAGATCGACGCCCGATCCTTCCCGAATGAAGAGCGGGATCTGGTGCAATTCCGACCGGACGGTGACCGTGCGGCCGCCGGGGTAGACCTTCCCGGGGTGCCACGCATCGCGCCAGCGGCTTCCGGACGGCAGATAGACATCCTGGGTGCGGCGGTCCTTTTCCCACACCGGGGACACCAGCAGGTCGCCGCCGTAGAGATAGGTCCACCAGTTGGACCATGCGGCGGGAGCCTTGGGATCGACGAGGAACAGGGGCCGGACGATGGGCAGGCCGGTGCGGGCCGCCTCCTGCGCCCGGGCAAGCGTGTAGGGCGCAAGCCGGTCGTGCAGCCGCGCATACAGGCGCCACACCGCAATCAGCGTGGCGTCATAGTTCGGCTCGCGCGGCAGGTTCCAGAAGGCGACGTTCCGGGTCGGGCCCACTTCCATGATCGGCGTGAAGCAGCTGAACGCCAGCCAGCGGGCGCACATGTCCTGGTCCAGCGTCTGTTCGTTGTACCCGCAGGTGTCGGATCCCCAGTTGGGATATCCCATCACGGCCGCGCGCTGCACGGCGACGATCGAGGCGCGCAGGCCCCACTGGGTCCCGCCGATATCGCCGCCCCAGAAGACGGCGTGGGGCGAACTGCCGGTATAGGCGCCGCGCGGCATGGCGACAAAATCCTCGCCGCGGTGCCTGCGCGCCACTTCCGCCACCGCCTGCGCGAACATGGCGACATACGGATTGCGGTTCTCGCGGATCGATTTTCCGTCGAAGCGCGTGAACGGGCCGTCCTCCGGTATCTGCTCCTCGCCGCGGTCCAGCTTGAAGCCGGCGACGCCGAGTTCGAGCAGCTTTTCGACGCCGGACTGCCAGTAAGCCTTTGCCTCGGGATTGGAGAGGTCGGCGAGCGGATAGTTCTGGATGCTGGGCTTCTGGCCCGCCAGCGTATAACCCTTTGCATGCGCTTCCTGTTCCATGCGCCCCTGGAAGAAGGAGGCGATCCAGAGCATCATCCGGATCCGGTGCGACTCGAGCCATTTTACCGATTCGGCGAAGCGGGGCAGGCGCTTCGGGTCGATCTCGAAATCGTCGTACCCGATGCGGCCGGGGCCCCAGGGACGGTCGATCCAGTACACGCCGCAAGGGATGCCGTAGGCGCGCATCATCAGGATGTCTTCCATCATCTCGGAATTGAAGGGCCCCCGAACGGGCGTGCCGTCGTAGTACGCGGCGCGGTGCGTGTGCTCGTCGCGCCATCTCCAGGGCCGGTACGCCCATTGCGGCGGCAGGAAGGGCGGCCCCGCGTCGAGCGCGTGCGCCTGCACCAGGGAGGACGGGTGCTTCGCCGTGTATACCTTGAGCTCGAGCGCCGGGCCCTCGAACTCGATGCCGACCTTTCGCGGGTCGGCGGCGCAGAAGTCGTACTTGCCCGGCCAGTCGGTCCGGACGAAAAGCCCGTAGCCCCGCGACGAAAGATAAAAGGGCGCGTACACGGATGTCGTCGGCTTGACGAGCATGTCGACCTTCTGGCCGCGAAGGTCCATCGCTTCCCGGAGTCCCGGCGCCCAGGATGCCTGCTGCGGCCCGTCGACCACGCGCTCCATCAGGCCGGTAAAATATTCGTCCTCCGCGGCATCGATCGCGAAGCCCCATCGAACGATGCCCGCCGCGGGTCGGGCGCGGAACTCGAGAGCAAAGTGGTTCCCCTCCGGGATCACGGCGACGGATGCCGTGCGGCCGTCGGGCGTCGCCCCAGTCCATTCGGCGCGCCTGCCCCGCGCCTTCGCCTCGAGGCGCACCGGGAGCGCAATCCGCCCGGAGTCCGTCTCATAGAAGAACTCGCCGAATTCGAGAGCACCCGAAAGCTGTCCGGAGGAAAGGCGCAGGCCCTGCCTCGCCGGATTGCCCAGAGTCTCCGGCTGAAGGGCGAAAAAGAGGCCGGCCGCAAGAAGAACCAGGACCGCGGGCCAGACAAGGATTGGGACAACCGCCGCTGTTTTTACGGATTTCATGGGAATCGCACCCTTCAGGATCGCTTTTGAAGCAGTTGGATCATCTCGGCACCGGCCAGCAGCACGGGCCCGTATCCGTGGGCCGCGAAGACGCTGGCGGGACGATAATAATAGAACATCGGGTCGAAGACCAGCCCCGTGCCGATGCAGGTGCCCTCCACCTGCCCCTGCGCGTTGACCCGGGCCGCCGTCGCGTTCCATGCCGAATACAGCATCGCCAGGTGGGCGTCCCTGTCGATCCATCCCCGGTTGATGGCACGGGCGATGCAATAGGCGAACATGGCGGAGGCAGAGGTCTCGAGGTAGGAGTCGTTCCGGTCGAGCAGCTGGTGCCAGAGGCCCTGGCCCGACTGGCACGATGCCAGGCCGCGGATGTGGGCGCGCAGAAGGTCCAGCACCGCGGGGCGGCCGGGGTGGTCTTCGGGCAGGACCTCGAGCAGTTCGGTCTTCGCCATCAGGGCCCAGCCGTTCGCCCGGGCCCAGTGGAACACCGGGTGCACGTCCATGTCCTGAACCCAGCCGTGCATATAGAGCCCCTTCTCTTTGATGAACATGCGGCCGGCAAACTGAACGATCTGCCGGACCGCGTCGTCATAGTAGCGGCCTTCGCCCGTCGCCTTCCCCATCTGGGCGAGCGCGGGAACGCTCATGTACAGGTCGTCCAGCCAGAGCGTGTTCGGAAACGGCCGGTTGCGCGCCAGCGTGCCGTCGGGCAGGCGGAACTGGCCGTCGCGGATGTACCGCATGTAGTTTTCGATCATCGGCAATACCATGATCGCCGCATCCTTGCGCCAGGCCTTGATCATCGCGGCGCACATGGACCCGGAATCGTCCAGGGACCCGGGATTGACGACGGGGTGCATCGGCGTCCGGGCCTTCGGATTTTTTTCCAGTCTGGCCCGGTAAAGGGGAAAGAGCCGTGCGAGAAAATTGAGGCGCTTCGCCGTGTAGCCGGTGAACCGGGAGTCTCCCGTGGCGTCGCCCGCCGCAAGCATGCCCGAGTAGGTGACGCCCCATTCGTAGCTGATGAGATAAAACGAGCCCGTCTCGAAGACGGCGTAGTCCGGCGGACTGAGGGGGTTGGGAACGGGATCCCCGCTCTTCGGATGCACCAGCCTGGCCGGCGTGCATCCGTCGAGGTAGGCGTGAACCCGATTCAACACTTCGCGGACCGATTCCATTTTGGGGGCGCCATAAGGGACGGGGTATTGCGACGGGATCCTGTCCGCATTCACCTTGGGCGCGACCCGAACGGGGACGGCCGCGCCGGATTGCGTCGCCTGAGTCCAAACGGATGCCAGGAACAGGATTGCGGGCAATGCCAGGGCGCAGAAGGCAAGGCGGAAAGCGTTCATTTTGCAGCCGGCCATGATGTTCATCTCCCGGAAGAAAGAGTCGACGGTTCCCTGTCTGCACAAATATGCATGGGCATGCATTCCTTTAAGGCAAAAATCGTGAAGGTTACGCTAATATAGCTCAAAATCTCGGGGTATCGAAGGAAGAAGGAAATGCCGAGAAAACGAAGCCTGATCGCGCTGTCGCTCCTGCTGTTTCCGGGCTTGTCCGGCGCAATAGGGGTCCGGACCGCCGCGGACCGGACGGAAGCTCCACCGCGCATCGACAGGAAAGCGTGGGTCACGCGGCATAATCCCGTCTTGAAGAGTCTGGATGCCGATGCGCCGCTCACGGTAGGCAACGGCGGGTTTGCGTTCGGAGCCGACATTACGGGGCTGCAGACCTTTGCCGCGCACTACCACC
>CAZTHE010000002.1:0-48950 GCA_964613495.1 uncultured Acidobacteriota bacterium | reverse complement strand
GTGGAGACCCTGTCTCGGTGGGCCTGGCACTCTCAGCCTGATGTCCACGGGTACAGGCTCGAGGACGCGAACCAGGACTACGTGCTCCCGGACGGCCGGACGATGGGATTTCCGACGCGCCAGGCGACTCCGGCCGGAGACTGGCTGCGCAAGAACCCGCACAACCACCCGCTGGGGACGCTCGCGCTGGAGTGGGTGAAGGCCGGCGGATCGCCGTTCGTGCCGGAAGACATTCAAAGCCCGGAGCAGACGCTGGACCTGTGGCGCGGCGTGATCTCGAGCCGGTTCCGGCTGGCGGGGACCGACGTCCGGGTGCTGACGGTGTGCGACCCGGAATCGGACGCCATCGGGGTGCGGATCCGGTCGGATCTGGTTTCGCGGGGAAAGCTGAATGCGCTGCTCTCGTTTCCGCGGGGCCACGACCTTTCGGTGAAAAACACCCCCGGACTCGACTGGGGCGGCTCCGAATTCCATGAATCGAGGCTGGACTCGGGCGCGGTTCCCGGAGGATCGCTGATCCGGCGCACGATCGATGCCACGCGCTACGGTGTCGTAGTCGGCGGCCCGGTCACGCGGCTCGGGCCGCATGCGTTCCGGATCGCGGGCGCGGGCGGGAAGGACACGCTGGATTTTTCCGTGCAGTTTCTCCCGGACACGGCGGCGCTCCCCGCCCGGACGGCGCGGGTGGAGCGGATATTGGAGCGGAGCGCGGCATACTGGGAAAAATTCTGGAGAGAGGGTGCGGCGGTGGATTTTTCCGGAAGCACCAACCCGCTTGCGCCGAAGCTGGAGCGGCGCATCGTCCTCTCCATGTACCTGACGGCCGTCCAGATGGCCGGAGAGGTCCCGCCGCAGGAAAGCGGTCTCACGTGCAGCACCTGGTACGGCAAGCACCACACGGAAATGATCTGGTGGCATGCGGCGCATTTCGCGCTGTGGGGCCATGACGCGCTGCTCGAAAAGAACCTGGCCTGGTACCGCTCGCGGCTGCCGGAAGCCCGCTCGCTCGCCGCATCCCGCGGGCTGCGGGGCGCCCGCTGGGCAAAAATGGTCGGCCCGGACGGCCGCGAGAGCCCCGGGGGGAATCCGCTGATCGTATGGAACCAGCCGCACATGGTCTATCTTTGCGAGTTGCTCTACCGAAACCGGCCGTCGGCCGAAACTCTTGCCCGGTATCGCGACCTGGTGCTGGAAACGGCGGACTGCCTCGCCTCGATGGTGCATCCGGATCCGGCGACGGGCAGGGTTGTCCTCGGTCCTCCCCTGTGGATCGCGCAGGAGATTTACGATCCGGCAACGAGCCGGAACCCGTCGTTCGAACTCTCCTACTGGCGCTGGGCGCTCGGCGTCGCGCAGCGATGGAGGGAGCGCCTGGGGATGCCGCGCGACAAAACATGGGATGACGTCATCGCGCGGCTTTCCCCGCTGCCCGTCTCCGATGGAAAGTACGTGGCGCTGGAATCGCACCCCGACACGTGGCGGAACATCGGCAGCCGGCACGATCACCCCGAGATGCTGATGCCGCTCGGCTTTTTGCCCGGCGGTCCCGATGTGGACCGGGCGACGATGGGACGAACGCTGGACGCCGTGATGCAGTCCTGGGATTGGGAGACGAAGATCTGGGGATGGGACTATCCGATGATCGCGATGACGTCCGCGCGGCTCGGACGCCCGGCCGCAGCCGTGGAAATGCTCCTGCGGGACGGGCCGAATAACCGCTACGCGGCGAGCGGCCATTGCCCGCAGGGAAGCGATATGGCGCTGCCGAAAGGAGCGTCCAAGGGCGCCCGCAGGCGGGAGATTGCGGCGTACCTGCCCGCGAACGGGGCGTTTCTTTCCGCCGTGGCGCTGATGGTCGCCGGCTGGGATGGGTGCGCTCAGCCGCATCCCGGAATCCCCGAAGACGGGACATGGACCGTCCGCGCCGAAGGAGTGCGCCCGTTACCCTGAAATTATGGTGCCTGTCACCGAAATTGATGCCGGGAGGTGTTGATGGATCAGAGACTTGGCAGATTTCTGCTGTATACGTACGGGATCCCGGACCTGTTCTTCGCCCTGATGGTCAACATGGAGGCCTATTTCTTCACGGCCTTTCTCACGGACTACGCGCAATTCTCCCTGGTTCTGTCCGGGCAGATTCTCGGACTGACAGGCCTGATCGACATCGCATGTGCCCTGGTGGGGGGCATCATTCTGCAAAAGGTGACTTTGAAATACGGAGGCAAATACCGTTCGTGGTTTCTCGTCGGGCCCCCGCTGATCGCGCCCCTTTTCATATTGCAGTTCACGAAAATCGGAAGCGACTGGACGGCCGCGATCATCGTCATGTCCGGGTTCGTCGCGAGCCATCTGCTGTTCAATGTGGTCGTGTCGGCCAGCGGCGCCATGCTCGGAAGGCTGAGCCAGATCCCGGAGGAGCGGACCATCCTTTCCACCAGCAGGGCGCAGGGCATGTCGGCCGCGGGCCTGATCTTTTCGGCCACGGCCATGCCCCTTGTCCTGTTCTTCGGCCGCCACACGGACAAGGTCTCCGGGTTCACCGTCACGGTAGCCATTTACGCCCTGCTGATGATCCTGGGATACTGGTTCATCTACTGGGCGACGGCGGGCAGGGATCCCTATGACGAAGCGGTGGCGGAATCTCCGGGAAAAAAGTCCGGGCAATCCATCGCTCGGATTTTCGTCCTGGTATTCCGGAACCCGCCGCTCCTGTTCCTGATGCTCGCCCAGGTATTTGCCGGCACCGGAATTTTTGTCGTCACGGCTCTGGCCATTTATTTCTTCACCTATGTGGCAGGAAAGCCCGCTTTCTTCTCCGTATTCATCCTGGCCACCAGCATCGCGAGGCTGCTGGGCACGTTCGCGGCGGCGTGGATCGGCGTGCGGCTGGGCAAACGGAACTCCTACTGCATTTTTCTCGTGCTGGCGGCCATAGGATTCGCATCCGCGCGGTTCGCGACCGGATCGGTATGGGGATTTACCTTCATTTTCTGCGCGGCCAGCATGCTGGCTTCGGTCGCGGCGGCCATGAACACGGCGCTGTTCGCCGACACGGTGGTTTACGGCGAATGGAAGACGGGCACCAACATCCGGGCGTTCACGATGGCCCTGATGAACCTGCCGATCAAGATAGCGGTCCTGATCCGGAGCGCGGCCGTCACGGCGGGCCTGATGGCCATCGGATTTGTGGCCAATGCGGCGCCGACGGAGCGCGTCGTCGACGGCATCAGCTCGATCATGACGTTCACTCCGGCCGCCACCTACGCCGTCGCGGCGGCAATCTTCTTCTTCGGCTACCGGATGGAAGAGGCGGACGTCGTGCACATGCAGGAAGAGATCGCCGCTGTCAAATCGGGCAAATCCGCATGACTCCGCATGCGGCGCAGACAACGAGCCGGATCGGGAGCATGTGCCGAGGAAGCGCCGGCGGCGGGAGGCGCGGAGAGGTCATAATTGGGGGCGGGATGGCCGTCGGGAAGGCGGGTTTCTGAACGGGGTTGCTGAGCCCCGGAAGCCGTCGCGTCCCGATCGTGTTTTCGGGAGTGCACCGGATCCGGGGCCCCGACACGGTTCTACAGTTTCAGCATCGACACCTGCAGCACGCCGTCGATGTGCCGCAGCTGGGACAGGACATCCGGCCCTACCTCCCCGTCTACGCTGACGAAGGAAACGGCTCGTTCGCCCTTCTCTTTGCGGCTCCACTGCATCGCGGCGATGTTGATGCCGTTGGTGCCGAGGAGCGTTCCGATCCTCCCGATGATGCCGGGCCTATCCATGTTCTGGAGCGCGATGATGAAGGGCGTCGGTTCGAAGTCGAGCTTGTAGCCGAAGAAATCGACGATGCGGAGCTCTTCCCGGGCGAAAATCGTGCCCGAGATGGATTGCTGTTTCGTCTTCGTATAAAACTTCACGGTGATCAGGTTGGTGTATTTGTCGAGGTGGGAACTCCGGCTCTCGATCACTTCCAGCCCCATGTTCTTCGCGATGAGCTCGGCATTTACATAATTGACCTTTTCGTTGTGAATCGGCTCGAGCAGCCCCTTCAGGACCGACAGGGTGATGATCCTGGTTTCCTTGTCGGCCAGGTCGCCGCTGCACACGACTTCGAGCTTCTCCACCGTCTCCTTCTCCGCCTGGTAGTAGATCTTCCCGAGCATTTCCGCCAGGTCGATATACGGCTTGAGTTGCGCCAGTTCCCCGGCCTGCAGCGGAGGCATGTTTACGGCGGCCACCATCTCGCCGTTCAGCGCGTCCGCGACCAGCTTCGTGATCGCCGTGCCGACGTTGTAATTCGCCTCCTCGGTGGAGGCGCCGAGGTGGGGCGTGATGACGACGCTGTCGAGTTCCAGCAGCGGGTTCTGATACGTCTGTTGTTCGGGCGGCTTGTCGTATCCCGGTTCGGGATCCAGCACGTCGATTCCGGCCCCCGCGACCTGGCCGCTCCGGATCGCGTCGACCAGGGCTTTCTCGTTGATCAGCCCCCCGCGGGCCGCATTGACGATCCGGACGCCCTTTTTGCAGAGCTTCAGCTGCGCCTCGCCGATCATCCCGTAGGTTTCCTCGTTTTTGGGCGTGTGGATCGTGATGAGGTCGGCCTGCCGGAGCAGGTCGTCCAGCGTCTCGCACTTCTCGACGCCGTTCCGCTTGAACTTCTCGTCGGTGATATAGGGGTCGTAGGCGATGGCCCGCATGTTGGCGCCCTTCAGCTTCCGGGCGACGATCGACCCGATCCTGCCGAGGCCGATGATGCCGACGGTCTTTTCGTCCAGCTCCCTGCCGATATATTTGTTCCGCCTGAAATCCCGGTTCTTGCCCGCCCAGTTCGCCTGCGGGATGTTCCGGAAGAGGCAGTACGCGAGCCCGATCGCGAGTTCCGCGGCGGCCATGGTGTTGCTTTCCGGCGTATTGACGACGATGATGCCCTTCTTCGTGCAGGCCGGCACGTCGATGTTGTCGATCCCGTTTCCGGCCCTCCCGGCGACCTTCAGGTTGACGCCTCTCTCGATCAGTTCCCTGTTTACCTTCGTGACGCTGCGGACGATGATGGCATCGTATTCCCCGATGATGTCCAGGAGTTCCGCATGGGAGATCCCATACCGGACGTCCACGGTGAAGCCGCTGTTGCGCAGATAATTGACCCCTTCTTCGGCAATTCGTTCGGTGACGATAATTCTCATGGTTGCATGGCCCCTATTCGTTTTACAGCTCCATTGGAAACGCCGGTCCGCCGGCAGGACGGAGCACCCGGCCCCCGACAACGAGCCTCACGGTTGACACCGGAATGGGAATATATATCGCGCTCCAGCATGGAGGGGCAAGACGGAAATGACGGCGTGCCTCGCACCGCGGCGGGCACGCGACCGGCGACAACCCGGTTGACACGGCCGGAGCCGAGCAGATACGCTGAACGAGGCTCGTTGCCGGACCCAAGACGGTCCGCTGCCCTTCCGGGCCGGATTAGACGAAAGGGGTTGTCATGAAATATTTGCTGCTCGTCGGCGACGGCATGGCCGATTGGCCGGTCCCTTCCCTGAATAACCGCACGCCGCTCGAATGCGCCCGTACGCCGAACATGGACCGGGTCGCCGCCCGTGGCCTGCTCGGGCGGGTTTCGACCGTCCCCCCGGGCATGCAGCCCGGAAGCGACGTCGCGAACCTGTCGCTGCTCGGCTACGATCCCGCGCGCTACTACAGCGGACGCGCTCCCTTCGAGGCGGCCGCCATGGGAATCCCGCTGGCCGGATCGGAAACCGCCTTCCGCTGCAACCTGGTGACGATCGAGGACGACACGATGGTCGACTACTCGGCGGGCCACATTACGACGGAAGAGGCGCACCGCATCATCGGCGATCTGCAAAGGCGTTTGAACACGGATTCGACCCGTTTCTATCCGGGGGTCAGCTACCGCCACCTGATGATCTGCCGCGATTTCCCCGATGGCACGCGGTGCACTCCGCCCCACGACATCACCGGGCAGCCGACCGCATCCTATCTGCCGCAGGGAGACGGGGCCGATTTCCTCCTGGGCCTGATGCGGCAGGCGCACGCCATCCTCCCCGGGTGCGAGGCGAACGGGGAACGCAGGGCCGCAGGCAAGCGTCCCGTCACGGACATCTGGCTCTGGGGACAGGGCCGGTCGATGTCGCTGCCGACGATCCCCCAACGGTACGGCCTCCGCGGATCGGTGATCTCGGCGGTCGACCTCGTGCGCGGCCTGGGCGTGCTCGCAGGACTGAAGATCCGCCTGGTCGAGGGCGCGACGGGGTATCTCGGCACCAACTACGCCGGGAAGGTCGCGGCCGCGCGGGCGGCCCTCGAAACCGAGGACTTCGTCTATCTGCACGTGGAAGCCCCGGACGAGACCGGACACGAGGGGGTGCTGGAGAAAAAGATCCAGGCGATCGAGGAATTCGACCGGCACATCGTCGGGGAGATGCTCGCATACCAGGAAGGGCGGAACGACGTGCGCATCCTGGTCGCTCCCGACCACGCGACCCCGCTCAAGATCAAAACGCACAGCGGAGAGCCCGTCCCGTTCGCCCTGTGCGGCCCGGGCGTCGCTCCCGGCGGCCACGGCGCCTTCAACGAACCGGAGGCCGGGCGGAGCGAGCCCATCACCGGGCCGGAACTGTTCGACCTTCTGGTAAAATGAGATCCGGCGCGTTCCGCCGGATGCACTCATGCCCACTCTCATTCTGGTTTCGGTTATCTGGGGATTTTCCTTTGTCGTCATCAAGGGAACGCTCGTGCCGCTGGACGCGGGCTTCGTTTCCTTCGTCCGCCTGCTGCTCTCCCTGCTGATCTTCCTGCCATTCGTGCGGCCCGGCGGCATCGGCCGCGCGGACACGGCGCGCCTGCTCCTGATCGGGGGCGTTCAGTTCGGCCTCATGTACGTGGCCTATGTGGCCGCCTTCCAATACCTCCCGGCGCACGTCATCGCCCTCATGACCACGACCACGCCGCTCTTCGTGACCGTCTTCCACGACCTGTGGACGCGGAGGATGCACGGGGCCTTTTTTGCCGCGGCCCTGCTGGCCGTCGCCGGCGGGGCCGTCATCGAATTGCCGGACCAGCCCCTGTCGGCCAGCCTGCGCGGCCTGAGCCTGGTTCAGTTGTCCAATGCGGCATTCGCGTTCGGTCAGCTCGCTTATAAAAAATGGATGGCCGGCCGGCCGGACCTCGGCGACACCCGGGTGTTCGGCATCCTCTACGCGGGTGCGGTCCTGGTCGCTGGAGCCTTCTCGCTGGCTACGACGGACTATCGAGGCCTCCGGATCGGAACGGCCCAGGCGCTGGCGCTGCTGTATCTGGGCATCATCGCCTCGGGAATCTGCTTCTTCCTGTGGAACGTGGGGGCGCGGAGGGTCCACGAGGGAACGCTCGCGGTCATGAACAACCTGAAGATACCCGTCGCCGTGGTCGCCAGCCTGGTCCTGCTTGGCGAAACCACGGATTTAGCGCGGCTCGCGGCGGGATGCATCCTGTTTGCCGCGGCGCTGTGGGTCAACCGCAGGGACGCCGGGACGCGCATTATCTGAGATGAGGAATTTTGCGCGCCGGTGTGCCATAATCGGACAATCGGAAGGCAATTCGGGAGAAAAGAGGGATCCGTCCATGAATAAAACCAGAGGTAACAATACGTCGCGCAGGGACTTCGTGCGGGGAATCACCGGGGCGGCTTTCGCGGGGGCCCTGTCCGCGGGACCCTGCCTGCGCGGGGCCTTCGCCGGGAATCAAGCCGGCAAAGGCGTTTCGGGAGGCGGGGAGAAACTCGTGGCTCCCTGCGGCCTCTACTGCGGCGCCTGCCCGATGTACCTGGCAACCCAGGAAAACAGCCCGGAGCGGCTGGAGTCTCTCATGAAACAGTTTTCGGCAGGCAAGATGCAGATGAAGCGCGAAGACCTGCTGTGCGACGGATGCATCGGCGGCGGCCGCGTGGCCGCTTTCTGCCGCAGGTGCGACATACGGTCCTGCGCCGAAAGCAGGGCGGACGTCGCGGTCTGCTCCGATTGCCCGGACGTGCCGTGCGCGAAAATCACCCGGTTCAACAACGACGGGATGGTGCACCACTCCGAAGTCATCGAAAACCTCCGGCAGCTCAAGGGGATGGGCCTGAGCAAATGGGCCCGCTACGAAGAGGAGCGCTGGCGCTGCCCGCGGTGCTCGGGGCGGATTTCGTGGTACGACCGGGCCTGTCCCAAATGCGGCACGGCGCGTTCGGGAAAACTCTTCCCGTTGAAGCAAACCTAATCCTCTCCGCATCGACGATTCCCGCGATTCCGCATCCGTTCGGTCACGGCGGCGCCCATCGGCACCGCCGTGACCGACCGGCAAATCCCTTATCAGAAAACAGAGGTAAAATTTTTATCTTTACATAAGGCATCCGTAGTGATATTAATGTGATATCACAATGATACCACACAAAGGGAAAGGTGAAACACAATGACTACAGAAAGGGATACCTGGAGCAGAGAGCATATCGTCCAAGTTTTCAATGGATGGGCCATGCTGGTCCTGTTTCTCCTGATCCTCATCGGAGATATTGCGCTTTTCGTGTACTGCGTGACGGCGGGCAGCCGCGGCGACGGACACCCTGTTTTGACGGTCTTCTCTGTCCTGATGCTGCCGGTGCTGGTGATCTTCATGACGGGCTTCTTCACGCTTCAGCCGAACCAGGCACGCGTCCTGGTGCTGTTCGGGAAATATTGCGGAACGGTGCGCAAGAGCGGTTTCCACTGGGGCAATCCCTTTTATTCGAATGGTTCGGCGGGCAAGGGGACGAATAGAGCGGCCGACGTGGGCAGCGCGCTGGAAGCCGCCCGGTCCGGGGCGCCGCACAAGAAGGGGCTCCAGCGCAACAAGATTTCCCTGCGCGCCCGGACCATCAACGGGGCCAAGCTCAAGGTGAACGATAACCGGGGCAATCCGGTCGAGATCGCGGCCGTGATCGTCTGGCGCGTAGAGGACACGGCACAGGCCACGTTCGACGTGGACGACTATGAGCTGTACGTGGAGACCCAGAGCGAGTCGGCCCTGCGGCATCTCGCGAGCCAGTATTCCTACGATCACGGGGAAGACAACGAAATTACCCTGCGGAGCAACGTGGACGAGGTGTCCGCGGCGCTGAAGACGCAGCTCGAGGAGCGATTGAGCCGCGCGGGCGTGGCGGTGGAGGAAGCCCGCCTGACGCATCTCGCCTATGCGCCGGAAATCGCCCAGGCAATGCTGCGCCGGCAGCAGGCGGAGGCCGTCATTGCGGCGCGCCAGAAGATCGTTCAGGGGGCCGTCAGCATGGTGGAAATGGCGCTGCACGATCTGGCGGAGAAACAGGTGATCCGGCTGGACGACGAGCGGAAAGCGGCCATGGTCAGCAACCTGATGGTCGTGCTCTGCGGGGAATCGGAGGTCCACCCGGTTGTCAATACGGGCACCCTGTATACCTAAAGGCGGACCGGTGTGATGGAAGGAAGGAAATCCTATCTTTTGAGAATAGATCCCGAGCTCTGGACCGAGGTGGAAGCGTGGGCCGCCGCGGAATTGCGCAGCGTGAACGGGCAGGTCGAATATCTGCTGCGCCAGGCGGTGGCCCGGCGGAAAGGCGCCTCCCCTCGTGGGGCTGCCGGTGAGGATCATTCCGCGGAAGCGGGATAAACGCAGGAAACACCGCGCGGGGCCCGAAAGAAAAAGTCCGGACCGGAGGGAAACGGGGATATACTGATGGGCGCACGAATGACGCTGGAACTATGAAACGGATACAGATTCACCCGGACAATCCGCAGCTGCGGCTTCTGAAGCCTGCCCTCGAAGCCCTCAGGGACGGGGGTCTGATCGTCTACCCGACCGATTCGGTGTATGGCCTGGGCTGCGACCTTAGGAACAAAAACGCGGTCGAGAAAATTTACCGGATCAAGGGGAACGACAAGCGCAAACTGCTCAGTTTCATCTGCCGCGACCTGAAGAACATTTCCGAATACGCCTACGTTTCCAACGCCGCGTACAAGGCCATGCGGCACCTGCTTCCGGGTCCGTACACCTTCATTCTCAACGCGACGAAGCAGGTCCCGAAAATCCTCCTGGAGAAAAGGGCCACGGTCGGCATCCGCGTTCCCGACAACGCGGTCTGCCAGTCACTGCTCGCGGAATTCGGCCATCCCGTCATCAGCACCAGCGCCTGCCTCCCGGACCAGGACTACCTGGGCGACACGGACGCGATCGCTACCACCTTCGAGCACCTGGCGGACATCTTCCTGGATTCGGGACCCGGCGGCCTGGAACCGTCGACCATCATCGACTTCACCCGGGATGAACCCTCGGTCGTCCGGCAGGGAAAGGGCAGGATCTAACGTATCTTTCATTTTTATCCATGCCCGTCCGGGCCATCTGCAGCCCTTTTCCCGATTTTCCGCCAGTGTACGCAAATTTCACACGCGTCCCAGCAGCGCATACCATGCAACCATGAGGTACTCGTGGCAGGCCCACTGAAGCCTCGGGAAATTCTCGAAGGAAATGTAGCCGCTGTTCCTGAGGTAGAGGCCCGGTTCATCCTTTAGCGCGGTGTCTGCAGGGTGCCGCTGCAGGGTCCAGATGGAGGTGGGGGCCGGAACCGGATTCATCCGAAGCTTCTTCGCCACGGCGGTGATACGCCGCAATTCGCACGCCGGCGCGACAAGGATGAAGGGGGCTTCCGCCACCGTTTTCCGCACCGCGAGAAGACACTGGTGCAGATCGTTCGAATCCCCCGCCTCGACGAGGCTCTGTCGCGGCACCCCAAGCTGCTCCAAAAGGTCGGCCATGACTCCGCCTGCGCCCCTCGTGCCCGCTTCCGGCGGACGTCCGGACAGGATGATCCTGGTCCGGGGAGACAACCGGTACAGACGGTACGCTTCGCTGAGGTTCGCAAGCGTCTGCCCGGACACGCTGCCGGTCACGGGAACGCCGGCATGCCCGGCGGCGAGGCCCCGAAGGACGACGATGTACTCGACTTTCGCGTGTTGCGGGAACGCGAGCAGCGGGGCAAAATCCTTTTCGAGGTTCCACGCGAGGTAATGCGCCACGGGCGTCAGGAAGAACAGGAGCAGGAGGACGGCCCCCCATGCGAGAAGCCGCCGCATGACCGCATGACTCCGCCCTGACAGGGCGAGCACGCCGCCGGCGAACAGGAGGATGGCAACGATGCCAAGAGGAGAAAAGATCGCCGTCAAAGGATGTTCGGCAATCGCCATAAGGTCCGTCATTCCCACCTCACCCCGCCAGGTCTTTCACCGTTATTAGCCGTGACGATCGCGCGTTTGCGGCAATCATCGCGCGATTGCCGTTTTCCGTGTTTTATGCGGGGGATGAGAAACGGACAGAATTCAGCGTGCCACCCCGATAAGGGTCAACACGAGGAAGGCCGCCTGGTTTTCGGCGTCCGTGACCTGCCGGACAGCCGATCCGAAAGAGCGCGCCCGCCCTTCGGGGGCTCGGTTGGGCACCCTCAGATTCCTGGGATTGTGGACCAGCTGGACGTTCGCCTGCAGTCCGGAGAATTCACTGCCGTCCAGTTCACGGGCTGAAGCACTGAGCGCGTCCTGCAGCTCCTCCTGCCTGTAGGGGATACTTAGAGATCGAAGCGAGCGGGAGGCGATTTCCTCGAGGTCGCGGTCCACGAGCATGAATCCGGCGCCGTTTTGGCGGAGATCCTCCACGCGCGCCAGGAGCATTTCCTGTACTTTCTCGGGCTGATAGCTTTCCCTGGGGGCGGCAAAAATCTGCGTGATGTAGAGCTGGCTGCTGGAGGGATCGGGGCAGCGGGCGATGCCGATGCCGACGCGTGTGACATCATTCGCCAGGATATTTTTTTCGTGGTCCGGGCTCTGGATCAGAGCGTCGCGGGCTATGAGTACCGTAGGGGCGGCCGCGACGTTCTCTCGCGCGGACTCGAAAAGATATCCCGCCCGGCTCATCCTGGATTTTAGGTTGCCCCCCGGCAGGCTGTGACTGATAAATCCCTGATGTGCCATGCCGGTCGCATGGTTTCGCGCAATTTCCGCAAGTGACTCATCAAGAACAAGTTCCGGAAGTCCATTGCCGGTCCTGTGCCGATTCGTCAGCAGGAGGAGTTCCTGCTCTAGGCGGGGATCCAGCAGAGAAAGTGCCATTCCGGAGTAGCCTGCCGGATCGACCGAGCAGCAGTCCTGCGCCGCGGAGAAATGGACGGGCGAAAGCAGGAGAAGTCCCATAAGTATATGGAAAATCGGCAATTGGACTGCCCATGCTCCGTTTCGCATGTAAACACCCTTGTTTTCGTTGTCTTGATGTCTCTTATCGACAGGCGTGAAGCGGGGATTAGGCCAAATCCGGGAGTTTCGAGATTTTTCTATTCGGCTGATTTCATTATACCGATATGGAATATCGGGAAGTGTGCTAAGATTTACAAACCGACTTTGTTTGCACACTCGCGGAGCATCCCAGCCTGAGGACCCGGCGAGGAATGTGCAGGCCGGATTCAATGTACGTTCGAAAAAGGATTGGCAGGAGAAGAAGTTTCTTCCGGAAGCACAGGGTGCCGATTTTCCTGTTGGCGTGTGCGGCAGCCTGCATGCTCGGGGTTTGGCTCAGGCAATCCGTATCCCCGCGGGTTAGGATTGTCCCTTTCGCGCAACCGATGGAATCAGCGGACGTTGTCTCTCCGCGGAGAGATTTGCAGCCCGCGAAGTACGATAGAACCGTCTATCCATATTCGGTCATTCCCGGCGGGGTGCGCACGCGCGCGGAGCTGGCCTCCAGGATGGCCGAAGATCCGGTCATCGAATCGCATTATGAAAATTTCGACGTTGCGCAGGCACGGTTTGTCAAATCCGGGGAGATGCAGCCCGTGCACGTCGCATACCGGATCGGAGAAGACGTTTTCTGGACCGCGAAGACGGTCCGAATTCCCGAAGGGGAGACGCTGATTACCGACGGCTCGAGTCTTGCGCGCACCCGCTGCGGGAACAGGATCTCCGTTCTGCCCCAGGAACCGGTCTCGGAAGCGGAACCACCGATCGAGACTTTCGATATCCCGGTTTTTGAAACTCCCATGATCGCCCGATTGGATCCCCCGCAACTGGACATCACGGGTCCGCCGGTGCCGGATCTGGAAATTAGCCCCGTGATGCCCGCGATCCCCTATGTCCCCGTCAGGGCTCCCGCTTTCGACAACCTGCGGTACAGCGCCGTCCGGCCGCTGGCCCTTTTCCCCCAATTTCATGAAGTCCCCGAACCCGGAACGATCGGCCTGACCTTCCTGGGCCTCGTCACCCTTTTCGCGGTAAGGCTCCTCCGGAAAAACTGAATTCCCACACGATTCACATGCTGATGGGCATCGGGCGTCTGCCCCATGCCGCCGACCGCCGTGCAATCCTGCGCCCCCTCCCACTCCCCTCTGTCCGGTGATGGTGGACACCCATATATCCACTTGCTCCTTTCCGGATCCGAAAATCTCGGGAATCATATACATGCAATGATTTGCACTTCCTGCCATGAATTCCACCCCGGTGGGTGTCCATGAATTCCTCCGGCGGGTGTCCATGATTCTTCCATGATTCTTCGGTGGCCGGGGCGGAGAGTGGGTGTCCATGATTTTCTCCATGATTTTGGGGGGTGCAAAATGCATCCGGAGGCTGGTAGCATTCGATTAGGGAGGGCTGAAGGTTTTGCGGGTCCTCCGGTATGGCCGAGGGGCGGGTATTTTCATGTCAATTCCAAGCTGTTATGCCGGGAAGGTACTTTTCGTAAATCTGACCGAGGGGCGTGTCCGGGAGGAGGTCCTTCCGGAGAAGGTGTACCGGGATTTCATCGGGGGCAACGGATTGGGGGTCCGCATCCTGTACGAGCGGATGAGGGCGCGGGTCGATGCGCTCGGGCCCGAAAACATCCTGGGTTTCGTCGTGGGCGGCCTGTCCGGGACCCCCGCGCCGGGAAGCGGCCGGCACATGCTGGTCACGAAGTCTCCTCTGACCGGCACCTGGGCCGAGTCCAATTCCGGAGGGGTTTTCGGTCCCGAGCTGAAAACCGCGGGTTACGACGGCGTCTTCTTTTACGGCATCTCTCCGAAGCCCGTCTATCTGCTGATCCGCGACGGCTCCGCCGAATTGCGGGATGCTTCGGAACTGTGGGGCAAGGACGCATACGAAACACAGGACCTGCTGCTGCAATCGCTGGGGGACCCGGAAGTCAAGATCGCGTGCATCGGGCCCGCGGGAGAAGCGCAGTCGCTGCTTGCGGGAATCGTGAGCGAGCGGGGCCGGATCGCGGCCCGGAACGGCGTCGGCGCGGTCATGGGATCCAAGCGGCTGAAGGCGCTGGCCGTCCGCGGCGGCGTCCGGAAAATCGCCGCCGCCGACCCCGCCCGGTTCAATGAAGCGATGCGGAAATTCCTGAGCCTGCTCGAAAACAACGAATACGCGAAGGGCTTGTCCGCCGCCGGAACGGGCAGCAACATCAGTTTCCTGGTCGCCATCGGGGACGCCCCGCTCAAGAACTGGAACCTGAGCGGCATCGACGCCCTGCCCACCGTCACCAACCTCGACGGCGCCAACATGGACAAGTACAAGGTCAGCGGCTACGGCTGCCACGCCTGTCCCATCAGCTGCGGCGCCATCATACGGCAGAACGCCGGTCCTTTCGCCATCAAGGACCGGATGCACCGGCCGGAATACCAGTCTCTCGCGGCGCTGGGCGGCATGCTGATGAACGACAACCTGGAAGCCGTGATCAAGGCGAACGACATCTGCAACCGCTACGGCATCGATACCGTCGGCGTCGGAGGAACCATCGCCATGGCGATGGAATGTTACGAACACGGGCTGTTGACGCGGGACGACACCGACGGCATCGAATTGACATGGGGAAACGCGGAGGCCATCGTCGCGCTCGTCGAAAAAGTCGCCCGCAGGGAAGGCTTCGGGGCCAAGCTCGCCGACGGCGCGCAAAAGGCGGCGGAACTCATCGGCAAGGGAGCGGAGAAGTATGCGATCGCGATCCGCGGCAAGAGTTTGGCGTATCACGACCCGCGGATGTCTCCCGCCCTGGGCACGGCGAATATTGCGGACGCAAACCCGGCGCACCACATGGACAGCCAGATCACGGGCATGCTCAGCGAGGGGGCTCCGATCGGCGACGACCCCGCCCTGCGGGCTTCCAGGTCGGAACCCTACTCCAGCTACGTCATCGGCAGCGAATACCACCAGGTCCTGAACGCGGCCGGCCTGTGTTCGCTCTACACCGTCGCGACCACGCCTCCGCCGATCGCCGAGCTGATTGCCGGCGCCGCCGGATGGGATTTCGACTGGGCGGAGGCCCTGCTGGCCGGCAGGCGGATTCTGACGCTGCGGCAGGCTTTCAACGCCCGGGAGGGGTTGACCCCGGACAAGTTCGAGTTGCCCAAGCGGATTTCTTCCGCGGCCAAAGTGGATTTTGCCGCCCTGAGAGACGGTTATTTCGCGGCCATGGGTTGGGATGCCGAGTCGGGCAAGCCATCGAAAGAAGCCCTGGCCCTCGCGGGGCTTGAGGATCTGGCGGCGGATTTGTAGAAGCGCACCACACCGCGATGCCGCGGCCGGACGGGCGGCGGCCCGGGGCCGCATGCATCACGATCGGCTTATCTCCATTTGTCGACGGAGGCGCTCGAAATGTGCCCGAAATCGGCCGCCTGCCAGAACAGGTTCGTCCCCCCTCCGACAGACAGGATGTGGATGTTCGAGGGACGGGCAATCAGAGGAATCTTCGCGTCCCGCGGGAGCTTCATCCACGACGCGAAGGGTTCCGCTCCCTGCCGGCCGGTGGGCAGGATAAAGTTCTGCACGCTGTAATAGTTGTCCAGCCATTCCCCCACGGTCACCGTGGTGTTCTTGTGTATCCACTCGATCAGCTGCTCCTTGGAGTCGAATCCTTCACGCTCCTTGAGCTGCTTGGTGATCGTCGGGTCCAGCAACAGCATCGCGGGGGAAAACGGGCTGATGAACTTCAGCCAGAACGGGATCTGCGTGTGGAACGGCTTCCCGAAACTCTGGTCCGGGTGCGTCACGCCCCACCCTCCGAACGTGCTGACGACGCTTTCCTGGGGCTTGTAGCCCTTCTGCACGTGGAAGGGCTTCCACCCTTCCGGGAGTTCTTCCTCGTTTTCGGGCATGCACATGTTGTTGTAGTTCAGGTTGTTCCCCTGGCTGCCCATGTAGGTTTCCCCGACCTTGGCGCCTCCGTCCAGGGTGATGGACATCAGCGTCCAGGCTCGTCCGAGCACGGAATTGGCGTGATTGAACGGCCCCAGGGCGCCGATGCCCGCGTTCATCCTGATCTCTTTCCGTATCGGGCCGTTGACTACCATCATCCTGGCGAACGACGTCGTCGAGGTGAAAATGGAGGGAACGCCGGTGGAGGCCAGCGCCAGGAGCACGGGGAAATGTTCCGGTTTGGCCCCGGCCATGACCGCGTTGGCCGCAACCTTCTCCACCGTGTAGCTCCACGGGTCGTGCGGAGACGAAGGCTGCATTCTCCCCACGAGCTCGTCGGGCCGGTGGCTGGTCCCCTTCAGCATTTCCGCGACGCGCGCTTCGGTGGGAAGGACGATCGGAAGCCCGTCGGTCCACCCGTTTTCGAGGAACAGGCGTTCCAGGTTCGCCGCCGTATCCGGAGGGACCAGGCGCGGCGTCGGGTTCTCGATGAAACCTTTCTTCCTGTCCTCGGCGCTCAGCGGGTTCGTCAGTCCCGCGATGATCTCCCGAACCACCGGCTTGAGGGTGACGGGATCGTTGCCTTCGAGATATCTGCGGCAGGTGGCCGCGGGGGTTCCGGTGATCGGGTGCGGCACGAAGGCGAAACGCTCCCCGGGCATGCCGCGTTTGAATGCATAGGTCTTCACCAGGTCGACAAAAGCCGTGGTGACGACGAGCGAAGTGGGGATTCCAAGCTTCTCAACGGTAATGCTGTGGCCGACGACCGACGGCGAGCAGGAGCTTCAATGCCCCACCCCGATGATCATGCCGTGGCCCTTTTCCTTGATTTCGGCCCACAGCTTCGTGTCGTCGTCGAAATAGGTCCCGGCTTTCGTCCGGACGACCCACTGGGTCCTGGGGTACCGCTCGCCCAGCAGCTTCTGCATTTCGGTGAAGAACTGGTGGGTGTCCGTAAAACCGATGTCGACGATGTACACCGTCTTCCCCTCCAGATTGTCGATGCGGGGAGCCATCGGCACGCGGGCGATCGCGGGCGGCTGCCCCAGGGGATTCAGCACGGTGATCTTCGGTTCCTGAGCCGGCGAAAGGCCGGAATACAAAAAGACCGTCAGCACGGCTGCAATCAAAGATGCGCGGGTTTTCTTCCTCATTGTTCCAACTCCTCCCAGGATCAATACGGCTCCCGGCTGCTTCCTACTCTAACAAAAGTGTGTCCGCTGCTAAACCATTAGTTCGTCCGGCCTGCAAAAATGCGCCGCCTCCCTGCAGGCGCCGGGAACGGGATCGGGAATGGGGGCATTCCGGCGAACCGGAAAGACCGGCATCTCCCTGCGCCCCGAGGATGCGCTTCCGGGCGGGAAATTTCCGCGCGCACGGCTGCTGCGCGCCTTCCCTATTTTGCGTGTTCCCGGCTGAACCGGATGGACAGATAGCGTTTGAGCGATTGCGGCAGGATGCGAAGGATTCTGAGGAACCACCGGTAGCGCCGGCCCGGCACGACGAACAGCCGGTTCCGCTGCAAGCCGCGCAGCGAGGCGTCGACGACCTCTTCCGCCGACAGCCACAGGCCTGCGGGGATTCTCCCGCGGTCCATCCCGATCGCGTCGTGAAATTCCGTGACGGTGAATCCCGGGCAGAGCGCCTGTATGCGCACCGGGGACCGCAGGGCTTCGAGTTCCATGTGCAGTCCCTCGGTGAAGCTGTTCATCCAGGCTTTGGTGGCGTTGTAGCTGACGCTGAAGGGGGCCTGGAGGAAACCGGCGGCGGACGATACGTTGATGATACTGCCCCTGCCGCGGGCCACCATTCCCCGCAGGGCGGCATGCGTCAGCCGTCCGACCGCGAGGACATGCAGCCGGTGCAGCCGGTCCTGGGCTTCCGCATCCCCGGCGTGATAGGCTCCGGGGACGCCGAAACCGGCGTTATTGACGAGGAATTCGAGACGGGACCGGGAGGCGATGCACTGCTCCACTTTTTCGAGGTCGGAGACCCGTGTCAGGTCCGCTACGAGGACCTCGGCGTCCTGCAGCTCGGCGGCCAGCTTTTCGAGCCGCTCCCGGCGCCTGGCGACGAGGAGGACTCGGTACCCTTTCGCGGAGAGCCTCCGGGCGAATACTTCCCCGATGCCGCTGGAAGCGCCCGTGATCAGGGCCTCGGATTTCCGCGGTGTCATGTTCCTACTCGACGCGCTCCGCCAGCCACCTTCCCTGGCGCGCATCCGCCGTCACGGTGCCTTCCATGGTCCTGCCGTTTACGGCACCGTCATAGGTCGCACCGTTCACGGCAAAATGGATCCTGTTTCCCCGCAGTTCCGCGTCGCGGAGAGCCGTCTCCGCACCGGCCTTCTTCAGCGCGCCCCGGATCTCCTGGAACTGCTGCGTAAGAACGATCTCGCCGCCTCCCGAAGGCAGGCTGCACTTCCAGGTCCCCTCGACCTTCGCGGGGACGATCCACAGATAGGCGGTGCGCCCCTCCTGCTCCACGGTCTGATCGGCGGCCCAGTCCTCCATCGTGAACGCGTGGGACACCACGCGGGTCCCCGGGTTCAGGTCCAGGATTGCGGGGCGCAGCTTGAGGTTCAGGTGCGGCAGCAGATACATCGTGAGGACGGTAGCGTCGCGGAAGTCGCTCTCGAAAATGTCGGCCTGGACGAACGTGGCCCTGTCCGCGACGCCGGCCTTTTCCGAGCCGCGCCTGGACAGCGCTACCATATCCTCGTTGAATTCGATGCCCGTGGCCCGGGCGCCCCGACGGGCTGCCGCAATGACGATGCGTCCGTCTCCGGAACCGAGGTCGTAGACGCGGTCCTGGGGCGTCACCTTCGCCATGTCCAGCATCGCCTCGATCAGGCTGTCCGGAGTCGGCACCCAGATGACGTCCTTGCCCTCCTGGCCGATACTCGGCGTGAACTCCTGAGCGGGAACGTTCGTTGCCACAAGGCAGAAGAACAGCACCATTTGAGATACACAGGCAATCCGTCGCATGGTCCGCATGGTTTCGACCCCCCGATTTTCCGGGCATCCCGCCGCCGGCAGTCGCCGGCGGACAATGTCCGGCCCTCCGTTAGAAGCGCGACGCAATCCAGCCGCTGCCGCAGAGCGTGAAGCACTCCCCGCAGGCCCGGCAGGTGAGTTCGGCCCCCTCGATCAGGGCAGGCTTCCGCTCGATCCCGCGTCCCCGGAAATAGACTTTGTTCGCCTTCTTGATTTCGGAACAGTAGCGCACGCAGAGGCCGCACAGGCTGCAGTCGGTCATGCCCGTCTGGAACCGCGAGGATTTGACCCCGTATTCCTCCGCGTACAGCTGCCAGGCAGGGTAGAGCAGTTCGATGATCATCCGGCGGATCTTGTTGACCTTTTCGGTGCCGGTCTGGACCTTGAGCCCCTCCTCGACCGGATACACGCAGGAGGCGACCAGCCTTTTGCGGCCCCAGCTGGTTTCGATTTCCACCATGCACATGCGGCATCCGCCATAGGCTTCCAGCCGGTCGTCGTGGCACAGTGTCGGTATCTTGATGCCGAGCGACCGTGCGGCCTCCAGGACGGTCGTTCCCTCGGCCGCCTCGAGTTTCTGGCCGTCTATCTCCAAATTCACGTTTTTCATGATGTCCTCGCTATGCCCGGGTCCCGAGCGGAGTCCCCGCCCCCGCGGACGGTTTCTGCACGGTGTCTGCCGGCACCTTGATCACGGCCGAAAACTTCTCCGGGCAGGCCGTGAGACAGGCGCCGCATTTGATGCATTTTTCCTGGATGATGGTGAAGACCTTGTCTTCAGATTTGTGGATGGCGTTCACCGGGCAATTCCGGTAACAGGCGCCGCACGCCTCGCACTTCTGCTGGTCGATCTCGTAGGCGATGAGGGCCGTGCAGACTCCGGCGCGGCACCGCTTGTCCCGGATATGCTCCTCGTATTCGTCGCGGAAGTATTTCAGCGTGCTTGCCACGGGATTGGGGGCCGACTGGCCGAGGGCGCACAGAGAGGCGTCCTGCATGAATTCCGAGAGCTCCTCCAGCAGTTCGAGATCCCCGTCTTTGCCCAGCCCGGAGGAGATGTTGTTGAGCAGGTGCAGCATCTGCCGCGTCCCCTCCCGGCACGGGACGCACTTCCCGCAGGATTCGTGCGCCAGGAAGTTCGTGTAGTACCGTGCCGTGTCCACCATGCAGGTGTTCTCGTCCATCACGATCATGCCGCCGGACCCCATCATGGAACCGACCTTGGTCAGCTCGTCGAAATCGACCGGGAGGTCGAGCAGGGACTCGGGGATGACGCCGCCGGACGGCCCGCCGGTCTGCACCGCCTTGAACTTCTTTCCCTTCTGGACGCCGCCGCCGATCTTGAAGATGATGTCGCGCAGCGTGATGCCCATGGGCACTTCGACCAGTCCCGTGTTGCGGACCTTTCCGACGAGCGAGAAGATCTTCGTCCCCTTGCTGCCCTCGGTGCCCATGCCCCGGAACCATTCGGCCCCCCTGTTGACGATGTGGGGGACATTCGCCCAGGTCTCGACGTTGTTGAGACAGGAGGGCTTGCCCCAGATCCCCTTTTCGGAGGTGTGGATGTATTTCGGCCTGGGTTCGCCGACATGACCTTCGATGGCGCTCATCAGGGCGCTGGATTCCCCGGAAACGAAGGCGCCGGCGCCGCGGTGGATCGTCACGTCGAAGGAGAACGACGATCCCAGGATATTCGCGCCGAGCAAGCCGTAGTCCCTCGCCTGCTGCAGCGCGACCTGCGCATGCTTGAGCGCCATCGGGTATTCCTGGCGGACATAGATGAAGCCTTCGGTCGCCCCGATCGCATACGCGCCCAGGATCAGCCCTTCCAGGACGCTGTGCGGGTTCCCCTCGAGGAGGGCGCCGTCCATGAAAGCGCCTGGGTCCCCTTCGTCGCAATTGACGATGACATACTTGGGTTCCCCGTGGGCCTTGCGCGTCGTCTCCCACTTCCTGCCCGCGGCGAAACCGCCGCCGCCGCGCCCCCGCAGGTTCGCGGTCTTCACCTCGTTCAGCACCGCCTCGGGCGTCATTCCGGAGAGCGCCTTCGCAAGCGCCGAATAGCCCCCCTCCGCGATGTACTCGAGTATGCTGGAGGCATCGATTCGCACGTTGTACTGCAGCAAGACCCGGTCCTGGTGCTTGTAGAACGGGATCTCCTCCGCGCGCTCGATCCGCTTCCCGCTTGCCTCATCGAGATACAGCAATTGTTCGACCGGATGATCTCCCGAACCGAGCGCGTCGAGAATCGCGGCGGCGTGCTTCGCCTGCACTCCCACGTAGCAGACGTCGGACGGCTGGCGGACGACCAGGGGGCCGCGCTCGCAATAGCCGTGGCATCCGGTCCGCCGGACTCCCACCTTGTCGGCGAGGCCCCGCTTCGCGATCTCCTCTTCCAGGGAGGCCGCCAGCGCCTCGGCCCCGCAGGCACGGCAGCCCGTCCCGGTGCAGACCGACAGCCAGGCCTGCCGGGCATCGCGCCGCGCGGCGATTTCTTCTCTCAGCCGGATAAGATCCGCAGGGGTTTCTATGCGAGACATTCTTTCGCCTCCTCTTGTTTCTCCAATGACTTGATGATTTTCTCGAACTGGGTCCGCGAGGGATCGCGGTGATACTGCGTGTCGATCTGGACCACGGGGGCCAGCGCGCAACACCCGAGGCAGTGCACCGTTTCCAGCGTGAATTCCTGGCGGCCGTCGGTCTGTCCGGCCTCGATTCCGAGGACCGCCGACACACGGGACAAAAGCTGCGAAGCGCCGTGCACATGGCACGCGGTCCCCGTACACACCTGGACGGTGTGGCGGCCGCGCGGCTCGAGGCTGAACGCCTCATAGAAATTCGCGATGACGTAAATCTCCCGGAGCGGGATGTTCAGCCGGCCGGAAATCCAGTTCAGGATGTGCCGCGGCAGCCACCGGAACGTCTGCTGCACATCCAGGAGCACCTGGATCAGGGAGTTTTTCTGGAAGTCGTACCTGCGCATGATCGCGTCCGCCTGCAGGAGCTCCTCCCGGATATCCAGGATCGCCTTCTCCTTCTTCTTGATCTGCCCGAGGCTTTCCGCGTGATACTTCGCCTCGTTCTCGAGGTACGCCAGCTCGTCCAGGAGCTGCCGCTTTCCCATGCCCATGGAATAGGCGCCCCCGAGGACGTCCAGCCCGTGCAGCAGCAGGTCATACTTGTCCCCGGCGTGCGGCGCATCGGCAGCCTTGGCCGCCTTCGCTTCCTTCCGCAGCGTATTGAGATTCAGCCCCCGGCGCACGGCCTCGGTCAGCTTTTCCGCGTCGCACGGTTTCGTCAGGAAGTCGAAAGCTCCCAGTTTCATCGCCTCCACCGCGGCATCCACCGTGGCGTGCGCCGAAACCATGATCGGCACGGAGACGGGCTCCGATTTCCCGAGCCGGCCCAGCACGTCCATCCCGCTCATGCCTGCAAGCTCCGGGTCGATCAGGACCACGCCCGGGTGCTCGGAGCCGGCCATCTGCAGTCCCTGCGAACCGTTCTTCGCTACCGCGACGCGGTACCCGCTCTTCTCCAGGGTCCGGACGCACGTATCCGTGAATGTCTGCTCGCCATCGATGACCAGAACATCGATCGGGACCTTCGCCGGACTCCCGCCGGCCGCCTTCTTTTCAGCGCTCATAAGCAACCCCTGTCCTTTTCCAACCGAGTTGGCGTTGTTCTCTCCGGGATGACGCAGTCCGCGTTCCTGTCGCCAGGCGCGGTATCCGCTCCCCGCCGTCGCGCCTATAGGTGTGCCACGGCGATCCAAACGTTTCAGGATACCACGGCAAGGCCATTCATTCCGGCATTTTCTGGAAAATTCGGCAATCGGGAGCCCGCACCTTCTCCCTGCCGGAATAACTGCGGGTGGTACTTTTTGTACCGATCCGGATATTTCCCGTATGACCCGCGCCCGGGGTCCAGGCGCCGGCCGGGAATCGCCACAGACGGGATCGCCTGCGACATAACTGCCGGAAATTTTGAAACATTCGGGTCCCGGAGGCATCCGCTGATTACGGAGGCCGGACCGTCGTCATGCAGGCAACTTCTGCTGCTGCCACGGATTCCGGCACGTTTGAGGCGTTGCGCTCCGTCGGGCTGCAATACGCGCCGCCGGGTGCGCGGGTCGGACCCCTCGCCGGGAACTTTCGGGATCCATGCAGGCCGAATGAGCCTCGTGAAGCCTGACGGCTACTTTTTGCTTGTATTGAAAGAGCAAACGTCCTATAAGACCGTAAGTGTTCACGGCAGTGGAACGCGCCATCAGAAGATGAAAAGCCGATGCATGTCTTTCCGGCATGCTTTTTGGGAGACTGAACTCATGAAATCACCACGGTCATTTGTATCGATGCAACACAGGGACGCATGGGGAAAAATCGTGATTTTCCCGATCCTGCTCCTCGTCAGCGTTTCGGTTCTGTTCGCCGCGGAATTCTGGGAAAAGAAGACCTACTACGAGTGGACGGACAAGGAATGCGCCAAGATGCTCACGGATTCGCCATGGGCCTGGGAGCTCAAATTGCTGCGGACGGGGTCCCTGGGAAGCAGTGACGCGGCCGAAGGCCAGCAGTATGTCAGTTATATCATCCAGCTCCGTTCCGCGACGCCGGTCCGGCAGGCGATGGTCCGCCGGATGCAGCTGGTCAACAAGTACGACAGCCTCAGCACCGAACAGAAACAGGCGTTCGATAAAAGCGCGGAAAGCTTTCTCAACGCGGACTACGGCGACAAGGTCGTCCTAAGCGTCTCCTACTCGACCAACATCCAGAGGATGGTCATCGACCTGTCCAGGGCCTGGCAGTCCCAAACCATGGAATTGCTGAAGAACTCGGTTTTCCTCTACGCCGGGAAGGGCGACAAGGCACGGCTGCTGGATTTCAACGTAGCCCAGGGGGCGCAGCAGGAGTTCCAGTTCGTCTTCCCGCGCGAGGTGAACGGCAAACCGATTCTCACCGATAAGGACAAGAGCCTGACGCTCGAGTTCACCTATCCGGTCGTCGGCGGGATAGGAGACGGGCGCGGATACGTCGAGTTCAAGACGAAGAAGATGCTGCTCAACGGGAACCTCGAATATTAGGCCGATTCCCGCGCCGGCAATGGGAGGCGCGAGACGGCTGGAAAAGAAAACGGGCCGCGCTCCCATGGGGCGCGGCCCGTTTCCGTAACGCTTCTAATCCGCCGCGGATTGCGGGCGGACCGATGCAGGATTCCCCTATTTTGCGCCCCCCAGGGCCTCGATGATCTGCTTGGCCACCTCGACCTGTTCGGGCTTTCTTCCGATCTCGACGTATCTTTTCAGCGCGCTGATGGCATCGGGGATCGTCGACTGCGTGCCGGACAAAGCCATGCCCAGCTGGTAGTACGACTCCTCGAAGTTGGGATTCGCGGCGATCGACTGCTTGAACGCCTCCGCGGCCTCCGCGGTTTTGCCGCCGTTCATCATGATGACACCCAGGTTGTAGTAGTTCTGCGCAGCGGCGACCGGATCCAGAGACGCAGCCTTCTTGAATGCTTCCTGAGCGTCGGCGGTCCTTCCCAGGGCGTTCATCGTGATCCCGGCCGTGGTATACAGGTCGGGATCGTTCGGGCTCAGGCTGATCGCCTTTTCGTACGATGCCAGCGCCTCCTCATTCCTGTCCGCCTTTGCGTGGACGTTTCCGATCGCGGCATGGATCGCCGACTGTTCCGGATCCTTTTCGAGGGCCTTATTCAGTTCGGCCATGGCCTCGTCCAGCTTGCCTTCCTGGGTTAATTTGACTCCCAGTTCGAACGCGGCCTTGATCTCGCCCGAGAACTGCTTTTTCTTCTGCAGTTCGTCGTAGCGCTTCTTGTATTCGGCCATTTCCTTGTCGTCCATCTCGAAGGGCAGTTTGTAGTCCTGTCCCGGAGACAGCTTGAAATCGACGACCGAGGCTTCTCCCAGTTCGGGCCGGATTCCCTCCCGAACGTCCGGTCTGAAACCTTCCTTCCGGACCACGACGCGGTATGTCGCGACCTGCTGGCCGAGGAGATACAAATACTCGCCCTTCTTGTTTGTCTTGACGTTGAAGTTCCTGGTGATGTCCGTCCCGATAATGGAGATCTGGGCGCCTTCGACGGGCTGATCCTTGTCATCCGTCACCTTGCCTTTGATCGACCGGGACTGAGCGGACGCCATCACGCTCAGCAACAGGAACCACGCTACCGTGATCGCTGCGGGTAGGAAAAACTTGCGGGCTCGAATTCGCATGCTGCCTCCTTAAACCATTGCCGAAATTAACAGGCCACAATTCTATGGCCGTGCTGCGCAATTTGTCAACATAGCTAAAGATGCACGCCACACATGGAAGTTGCACGGTTTCAAACCCAAGCCCTGCGCCCGGGCGCGGATGAGCCGGTCGAAAGCTCGCCCCTCCCGCAACGCGCCCCGCCTCGGGATGACCTAATGTGTTAGAATCAGATAAGTTGCGCAAATTCAGCCTATTGGGCCCAACCGATCCGCCAGGGAGAATACCCGTCTTTCCACCAGCTTTTGCCCTTGACACCGGGGGGGCCCAATAGAAAAATTCCTGCATACGCTCGGGTCAAGGGGGCGGGATCTTGCGTCCACGCGGGTTCCGGGCATCGCTTCGCGCGACGAATCGGGCGATCGTTGATCTGTCAGGATCTGGGGCCGACACACCGTGACATACAACCGCAACGGACTTCTGGCTCAACTGGATGCCCTCATTGCCGAGACTCCGCGCATGCGGCTCTCCGATATCGCCCGCACCCTCGGGGTGGACCGGCATACCATCGAAAACGCGATGAGGTCGCGCAGGAAAATGACGTTCCGCGAATACAGGCGCAGGCACCTGCTTCAGGCCGCCCAGGAGATGCTGGCCCAGCCTCATCTTTCGGTTAAAGAAATTGGAATCATGCTCGGATACAACTCCGCCGCCTCCTTCTCGCGGTTCGTGCAGCAGGCAAGCGGCAAGAGCCCGAGCCAGCTCCGGGATGCCGAAGCGCCGGCCGCGAATCCTGGGCGGCCGAAGACCGATTCGCCCTGACGCCGCGAAGCGGCGCGGACGATAAAGAAACGATTCCGGAATCAAAGCATCCGCCGCAGCAGCAGAAGCTTCATGGATAACGCGGGCCTGATTTCGGCAGAGGGCCCGAGGCGCATCAGCGGCCTTCCGGGAAAATATCGTACTTGCGGATCTTTTCGCGAAGTGTTTTCCGGTTGATCCCCAGGAATCCGGCCGCGCGGGTCTTGTTTCCTTGAAAACGATCCAGGGCGCTCAGGATCTCGTTCCGCTCCATGCGTGCGAGGCTGCCTCCGGCGAATGCATGGCGCCCGGAAGGATCCTCCAACCCGTGGGGAAGGTCCCGGAGCCCGATGGTTTTCCCGTCGCAGGTTACGACCGCATATTCCAGGGCGTTGACCAGTTCGCGCACGTTTCCCGGCCACTCGCATCTCTTTAAGTACTGCATCGCCCTGTCCGACAGGGCAACCGGAGGCTTCGTCTTTTCGGCCGCCAGTTTCTTCAGGTAGTATTCGGCCAGGACCGGGATGTCCTCGGGTCTCTCGCGCAGAGGGGGGACGGGAATATGCAGTACGTTCAGCCTGTAGTAGAGGTCCTCCCGGAACCGGCCCTCCCGCACGGCTTCGCGCAGGTCGCGGTCTGTCGAGGAGATGAATCGCACGTCGACCTTCGCGAAGGCGCCGGCGGCCGCCGGGATTTCGCGCTCCCGCAGCACGTGAAGCAATTGCGCCTGCGCGGGGACGCCGAGGCCGGCGATGGCGTCCAGGAAAAGCGTCCCGCCATGGGCGAGCGCGATTTTGCCGGGCGTGTCCGCCACGGTTCCCGGGAACCCACCCTCGACGCGGCCGAACAGCTCTCTCTCCAGCAGCCGCTCTCCCGGCGTGCGGCAATCCGCCGCAACGAACGGCTTTTGCGAACGCCGGCCAAGCCGGTGGATGGCCCTGGCCACCAGTTCCTTGCCCGTGCCCGTTTCCCCGGTAACGAGAACGGGGGAGTCGGCAAGCGCCGCCTTCCGCACGAGCCGGACGACCCGGCCCATGGCCTCGGAGCGTCCGATCAGGGCGTGCGACAGCATCTGCCGCTCCAGTTCCCCGCCGATGCAGGCGTCCTCGAGATCGCGTCGCGACGCCTGTACGGCCTGCCCTATGTGCTTCAACAGCGCCCCGGGAGCGGCCGGTTCCGGAAGATAGTCGTAGGCGCCCAGCTTGATGCATTGTATGGCGGAGCGGATGGATGGATTCCGGCTGACGACGAAGACGGCCGCGTGCGGCGAGGCCTGCCGGAGCCGTCTCAGCGTATCGGAAGGCACGGTCTCCCGCGCGGACCCGAGCAGGAGGACCGCGTCGAAAGCCTCACGCCCCACGCGCTCCAGCGCCCGTTCGCACGTGTCCGCCGTCGCGGTGCCGTAACCTCCCGATTCCAGCGCCCGCCGGAATCCGGCACACGGCGAATTTGCGTCTCCGAGGATCAGGACCTTGCCTTTTTCGGACATCGCACGGGTCGCAGGCTGCGGATGACGCCTTGCGGGATGCGGCGGGGGAAGGTCCGTACGAAGCCGGGAGGCCTTCCGGAACCGCACCATGCGCAGTGCGCCGCCGGATTACACCTGGATATACTTCTCTCCCTTGACGCCGCAGACCGGGCAGGCGGCGGGCGGGGTCCCAAGCTCGATGTGCCCGCAGACGGGGCACAGATGGATTTGCGTTTCGGCCAGGTCCTTGCCCTGGGCGACCGCTTCCAGGGCCTTTTTGTAGAGCTCCGCGTGGACGCCTTCCACCCTGGCCGCAAATGCGAACATTCTCCTGGCCTTGTGATTATCCTTTTGAGCCTGCTCCAGCATGGGCGGGTACATTTCGGTGAATTCGTGGGTCTCGCCTTCCACGGCGGCCTTGAGGTTCTCCGCCGTAGACTTGACGGCATCCATCGCGAACAGGTGCCCCAGCGCGTGGATCGCCTCCGCTTCCGCCGCGGTCCGGAACAGACGCGCCACGTTGGCAAATCCCTCCTGTTCCGCTTTTCTCGCGAAGGCCGCGTATTTCCTGTATGCCTGGCTTTCCCCTGAGAAAGCTTCCTTGAGGTTGTCTTCGGTCGTCGCCATGGTGTCTCCTTTTGCGAAATGAGATTGCCGTGATCCTGAGCAGACGGTCACCGGATAAGCCGGTCCGGCGCAAGAGTGGACGCATCCGGATGTCCGCTCTTCCCGTCCGCGATCCAGTCCGCCGCAAGTGCGCCCACGACGGGGGCGCAGGTAATGCCGTGGCCGCCCAGCCCGGCGACCCAGTACAGGCCTTCGAGCCGGGGATCCCGGCCGATCACGAAGCGGTCATCCGGCGCGAAGGTTCGCATCCCGGCCCAGGCCCGGGCCACCCCGGCGTGCGCCAGGGTGGGGAGCCAGCGCGCGGCTTTTGCCGCAATGCGTTCCAGTTCGTCGGGATCGGTGATCTCCCCCTGCTCCGGAGTGACCCGGACGGCGTCGCAGGCGCTCATGAGCAGGCCCCCGCTTTCGGGTCGAAAGTAGTAGTCCTCCCCGACGACCCAGAGGACGGGCCAGCGCGGATTCACCTGGGGAAGCGGTTCGGTGACCAGCAGGTGCCGCCGGTAGGGGGTGAAGGGGAGCGCGTATCCGCCGAAGGAATCGGCCGCCGACGCCCAGGCGCCGTTTGCCACCACGACTGCGGATGCCTCGAGGAAGCCGTCTCCGGTCTCGACCCCCTCCACCCTGCCGTCGCGTATGCGGAGCCTGTGAAACTGCGTCCCGAAGCGCAGCTGGGCCCCCGACCGGCAGGCGCCGCGAAGGAAACCCTGCAGGATCGCGTGAACGTCCAGGATGCCGTCATCCGGTTTATGGGCCACGGACTGGAGTCCGGGGGCCAGGACCGGGATCTGCGCATACAGGCGCGAGGCGTCGGACCGCTCGATGTGCGCACCGGCGTTCCTGCTGCACCACGCATCCAGCGTGGGGACGTGCTCGGCACACGCGGCCATGAAAATGCCCACACGGTCCACCAGGGCGAGGTCGGAGAATCCTTCCGGGGGATTGAAGTAAAACTCGGCCGACTGCCTCGCGAGCCGGTTGGCCAGGGGATCCGGGATGATGGTGCGGAGAATTGCCGCGTTCCGGCCCGTGGACTGGGCGCCCGCGACCTTCTCCTTTTCCAGCAGCAGGATATTGCGTTTCCCTTTGCGCGTCAGAAAGTACGCCGTGGTCGCTCCCGCCATTCCGGCGCCGACTATGATAATCCTCTGGTCTTTCATCGAACCGCTCCCGCGTGCATGATCGTCCGTCGCCGCCACTTTGCCCCCGGCGCCGGGAATCGCGAATCATACCACTCGGTGCCGGCGAGTCCAAATGCCCTCCCGGCACAGTGTGCCGCCCCCCCGTTCCCCGGCCCGGCAGATCCCTTTTCGACACGCAGGCCGGGAAATCAGACGGAGTCTCCGGCCGCCTCCAGCCGGTCGACGATGGCGTTCATCGTGCGGCTCGGCCGCATCGCCCCGGAGGCTTTCGCGATATCCGGGCGGTAATACCCGCCCAGGTCGACGGCTTCGCGCTGGGCCGCCAGCAACTCGGCGTTGATGGCATCCTCGTTCTCCTTCAGCTGTTTCGCGACGTCGGAGAAACGCGCCTGCATCTCACGGTCCTCGGACTGTGCCGCAAGGGCTTCGGCCCAGTACAGGGCCAGGAAGAAATGGCTCCCGCGGTTGTCGATCTCGCCCACCCTGCGGGCAGGCGATTTGTTGTTGTCGAGAAACACGCCGATGGCACGATCCAGCGTCCTGGCGAGGAGCGTGGCCCGCGCGTCGCCGAATACGGAGTGAAGGTGCTCCAGCGACGCCTCCAGGCCGAGGAATTCCCCGAGGGAATCCCAGCGGAGGTACCCCTCCCGCTGAAACTGCTGCACGTGCTTCGGGGCGGATCCGCCGGCGCCCGTTTCAAACAGCCCGCCGCCGGCCAGCAGGGGCACGATCGAATAGACTTTCCCCGAAGTGCCGATTTCCAGGATCGGGAAAAGGTCGGTCAGGTAGTCCCGGATGACGTTCCCCGCCACGGAAATGGTATCCTCTCCCTTCCGGATTCTTTCCAGCGAAAACCGCATGGCGGCCACCGGATCGAGGATGCGGATGTCCAGACCCTGCGTGTCGAGCGTGCCGAGGCAGTGCTCCACCTTCCGGACCACCTCCCGGTCATGGGCCCGGTTGCGGTCGAGCCAGAACACGGCGGGGGCCCCCGTCGCGCGGGCCCTGCGCACGGCCAGTCCCACCCAGTCGCGGATCGCGATATCCGTCGTGCGGCACGACCGGAAAACGTCCCCCCGGTCCACATCCTGCTCGAGCAGAACGTCCCCGGTGTCTTCGTCCACGATCCGGATGGTGCCGGGTCCTGCCGCGACGAAGGTCTTGTCGTGCGATCCGTATTCCTCCGCCTCCTGCGCCATGAGGCCCACGTTCGGCACGCTGCCCATGGCGGCCTGGTCGAAAGCGCCGTTGCGCCGGCAGTCCTGGACGATCGCGGCATAGAGCGTGGCATAGCAGCGGTCGGGGAGCAGGGCCTTCGTGTCGTGCAGTTTGCCGTCCGGTCCCCACATGCGTCCGCCGTCGCGGATCATCACGGGCATGGAGGCGTCGATGATGACCAGGTTGGGAGAATGGAGGTTCGTGATGCCCCGGTCCGAGTCGACCATGGCCAGCGGCGGACGCACGGCATAGGCGTCGCGGATATCCGATTCGATCTCGCTTTTCTTCCCGGCCGGAAGATTGTCGATTTTTGCATACAGATCCCCCAGTCCGTTGTCCGGATTCACGCCGAGCTGCCGGAACGTCGCCGCGTGCTTTTCAAATACCGGGGCGAAATAGACGGAGACGGCATGCCCGAACAGGACGGGATCCGACACCTTCATCATGGTGGCCTTGAGGTGCAGCGAGAGCAGCAATCCCTGCCGGCGGGCGCTCTCGATCTGCGCTTCATAGAAGGAACGCAGCGCCCGGACGTGCATTACGGAAGCGTCCAGGATGGCTCCTTCCGGAAGGGGAGTGTTTTTCTTGAGCGGGCGTATGGTCCCGTCGGCGGCCGCGAATTCGTAACGCGCGACGGCGGATTTCGGGATCGTGACCGATTTTTCGCTGCCGTAGAAATCCCCGTCCGTCATGTGGGACACGTGCGACCTCGATTCGGGGCTCCAGTCCGCCATCCGGAGCGGGTGCTTCCGGGCAAACTCCTTCACCGACGCCGGGGCGCGGCGATCGGCGTTGCCCTGCCGGATCACGGGATTGACCGCGCTGCCGAGCACCCTCGAATATCGGTCCTGGATTTGCCGCTCGGCTTCCGTCTGAGGATTTTCAGGGTAGTCGGGGACAGGGAAGCCCTTCTCCTGGAGCTCGCGGATCGCGTCCTTGAGCTGCGGCACCGAGGCGGAAATGTTCGGGAGCTTGATGATGTTTGCCTCGGGACGCAGGGTCAGTTCGCCCAGCAATCCGAGGTAATCGGGGATACGCTGCCCGGCGTCCAGGAAATCGGGGAAGTTGGCCAGGATGCGGCCGGAGAGCGATATGTCCCACATCTCCACGGAAATTCCCGCCGCCTTCGCGAAAGCCCGCACGACAGGCAATAAAGACAGCGTCGCGAGGGCGGGAGCCTCATCCGTCCACGTCCAGATTATTTTGGGTGTCGGCGTTTTCATGTTCTCTCCTTCCGCTCCAAGTATAATATGCTCATGGGCGCGCTGACGGATTTTGTGACGCATTTCCGTATATCGCCGGGGGGATCCCCGCGGGACCTGCTGGAAAGGGTGGGAACCGCCTTCGCGTGTCTTCCTTACGAAAACGTCAGCAAGATCGTCCGGAGGGCCGAGGCCGGGACGGACGCGGCGGCGCGCAGATCTCCGGAAGAAGTGATCCGCGGCTACATCGACCGGGGAACGGGCGGCACCTGCTTTTCGCTGACCTCCGCGCTGGCGTTCCTCGTCCGCGGCCTCGGATACAGGGCGGACACCATCCTGGCGGACCGCCGCTATGGTCCCGACACGCACTGCGCCCTGATGGTCTGGCTGGACGGGATCCCGCACCTGATGGACCCGGGATTCCTGATCGCCCGCCCTATTCCGCTCGAATGCGCCAAGAGACGGGAGGTGGCGGCTCCGGGGCAGCGCCTGGTCCTGGAGTCCGGGGAGAACCCCGGACGCGTCGCGCTGTCCACGGTCCGGAAGGGATCGGAAACCCGCAGGCTGACCTACAAAATCGCCGCGGCGGACCGGGGCGCATTCCTCAAAGCCTGGGATGCGTCGTTCGGGTGGGACATGATGCGGGTTCCGTTGCTTACGCGCAGGATCGGCGCGAGGCAGATCTACCTGAACGGAACGCGGTTCCAGGCGAGCGAAGGAGATTCGGTGGCGCGGCAAGAATGGCCCGCCGAAAAGCTCGTGGAGGCGATTGCGGCGGAGTTCCGGATCGATGCTTCGCTGGTCGCACGGGCGGTCGCCATTTTGAAGGAGCGGGGAGAGACCCTTGGCAAAACCTCAAATCGCTGATCCGGTAAAACTGTTCGCCGCCGTGCTCTGGGCGCGCCTCGACGCACTGCAGGAAGCCCTGGGAATGCTGGCCCCGCCCTTCGGGGAGATCGATTTTGCCGGCGAGGATCACCCGTTCGACAGCACCGGCTATTACGATTCGGAGATGGGAACCGGCTTGAAGCGGCGGCTGGTATCTTTCCGCCGACTGGTGATGCCCGATCGGCTCTGTGCGGCAAAACTCGACTGCAACCGCATCGAAGCAATGCTGGCCGGAGAAACCGGCCGCAGCGTGAACCTGGACATCGGGTACCTGGATCACAACAAGATCGTGCTTGCCAGCTGCAAGGGCGCCGGGCAGAAGATCTACCTCGCCGGCGGCATATGGGCGGACATGGTCGCCCGTTACCGTGAGGGGAAATACCGGCCTTTCGAATGGACATTCCCCGATTTTCGCGACGGGCGGTATGATGCCGAACTCCTCCGGTTGCGGCACATCTACCTGGCCCAACTGCGCTCCGCTTGACTTGGCTTTGCCTATCATGGAAGATAGCACCATCGGACAGCCGGTCAGGATGCGGCCGGATATTGGGGCATTAAGCAGCCTGAATCTCGGGAAGTATTCCGGATGAACCTGTGGCGCGACACTGGTCGTAATCTCCTGGACTATTCGAAATTCCTGCTGCCGGCGGGCGGAATCACCGTGTTGGCGACGGTCATGACCGTGGGATGGCTCACGCAACCCGACCGCTACGCCCGCGGCTATCAACCGCGGCAACCCGTCGCATATTCCCATAAGCTCCACGCGGGGACACTGCGGATTCAGTGCCTCTACTGTCACGGCGGCGCCGCAAAATCCCGGCATGCGGGGGTTCCGCCCGTCGAAAAATGCATGAACTGCCACCGGGTGACGAAGACCGGCAGCCCCGACATTCAACGGATCGCGTCCATCTATGACTCGGGGAATCCGCTGGAGTGGAAACGCATTCACTCCCTGCCCGACCACGCTTACTTCGACCACAGGCCGCATGCGGGCGCCGGGATTCTCTGCCAGACGTGCCACGGAGAAGTCCAGAACATGGATCTCGTGACCCAGCGGATGTCCGTGAGGATGAGCAACTGTCTGGGTTGCCACCGCGATCCCAAAAACGCGCTTCCCGGGGACTCGACCATCGCCGCCGGCTCGGAGGACTGCAATGCGTGTCATCGCTGAAACCATGGTCTCAAGCTTTGTGAGGCAGCCGTGGGGGATACCGTGAACGAAACGCATGATTTCGACCGGCCGCGAGGCGCGCGCCTCCCGGCAGTCGACGCCCCTTTGGGATCCGACGCGATTTCCCGTCGGAGATTTCTGAGTCTCCTCTCCGCGTCCGCAGCCCTCGCCGCGGGGACCTCCTGCTCCAAAATCGACCGCGGCCCGATCGTAGCCTACACGCGCCGGCCGGGCGAGGCCGTTCCGGGCGTCGCCGCATACTACGCAAGCACCTTCCAGGAAGGCATGGCGGCACACGCGGTTCTCGTCAAAACGCGCGAGGGTCGGCCGATCCATATCGAGGGGAATCCGGAAAATCCCGCCTCGCGGGGCGGATTCAGCCTGCGGGCGACGGGGGACCTGCTGGGGCTCTACGACCCCGACCGCCTGAGATCCCCGGTCCGCAAATCCGGCGTTACGACATGGGACGAAGCACAAAAGGCGCTCGCCCGCACGCTCTCCGGCGCCCGCGGATCCGGCCGGCCGGTCCTCCTGCTGACCGGCGCGGTGATTTCGCCCACCCAGCAGTCTCTCATCGGGCGACTGACCGAAGCCGTGCCTGGCCTGCGGCACGAAGCGTGGGAACCCGCCGGGCCGCAGGCGGAAATGCTCGCCGCGCAGGCGCTCTACGGCAGGGCCCTCACCGCAAAACTGCGCCTCGACCGTGCGGACGTGATCCTCGCGCTCCAGTCGGACTTCCTCGGCACCGAAACAGACGCGCCCATGCACATCAGGGACTTTGCGGCACGACGCTCCCCCGCCCGCAGTTCGGATGCCATGAACCGGCTGTGGGTCATCGAAGGGGGCCTGTCCCTCACGGGGTCCAATGCCGACCAGCGGCTGCAGGCCCGGCCGTCCGGGATCGCCGCGTTGGCATTTTCGCTGGTCCGCCTGCTGCACGCGTCGCATTCCGTCGCCCTTCCGGCGGGACTGCGGTCCCAGGACCTGGGCGCCTTCGATCCCGACACGACCGCCCGCGGCCTGGGCGCGGACCCGTCCGTGCTGCGGCTCCTGGCGGCCGACCTCGCCCGCACGCCGGGAGCATCCCTGGTCCTGGCCGGCCCGGCGCTTCCCCCGGAAGCCCACATCGCCTGCCGGCTGCTGAACATCATGCTTCAGGCCGAGGGAAATACGCTGCAGTCATGCGAGACGACCGGAACGCCCCGGCTCACGGCCACCGGCGCACTTCGAAATATTCTCGCCGAAGCCGCCGACGGTAAATTCGCCGCCGCGATCTTCTGGGACGCCAATCCCGCCTACGCGTTTCCCGACCCGTCTCTATGGGCGCGCGCCATCGCCCGGATTCCCGAATCCTACCGCATCGGCCTGTATGAGGATGAAACGGCCCTGGACTGCGACTGGCGGCTTCCGGAGCATCACTGGCTCGAATCCTGGGGCGATTTTCGTTCGGGCGCCGGCTTCATCGGGCTGCGCCAGCCGGCAATCGCCGCACTCCACCGCACCAGACAGGCCGAAGACTTCCTTCTCTCCTGCATGCGGGAACTCGGGATCGAAACGGCGCCCGGCTACCTGGAATACCTGAGGCGGCGCTGGCAGTCGGACGTGTATCCCGGGGACAGCCCCGTCCCCTTCGACGGGTTCTGGAATGCCGCGTTGCACGACGGGGGCGTGAGGCGCGACTGCCGGCCGCCGGAGACGGTCCCGATCCGTCCCGAAGCGGTGCGAGAGGCGTTGGCCGCCGCCGCGGCCGGCGGCGCGCCCGGATGGGAACTGATCCTGTCGCCCGGGGCCGGCGTATACGACGGCAGGTATGCCAACAACGGATGGCTCAACGAACTGCCCGATCCGGTGACCAAAGCGACGTGGGCCAATCCCCTGCGGATTTCTCCGGGCGATGCCGGGCAACTTGGCCTCCGGGACGGCGACCCGGCCGATATTTCCGTCGGCGCCGAAACGATCACATGCCCCGTGATCGTACAGCCCGGCCAGGCGCCCGGCGTGGCGGAGATGTCGCTGGGCTACGGGAGGCGGACCGGAAACGTGGCCGTCGGCATCGGGGTTAACGCATATCCTATGACGAATTCGGCCTCCGGCTCACCCTTCCTCGTCCGCGGCATCCGGATCTCGCGCAGCGAAGGGGGGGCGCGCCGGCCGATCCCGCGGACCCAGCAGCACGACCGAATGGAGGGGCGGGATCTCGCGCGATCCTGGACGCGGCGGGAATACGAACGGAAGGCCGGGCACCCGGCGGACGAGGCGCCGCACCACACCGCGTCGCTGGTTCCGGATTTGAAGTTTCCGGAGCACAAGTGGGGCATGGTCGTCGACCTGTCGGCCTGCGTGGGCTGCAGCGCCTGCGTCGTCGCGTGCCAGTCGGAGAACAACATCGCCGTCGTCGGCCCGGAACGCGTGCGGGAGGGCCGGCACATGCACTGGATCCGGGTCGACCGGTACTACGAAGGGGACGCCCGGAATCCCGACGTACGGCACCAGCCGGTAGCCTGCCAGCACTGCGACAACGCGCCCTGCGAGATCGTGTGCCCCGTCAACGCGACGACGCACAGCGCGGACGGCCTGAATCAAATGGCCTACAACCGCTGCGTCGGCACCCGCTACTGTTCGAACAACTGCCCGTTCAAGGTGCGTCGCTTCAATTTTTTCGACTATACCTCGGAGAAGAGGGAGCCGGAAATCCTGGCCCACAATCCGGAAGTGACCGTCCGCCCGCGCGGCGTCATGGAGAAATGCACCTTCTGCATCCAGCGCATCCAGGACGCCCGGCGGAAGGCGAAGACCGAGCGGAGGCGCGTCGCCGACGGCGAAATCCAGCCGGCATGCGCGGCCGCCTGCCCGGCAGGCGCCATCGTGTTCGGCGACGTCAACGACGCGAACAGCCGCGTCGCGAGGCTCTCGAAAAGCGACCGGAACTACCGGATGCTCGAGGAACTGGGGATCAAGCCGTCCGTCACGTATCTCGCCGACATCTCGAATCCGGCGGCCGGGAGGGATCAGGCATGAACGCGGGCATTCCGCTTGCACCCAGGGACCTTGCGCTGCAGCGGCTCGAACCGCAACCGGTGATCCACGGCGACGTGAGCTTCGGATCCCTGGACGACCAGGTCCTGGCTCCGGTCTTCGTCCGGCCTCCGCGGGCCTGGTTCGTGGCTTTCGCCGTCACTTCCATCGCGACGCTGATCGGCTTCGCCGCCATCGGGTACACGATGGCGACCGGCATCGGCGTATGGGGCAACAACATCCCCGTCACCTGGGCGTTCGACATCATCAATTTCGTCTTCTGGGTCGGGATCGGGCACGCCGGGACGCTGATCTCGGCGATCCTGCTGCTGTTCCGGGCGCGCTGGCGCAATGCCATTTCCCGGTTCTCGGAGGCGATGACGATTTTTGCCGTCATGTGCGCCACGATCTTTCCGCTCATTCACGTGGGCCGGCCCTGGATCGCGTTCTGGCTGATGCCCTACCCCAACCAGCGCGGCGTCTGGCCGAATTTCCGCTCCCCGCTGGTATGGGACGTATTCGCCGTCACGACCTATTTCCTGGTTTCCCTGCTCTTCTGGTACATCGGCCTCGTCCCCGACCTGGCTTCGCTGAGGGACCGCACGGCCGGCAGGGTGCGGAGATTCGTGTACGCGGCCCTGTCCTTCGGATGGCGCGGCGCGGCGTCGCACTGGCAGCACTACGAAAAGGCGTATGTGGTCATCGCGGGACTGGCCACGGGACTGGTCCTGTCCGTTCACAGCGTCGTCTCGTTCGATTTCGCCGTGTCCCTCGTCCCCGGGTGGCACATGACGATCTTCCCGCCCTATTTCGTGGCGGGAGCCATCTTCGCCGGGTTCGCCATGGTCGTCCTGGCGCTCGTGGTGGTGCGCAGGACGATGCACCTGGAGCATCTCATCACCGATTATCACCTCGAGGTAATGAACAAGGTCATCCTGACCTGTTCCTGCCTGATGGCGTACGCCTACCTGCTGGAAGGATTCACCGCCTGGTACAGCATGAATCCGTATATCCACCATACCTTCGTGCAGTACCTCGCCGGCGCCTACGGGTGGGCCGGCTGGCTGACGATCGCCTGCAACGTGCTGGTCCCCCAGCTGCTCTGGTTCCGGTGGTTCCGCCGCAACACCGCGGGCATGATCTTGGTGGCGCTCGCCGTCACCGTCGGCATGTGGTTCGAGCGGTTCGTCATCATCGTGAGTTCGCTGCACCAGGACTTTCTTCCCTCCGCCTGGCACCTCTACAAACCCACTTTCGTAGATCTCGGGATCCTGCTCGGCTCATTCGGCCTCTTCTTCACCCTCGTGCTTCTCTTCGCCCGGGTATTGCCCGTCATCGCCACCACGGAGATGAAGATGGTCCTGCCCGGAGCGCAGCCGCACCGCCAGGGAGGATCCCATGAGCTCTAGGAGAGTATTCTCGGTCCTCGGGCTGTTCGACAGCGCGGAGCACCTCCTGAAGGCGATCGCCGAAGTGAAGGCGAAAGCCCCGGCAAGGCTGGAGGCCTATTCCCCGTACCCGATTCACGGAATCGACGCCGCGCTCGGCCTCAGGAAATCGCCGATCGCCGGAATGGTTCTCGTGATGGGCATCCTCGGCGCCCTCGCCGGAATCGGGCTGGAGTTGTGGACCAGCGGCGTGGACTATCCGCAGGTTACGGCCGGGAAGCCCGCCTTTTCGTGGGAAGCCTTCGTCCCGATCATGTTCGAGACGACGGTCCTGTTCGCGTGCTTCACGGCGGGACTGGGGATGCTCCTGCTGCTGAACCGCCTCCCCTATTTCCGTCACCCCATGCTGCAGTCCGGGGCCATGGCGCGGATCACGAGGGACAAGTTCGCGCTGGCCGTCGAGCGGGACGGGGCCGAAGTGGACGTGGACGCCGTCGCCTCTCTTTTAAAGCAGGCCGGGGCGCACACGGTGGAAGTGATCGAGGCGCCGCAGCCCCCCGGCCCGGCATCGCCGAAATTCCTGCTGGCCGCCCTTCTATCCATCGCGGTTGCAGGCGCCGCAGCGGGATACGCCACCTACTGGGCCATGAAAATATTCCCGGCCGTCGCACCCATGGTGCACATGCTGAACCAGCCGCGGCTGGACGCGCAGCGTCCCAGCGGTTTCTTTGCGGACGGATCCGGCATGCGCATGCCCGTGCCGGGAACCGTGAGCCGCGGGGCCGTTCCTTACGGGATAGCGAATCAGCCGTCGGCCTCGGGCCTGGTGAATCCGCTGCCGCGCACCGACGCGGTCCTGCGGCGGGGACGCCAGGCATACCGAATTTACTGCTCGGTCTGCCACGGCCTCCTCGGGAACGGAGCGCCGACCCTCACCGCGGCCTACGGAGCTAAGCCGGCCAATCTGGCGTCCCGGGGCATGATCGAGCTGTCGGACGGGGAGGCGTACCACGCCGTCGCGGCCGGCAAAAACACGATGCCGGCCTACGCCGCGGATCTCGACGAGGAGGACCGTTGGGCCGTGATCCATTACGTGAGAGTGTTGCAGCGGGCTTTGAATGCGAAGGAGCAGGATATCCCGTGATACGGGAAGGGGCGTCCCCGGCGGACCGGCCCGAGCCGGGCAGCCGTAGTCGCTGTCGATCGGCGTCGAAAACGATTCTGCTGCGTCGCAGGTCCTAAATTCGATCAAGGTGGTTGGCGTGCGGCAAAAAATGGACAGGAACCTGGGCATCGCATCCGTGCTGGGACTCGCGGGGACAGGGGCGGCGGGACTCTTCGCCGGACCGGAGCGGTTCTGGGCGAACTGGATCCTCTGGTTCCTGTTTTTTCTGACCACGGGACTGGGGTGCCTGTTCCTGGTCGCCCTCGAGCACACCGTAGGGGCCCGGTGGAGCGTCCCCCTGCGCCGCGTCCCCGAGCGGCTCGCCGGTCTGGTGATTTTTGCGGCCCCCCTGGCGCTGCTGGCACTGCTGTCGCTGCCCGTGCTGTACCCGTGGACGGACCCCGAAACGCTGAAAAACCCGCTGGTCGGCGGCAAGGCGGCGTGGCTGAACGTGCCCTTTTTCTCGTTGCGCACGATCGCCTGCCTGATCCTGTGGCTCCTCGCCTACCGGGTCTTCGTGGGCGGTTCCATCCGCCAGGACCGGGATCGGGATCCGGGATTCAATCTCCGTGCCCGGAGGTTCGCGCCGGTCTTCATGGTCCTCTTCGGGATCACCCTCACGATCGCGGCCTTTGACTGGATCTCGAGCATGGAACCGGAGTGGTACAGCGACATTTTCGGCGTCTACATCTTCGCCGGCAGCTTTCTCGCGGGACTGTCGGCCACCACGCTCGCCGTGCTGCGCCTGAAAGACCAGGGACGGCTGGACGCGGTTCAATCCGGCCACGTATACAATCTGGGCGGATTCCTGTTCGCGTTCACCGTGTTCTGGTCCTATATCGGGTTCGCCCAGTACATGCTCATGTGGTACGCCAATATCCCGGAGGAGGTTTTCTGGTACAAGGAGCGGCTCGAAGGGGCCTGGGGGCCGCTGCTTCTCGCGCTTGCCCTGCTGCATTTCCTGATCCCGTTCTTCGTGCTGATCCCGCGTGATTCGAAGAGCGATCCGAGGCTGCTGCGGCGGACCGCCGCGCTGATGCTTTTCGCGCACTGGCTGGATCTGTACTGGATGATCTTCCCCGTCCTCGGCCATCGACCGGTCTTCGGCTGGCCGGAGATCTCCTTCGGCGTCCTGTTTCTCCCGGCCGGGATGCTCTGGATCCGCCGTTCCATGAAGCGCGGGGAAGACATGCCGGTCGGAGACAGCCAGCTCCGCCGGGGATTGGAGTTCCGCCTATGATCGAGAGATACGTGGATGCGGCGGAACTCAGGCGGCTGCTCTCGACCCTGGTGGCGGTCCTCGGGTGCCTGACCATCGGCGCCCTGTTTGCCAGCCTCATCGTCCCAGGAATCCGGAACGCCAACCGCCCCGCCACGCCTACGGCCGTGGCCCCCGTCGTCGGGGAGAGCGGGTGGCTGAATCCCGAAGAGTTCCCGCCGCAAAGAGAAGTCGTGGTCCCTCCCGTCGACCCGGCAACGCTCCTGGAACCTTCCCCGGAACTGGCGTCCCGGGGGAAGGAACTGTATGCGGGCAACTGCGAACAATGCCACGGCCCGGAGGGGCGCGGGGACGGTCCGGCGGCGGCATCGATCCGCCCCGGGCCGCGCGACCTGACCGGAAGCGCCGGCTGGAAAAACGGCCCGGACATGCCCGGGATCTTCAAGACTCTGAGCGAAGGCATCCGCGGAACATCGATGGCTTCCTTTGATTTTCTCGCCAGGAAAGACCGCATGGCGCTGGTTCACTATGTGCAGTCGCTGAATCCCGGGGCGCGGGCGCAGGCGGAACCGAAGGCGATGGAGGCCCTCGCCGGCCGGCTGGCCGCGGCCGGAGAGGTCATTCCCAACAGGATCCCCGTAAGCATGGCCATGGCAAAACTCCGCGAAGAATACCGGGACCCGCCGGCGCTGGAGGTCCGCCGGACGGACGCGAGTCCGGGGGCGCGCGTCCTGAGAAGCGTGCTGGCGGATCCCGGCCGGGCCGCGCGCTTTCTAGCGCAATCCCCTTCCTGGAAGAAGGGCTCCGCGGAACTGGCCGCCGCCGTTGTGCAAGGCGCACCGGGGAACGGGTTCTCCGTGGGCGCGGCGGCGCTGACCGCGCCGGAGTGGCGGACGCTGCACGCGGAACTCCTGACGCGGACCGGATCACAGTGACGGAGGCAGGCAATGACAAGGATATTTCCGACGATCGTGCTCTTTTTCGCTTTTGCTCTCCCGGGCGGCTCGCAGATGAAAGGCCGCGCGGACATCGGCATCGACGAGAAACTCGGCAAACCGGTCGCCCTCGACGTGGTACTCAAGGACGAAAACGGAGCCGACATCACGCTGCGGCAGCTGGTCGACAAGCCGACGGTTCTGATCTTCAACTACTACCGATGCCCCGGCATCTGCCCCGTGCTGCTCAACAGCGTGGTGGAGGTGGTGAACCAGACTCAGCTGGAGCCCGGAAAGGATTTCCGGCTGATTTCGGTGAGCTTCGATCCCGCCGACACGCCGGAGCTGGCGCGGCCGAAAAAGGCCAACTACCTGAACATGATGAAGCGGCCGTTTTCTCCCGACGCGTGGCACTTCCTGACCGGAAGCGCGGAAAACACGAAGGCCGTGGCTGATTCCGCGGGATTCAACTACCGCAAAGAAGGGGACATGTACGTCCACCCCGGGGGCATCCTGGTGCTCACGCCGGAAGGAATCATCAGCCGGCACCTGTACGGCACCACGTTCCTGACCGCCGATGTCGCGATGGCCGTTCGGGAGGCGGCCGGGGGCAAGGTGCGCCCGACGATCTCCAAGGTGCTGTCCTTCTGCTACACGTACGACCCGGAAGGCCGGACCTATGTTTTCAGCGTGACGCGCTTCGTCGGGGCGGCCATCCTGCTGCTGGCGGCCGCATTCGTGGTATTCGTCGTAGCGGGGAAAGCCAGGAAAAGCAGGCGGAAATCCTGATTCCGATAGCCGGAGGCGACCGGGATCGGGTACAGTGGCCAAGGGGTTGTCTATGGGGAGTTACCTGGATGGGGGCGGGCGGAGGGGAATCCTGGGCTGGATTTCCTCGACGGATCACAAGAGGATCGGGGTCCTGTACCTGGCCTCGATGCTGATCCTTTTCTTCGTCGCCGTGACGATCGGCGTGCTCATGAGAGTCGAGCAGCTGACGCTGGACCCGCCGCTGTTCGCCCCGCAGGTCTACAACGCCTTTTTCACCGTGCACGGCGTCATCATGATTTTCATGTTCGTGCTGCCGGGTCTCCCCGCGGTCTTCGGGAACTTCTTCCTCCCCATCCTGATCGGCGCAAAGGATGTGTCCTTCCCGCGCCTGAATCTCCTGTCCTGGTATTTCTTCATGGCGGGCGCGGCCATCGTGGTCGCTTCCCTTTTTACCGGGGAGGGCCCGCCGGACACGGGTTGGACGTTTTACGCGCCGTTCAGCCTGAAGAGCAGCACCAACGTCACGCTGGGCGTGCTGGGCGCGTTCGTGCTGGGATTTTCCTCCATCCTGACCGGCCTGAACTTCATCACCACCATCCACCGGCTGCGCGCGCCCGGAATGACCTGGCACCGCATGCCGCTGTTCGCGTGGTCGCTGTACGGCACGGCGTGGATCCAGCTGCTGGCCACCCCGATCATCGGGATCACGCTGCTTCTCATCGTCGCCGAACGCCTGTTCGGCATCGGCGTCTTCGATCCGGCCAAGGGGGGCGACCCGCTGCTCTACCAGCATCTTTTCTGGATCTATTCCCATCCCGCGGTCTACATCATGATCCTGCCTGCCATGGGCGCGATCTCCGAGATCATCCCCACGTTCGCGCACAAGACGATCTTCGGGTACAAGGCCATCGCGTATTCCTCGCTGGCGATCGCCTTCCTCGGGTCCCTCGTCTGGGGGCACCACATGTTCACCAGCGGGATGTCCGAAATCGCGAACCTGGTCTTTTCGCTCCTGACCTTCATCGTCGCCGTTCCGAGCGCCATCAAGGTCTTCAACTGGACCGCCACGCTGTACAAGGGTTCGATCGAGGTCAAGTCGCCGATGCTGTACGCGCTCACCTTCATCTTCCTCTTCTCCATCGGGGGATTGACCGGGCTGATGCAGGGAGCGCTGGCCGTCAACGTGCAGCTGCACGACACCTATTTCATCGTGGGACATTTCCACTATGTAATGTTCGGCGGGACGGGGATCGGATTCCTGGCGGCCATCCTCTACTGGTTCCCCAAGATGTTCGGCAGGACGTTTCATGAGAAGACCGCGGTGTACGCATGGGTTCCCATTTTCATCGGGTTCAACATGCTGTATTTCGCGATGCTGGTGCTCGGCTATATGGGCATGCCCCGCAGATACTTCACGCACCTGCCCCAGTACCGCACCGGCCATATCATCGCCTCGGCCGGATCCTTCGTCCTGGCGTTCGGCCTGGTCCTCTTCTTCGCCAACCTCGCCGTCGCCCTGTTCCGGGGGAGGAAAGCCGCGCAGAATCCGTGGGGCGGAGTCACGCTGGAATGGCAGATCCCGACGCCGCCGCCCGCGGAGAATTTCGAAACGATCCCGACCATCCACACGCGTCCCTATGTTTTCAACCCGGAGGGCCCGTCATGAGCGGTAGCGCGGCCGTGCCGCAGGCTTCCGGTGCAGGCGCCCACAAGGACTATGAGGGGTCCAAGCTGGGGATGTGGCTGTTCCTGTTTACGGAAATTCTTCTGTTCGGGGGCCTGTTCATCCTGTATTCGGCCTACCGGGCCCGCTATCCGCTGGAATTTCACGGCGGGGGGCAGCACCTCAACGCCGTCATCGGGGTCGCGAACACGGTCATCCTGCTGACCAGCAGCCTCACGATGGCTGTGTCGGTCACGGCGATGCGCAGAGGGGACCGCCGCATCTCCCTCTACGGCCTGGCCGCGACCATCGCCTTCGGGGTCGCGTTCCTGGCGAACAAATATGTCGAGTGGAGCGGAGAAATCCATCACGGGCTTTACCCGAACTCCCCCGTCCTGCTCGAGGGCCCGCATGGGACGCAGATCTTTTTCGGCCTGTACTACAGCATGACGGGACTGCACGGGCTGCACGTGCTGGCGGGCATCGTGCTCCTGTCCGTGATGCTGGGATTCATCGTCCGGGACAGGATCACGCGTACGGATTTCAACAGGCTGGAGAACGCCGGGCTGTACTGGCACCTGGTGGACGTGATCTGGATATTCCTCCTGCCGCTTTTCTACCTGGCGGCGTAGGATGCAATCAATGGTTTCTGACGATGCCCGTGCACACATCATTCCGTACCGGACGCTGGCCGGTGTCTGGCTGCTGCTGATCGGGCTCACGGCGGCCCTGGTCGTGGCCGGCAAGGTTTACCACGAGGCCCTGTCCGTGGCCGCGATGCTGATCCTGACGCCCGTCAAGGCGGGCCTGGTCTTTTTTTACTTCATGCATCTGCGCTACGAAAAGACGTACCTCAAGGCCCTGGTTTTCATGACCCTGGGACTGTTGACGCTGGTCATCGGGCTGCTGTTCTTCGACGTACTTTACAGGTGACGCCATGCCGATCGTTCCACAGGCTTCCAACATCGCCGGGGGCGTAGATTCGGTCTTCCTCTTCATCCTCGCGCTCTGCGCGGCATTTCTCGTCCTCATCACGGCCGTCATCATCTATTTCGTCATCCGGTACAACAGGAAGCGGCACCCGAAGGGCACGGATATCGAGGGGAACATCTGGCTGGAAATCGCCTGGACCGTGATCCCGCTGATCCTCTTCCTGGTGATGTTCGTCTATGGCTGGACGAACTTCAGCCATATGCGGGAGGTCCCGCGGGAGGCGATGGTGATCGAGGTCACGGGCCGCCAGTGGGCCTGGTCGTTCAAATACCCCAACGGCAGGCAGACCACGGATCTGCTGCTGGCCGTGGACCGGCCCGTGAAGCTGGAACTCCGTTCGCCGGACGTCATCCACGGATTCTTCATCCCCGCATTCCGGATCAAGCAGGACGTCGTGCCGGGGAAGGAAAACTTCACCTGGTTCGTCCCCACGCAACTGGGCTCCTTCGACATCGAATGCACGGTGATCTGCGGCGTCAGCCATGCCCTCATGCTGGCCAAGGCCATCGTGGTTCCGGTCGAAGAATTCGAGAAATGGTATTTCGAGGGAGAGGATATCCCACAGGCCGCAAGACCGCAGCCGCCCGCCCCCGACGCTGCGGCGGCGCAGGATCCGGCCTACGGCCTGCTGAATCGGCACCTGTGCCTCTCCTGCCATTCGATGGATGGCGGCGCGATGGTGGGCCCGAGTTTCAAGGGGCTGTACGGCAGGAAAGCGGTATATGTCGCGGCGGACGGGACCGAGTCGGCCGCGACGGCGGATGACGCGTATCTCATCCGGTCGATCGAGGACCCAGCCGCCGAGATCACCAAGGGGTATCCGCCGGCGATGCCGAAAAACACCATGTCCGGAGACGAAATCCGGCAGGTGGTCGACTTCATCAAAACGCTGCAGTAGCGGCCGCCTGCACACGGAGCCGGTCGGGCGGGAGGCGACGCCCGGAGATTTCCGCACCAAAACGAAAAGGAGCCCCGGTTCGGAAAACCGGGGCTCCCGTGTTCGCAGCAGGTTTTAGGCGGGAGCGGTCTCGCGGGGATCGGAGACCGCCGGTTGGGATGAGTGTTTGCTCGCGCTCCTTCTAAGATCTAGTGGGGGCTCGCCTCGTCACCGGCCCCCCCTATAAGTACCGGCCTCCGGGGCTTCGCCCCCACACCCTTGGGCGGCTCCCTATGCTTCGCCGCCGTTTATCATGATTGCTGCGGGGTCGGGATTCCCCAGCCCCGCATTCCTGCTCTCTTGATTCACCACCGACGGATTGATTCCTGCACCGTCTCGTGACGGCTGTTTCCATCGTCTTTCTTTCCGTCACGCTTTTTTCTTACTGGTACCATTAAAATATCGAAGGCCGCGAAGCGCAATTCGGGCAAATACGCAATCGGGCGTGGGTATAAATACGCATCGCCTGCCTCGCAGGGCAGGGCGATAGCCGCTGAAGACCGGCATCGGGATCGCTCTCGGCGCCCGGCATCGGCCCTTTATGCCCAACGTCAGGCCCGAAGGGCCGGCAGTAAACAGGCCCGGCCGTCGTCAGGCCGGGATAGTAAAGTAGAAGACCGAGCCTTTTTCGGGCGTGGACTCGACCCACATGCGGCCGCCGTGCCGTTCGACGATTTTCTTGCAGATCGCCAGTCCGATTCCGGTTCCGGGGTATTTGCGGCGCGTATGCAGCCTCTGGAAGATCATGAAAATCCGCTCGGCATATTCCGGGCTGATGCCGATGCCGTTATCCCCGACGGAAATGAGCCATTCGCCGGCGCGCGGCGAGGCTCCTATGTGGATTTCCGGAGGCTTTTCGCTGCGGAACTTGACGGCATTGCCCACCAGGTTCTGAAAGAGCTGGGCGATCTGGGTTGCATCCACGGGAAGCCTGGGGAGGGGGTCCCACGTGACCGTCGCCCCGGCTTCCCGGATGCTGACCTTGAGATTTTCGAGGGCGGAGGCAAGGGCTTCCGCCAGGTCGACGGACGCTACCACTCTCTCCCGGGTCCCGACCCGGGAGAAGGCCAGGAGGTCGGTGATCAACCGCTGCATGCGGGCGGCCCCGTCTACGGCGCCGTCGACATATTGCATCGCCTTTTCATCGAGTTTCCCGGCGTACCGCTGCTCGAGCAGCTGGATATAGCCCGAAACGGCCCGCAACGGCTCCTGCAGATCGTGCGACGCCACGTAGGCGAACTGCTCCAGGTCCCGGTTCGAGCGTTGCAGCTCCGCGGCGGTATCCCGCAGGTTCCTGTCCGCGATCTTCCTCTCGGCGATCTCCTTCTGGAGCCGCTCGTTTGCCGCCTCGAGTTCCACGGTGCGCTGCCGCACAAGCTCTTCGAGGCGCCCGCGGTATTTGACCAGTTCCTCTTCCGCGTGGAACCGCTGGATGGCTTCCCCGATCATGGGGGAAATGGATTCGAGGAATTCCACGGCGGCCGGCTCGAAGAAAGCCTCCCGGGAATCGGCGAGGTGGACGGCGCCGAGGATCCGGTCCAGATAGCGGATCGGGATGACGGCCAGCGACTTGAAGCCGAACCCGACACAATGGCCGCGGTATTGCGCCTGTTTTTCCGAGGCCATGCACCGCACGAACTCGGGGCCGTTATCGCACCGGAAGGATCCTCCCGCGGTCAGGATGCCGCCGTCCTGGTCCTCGTATTTGCCCGAAATCGCCCGGATGCATATGCAGCTGTTGCCGGCGAGCGAAAGGTTGTCCTCCAGCTCCAGGAATTCCGGCGAAAATCCCCGGTGGGAGCCGTAGGGAATCTTCTGGTCGCCGTCCGCGACGCGGATGCCGAGCGCCTGGCAGCCCGTCCAGTCCTGTATGGACTGCACGACGGCATCGAGGTATTCCCCCAGGGAGGTCTTCTGCGCGAAAAGCTTCAGCAGCGCGTTGGTCAGGTTGCCGCGCCGCTCCGCCGCCTTCAGCTCGGTGATGTCGCGCGCCGCCGCGAACACGCCCTGGATCTGTCCCCGATCGTTCCGGTAGACGGTCGCGTTGTACAGGACGTCGGTCTTGGATCCGGAAACATGGCGGATGGTCAGCAGGTAATCGCGGACAAAGCCGGCCTCGAACACGCGCTGGTACCCGTCGTTGGCCTTCTGCGGGTCGGTGAAATAATCGGAGAAATTGCTTCCGATCAGCCGCGCCCTGGGGACGCCGGTCGCCAGTTCCGTGGCCTTGTTCACGTCGGTGATCTTGCCGTCGGTGCTGATGGTGATCAGAGGATCCAGGCTGGCTTCCAGCAGGCTCCGTGAATAATTGTAGGCATCGCGCAGGTCTTCCCCCGCAGCCTTGGCTTCCGGGCCCGAGATTTCCATCACGCGCGCCTCCTTGGGAATCCTGCCTGCCCATTTTACCAGATCCCGCGCGCATCGCGGATCCGGCGGCGCTCGAATTCCCGGCCCGCTCGCCCCCGTCCGCATATCCGCGCCTGACATCGGGGCAATCCTGTGCTATGCTCGCAGTTCCCAAATTTGGAGGAGATCTATGACCGACACCAAGATTACCCTGCCTGAATCCGAAATTCCTACGCATTTTTACAACATCCAGGCGGATCTGCCGACGCCGCTGCCTCCGCCGCTGCATCCGGCCACCCGGGAGCCCCTCACTCCGGATATGCTGACGCCCATTTTCCCGATGGGCCTGATCCTGCAGGAGGCTTCCCGGGAGCGGTGGATCGAGATTCCGGACGAGGTCCGTGACATTTACCGCCTGTACCGGCCCAGCCCTGTCTTTCGCGCCCGCGCGCTGGAGGAGGCGCTCGATACGCCGGCCCGCATCTATTACAAATCGGAGCACGTCAGCCCCGTCGGCAGCCACAAGCTCAACACCGCCCTCATGCAGGCCTACATGAACAAGAAAGAGGGAGTGAAGCGGATGTCCACCGAGACGGGCGCCGGGCC
>CAZTHE010000001.1:66988-88410 GCA_964613495.1 uncultured Acidobacteriota bacterium | reverse complement strand
CCTCGATCTCGCGCAGGACGGCTTTCAGCCGGTCCTCGAACTCGCCCCGGTATTTGGCTCCCGCCAGCATGCCGCCGAGGTCCAGGGCGACCATCTGCTTCTTCTTGAGCGTTTCCGGCACGTCGCCGGCGACGATGCGCTGGGCCAGCCCCTCGACGATGGCCGTCTTGCCCACGCCCGGCTCCCCGATGAGGACCGGGTTGTTCTTGGTCCTGCGCGAGAGGACCTGGACGACCCGGCGGATCTCGTCGTCGCGCCCGATCACCGGATCCAGCTTGCCCCGCCGGGCGAGGTCGGTCAGGTCGCGGGCATAGCGTTTCAGGGCCTGGTACTTCTCCTCCGCATTCGGGTCGGTCACCCGCTGCCCCCCGCGTATCGACGCGAGGGCCCTCAGGACGTTGTCCCGGTTCGCGCCGGCCCTGCGCAGCAGCTCGCCGGCAAACCCGTCGGACGCCGCCAGCGCCAGCAGGAAATGCTCGGTCGAAACGTATTCGTCCTTGAACTGATCGGCTTCCTTTTCGGCTTGCGCGAAGACGGCGTCGAGCCTGGGCGAGAGCGACAGCTGCCGGCCGTCGACCTTCGGCTGCGACGCGAAGTGCCGGTCCATTTCCGATCGGGCCGAATCGATCGATACGCCGAGCTTTTTCAGTAGCGGGGCGACGATGCCGTCTTCCTGCCATACGAGCGCTTCAAGCAGATGCTCCGGTTCGAGCTGGGCGCTTTTCAGCGTCTCCGCCCTTTTTTGCGCCACCTGCAACGCTTCCTGAACCTTCAGAGTAAATTTGTCTAGACGCATCACGCGCGATCCTCATGTCCGTTGAAGTATAATCCCGCCGCGAAAAATCGGGATGCGGGAACCGGCAGTAAAAAAAACGATTCCCGCATCCCGAGGCCGAATCAATTCACCTTGACCGGGATCTCCCTGGGTTTCACCTCGGGTTTGTTAGGCAAAGTCACCGTCAGGATCCCGTTCTTGTAGTCTGCGCTGACCTTGTCCCGGTCCACCGTTTCCGGCAGCCGGAAAGTGCGCGTGAAAGTGCCGAAAGATCTCTCGATCCGATGATAGTTTTCCTTCTTGTCCTCGGATTCCATCTTCCGCTCGCCCTTGAGAATCAGGACGTCCCCCTCGATCTTGAGCTCGATCTCCTTTTCATTCATTCCCGGGAGTTCGGCACGGAGAACAAGGCTTCCGTCCTTTTCAAGGATGTCCACGGCGGGATTCCACAGGTTCCGGTTTTCCGGATAGGAAATGAAAGGGAAATCCTCGAAAAATTCTTCGAACAGCCGGTTGGCCGCCGGCAACTCGCTTTTCCTGAAATAGGGTACCAGTCTCATTTTCCATACCTCCTTATTTTATTTAGTACGATCACTTCATAATATCTGAGTGCATCATTGTCAAATATAGGATGCGAGATGCGAGATTGCCGATCCGAGATCGCGGGATCCTTGGCCGGGCGGCTATAAACAATTGAATATTATGAATATTTAACAATCCGGCGGGGCAATTGAAGGTCCCGTCGGGAGGCGAGACTGGCGGTGATCGGCGGAGTTGAGGATAAGAGGATCAGAGGATTAGAGGGGTAAAGGGGCGGAGGAAGAGAGGGGAAGAGGGAAAAAGAAGATCGGGGTCAGCATCGTCTTTCGGAGCCCATTCGCTTTTGTGATGCGGATGGGTCTCCTCTCCGCGAAAGGTCGATCGGGTGTTTTGCGGTGACTCGGCGGAGAGGCCCGGGCCGGCCGTCAGGACCCGGGGCCCGGGATTGGCCATCTGCCGCCAATCCCGGATCTCGCATCGACGATCTCGCATCGACGATCTCGCATCGTCAATCTCGCGTCGACAATGCCGCATCGACGATCACATTATCGCCGTAGGCGGCGCAGGCTCGTCCGCTTTGCCGGCGTTTGCCAGAGGCACGCGGATCATGATCAGGAACAGGACGGCAAATGCCACGATCATGCCGATCCAGTGCGGTGACTCGAACAGCCGCGGCGTCCTGCCCTGCCAGATGGCGGCGATGGCCAGGCCGCACAGGGCTTCACCGGCGATCAGGCCGGATGCGGTCAGGATCCCCGCGTTTTCTACGCGGGCTTTCTGGGCGTCGTTGAATCCCCTGCGGTCGCGCAGCTTATCGGTGACCCAGCGGACGATGCCGCCCACGAAAATGGCGAAGGTCGTGTTGAGCGGCAGGTACATGCCGACGGCGAACAGCATCGGGCTCTTGACCTTGACCAGGATCATGGCGAATCCCATGAGGATTCCGACCACCACGAGAGGCCAGGCCATGGATCCTCCCACGATGCCCTGGGCGAGCATGGCCATGAGTCCCGCCTGCGGCGCCGAAAGGTCCGGGCTGCCGAAATGGTAGGCGCGGTCGAGGGCCATGATGGGGAAGAACAGGACCAGGGATGCGACGATGATGCCGAGGATGTCGCCGATCTGCATCCGGGACGGCGTGCCGCCCAGGATATGGCCGACCTTGAGGTCCTGCAGCATTTCGCCCGCAACGGCCGAGGAAACGCAGACGATGGCGGCGACCCCGAGCACGGCCGCGACGCCGCTGACTCCGGCGACGCCCATCGACACCATCAGCAGTGCGGCCACGACGAGCGTGCACAGGGTCAACCCGGACACCGGGTTATTCGAGGACCCGATCATGCCGACGAGGTTGCCGGACACGGCGGCGAAGAAGAACCCGAGGATCAGCATCACGAGGGCGGCCGTGACGGAACCGGCCCACACCGTGGACCCGGTGACGGTGCCGGACCCGGAGATGAAGAAGTAGTAGAGGCCGATCATGGCCAAAAACACCAGTCCGATGCTCAGGAAGACCGCCTTGGCGTTCAGGTCCCTTTCGGTCCGGTCGGCCGCCTGGTGCGCTTCGGCGGATTTCCGCAGGTCGCTGACGGCGCGCGCCATGCCGACGCCGAGCTGCTTGCGCATGCGGAAAAGCGTGTACCCGGCGCCCACGAGCATTCCTCCGACGGCGATGGGACGGACGATGGAAAAATAGACGGCGCCCGCCAGCGTTCCCCACCCGACCTGGCCCTCCACGATCGCGCCTTCGAGCTGCGGGCCCAGCAGGTAGGTCAGCAGCGGCACCATCAATCCCCAGGCGAGGACGCCGCCCGCGAAGTTCAGGGCGGCCAGGCTGGGCCCGATGATGTAGCCGACTCCCAGATAAGCGGGGCTGACGGCGGGGGAGCTGAAGGTGCTTACGCCGCCCGTGGTCAGGTTCGCGACACTCGGGTTCGTGCTGGTGCGCAGCAGGAGGCTTTTCCCGACCGTCCCGATATTTACCGTGAAATCCTTTACATACTGGAACACGTTCACCTGCGCCAGGGCGTACATCAATGCGCCGAATCCCATGTTGGCGAACAGGATCTTGGCGGCCTTGGAGCTGTGCTGTCCCGCCTTGTGGATTTCGGCGGCGGCGACCGATTCGGGGAAGGGAAGGTCGGCGTCTTCGACCATTACGCGGCGGAGCAGGGTCACGAACAGGATGCCCAGCAGGCCGCCGATTACCATGAGGGCGACCGATTGCCAGTAATACTCCATCCCGAGTCCGGGCCAGAGACCGGCCAGCACGAAGGCGGGAATCGTGAAACAGGCCCCGGCGGCGACGGACTCCCCGATCGACCCGATCGTGCGGGCCATGTTCTCTTCGAGCAGGGACCCCTTCATGAGCCGCAGAAGCGCCATGCTGAGAACGGCGGCCGGGTAGGTGGCCGCGATGGTCATGCCCGCCTTGAGTCCCAGGTAGGCATTTGCGGCTCCCAGGATCCCGGTCAATACCAGCCCGAGGATCACGGCCCGCAAGGTGAATTCGCTCATCTGCACATTTGCCGGTACGTAGGGCCGGAACCTCGGTTTCGCATCGGGATTCTGCATGGAAAGCCCTCCTTGGATGAAACCATATGTCTTTGGGAACCAGCGAGCAGGATACAGGAATTACGCCGCGCGATACAAGCGGGGAAAATGGAGGGCCGGGAGAGATCTCCCTTTCCTTTCCGCCGCCTCAGCCGGGTGCCTGCACGGCGCCAGGCGAATCGCCGTTTCCGAGCACCAATTCCAGATGCTTTCGGAAAAATGTCCCGATAAGACAAACGGCGGCCGTCCCGTCCTCTTGCCGGCGGGAGGTTCGCAACGGGCGCATCGCCGGAGGAGTGCCATGAAAAGACGGATCCCTGCCGCACTGGTTTGCGCCCTGGCTATGGGCCTGATAGCGTTTTCCGCTGCGCCGGCGGCCCCTCCCTGCGGGTGTGCCCAGTCTCCCGTCGTCCCGCAAAGCCCGGATTACCCGTCCATGTACAAAAACTACCTCAGGACTCTGCTGGACGGGAAATACGCCGAAGGCTGGAACTGCACGGCTGCCGGCAGCAGGCGAACGATCGCGAGGCTCATCGCCTCGGGGACGCTCGGCAGGTACACCGAAGAGCAGATACTCGAGTCGCTCGAGACCGACAGCAACCGGATGCGGTCGGGATTCTTCGAATATTTCGTCCGCGCTGCAGCCCTGCGGGATTTCCTCGACGCCGGGACCTTCGTCTTGAGGTCCGCCGGACCCGACGGCGCCGTGGTTGCGATCACCCTGGGGCAGGAGCGCAGGGATTTCGGGATCGTCCGGGAGCACGGCGTCTTCAAATTCGACTTCTTCAGCGATCTGCTGAGATAGCGCCTGCCCCCATTCCTTTTGCCCCGATGCTGCCGGCAGATCCGCCGGCCACCGCCCGCAAATCGCCCTTGATCCCCAATCTGCAATCTGGAATCTGGAATCCGCCTGTGCCTGTCCGCGCCGCCGGGCCGCAAGTCCCTGTCAATAATGCGCCGGACTGCAACATTCTGGCAACGGGATGGATGTGATATAGTAATGGTTTTTTCAGGAGACACTCAGGCCGTGACAAGCGACATAAAGAACACGCTCAATCTGCCCAAAACCGCCTTCAGCATGAAGGCCAACCTGCCGCAGCGCGAGCCGGAAATGCTGCGCCACTGGGAGAAGATCGACGTCTACTCCAGGATCCGCAAGGCGCGAGCCGGCTCACCGGGGTACGTGCTGCACGACGGCCCCCCGTACGCCAACGGGGCCATCCACATGGGGACCGCCATCAACAAGATCATCAAGGACATCATCGTCAAATCGCGCTCGATGATGGGCTTCGACGCCCCGTATGTCCCCGGGTGGGACTGTCACGGCCTCCCGATCGAAATCAAGGTCGAGGAGCAGCTGGGCGCGAAAAAGGCGCAGATGAGCAAGGTGGCGATCCGCCGCGAGTGCCGCAAATACGCCGAAAAATTCATCGAGGTGCAACGCCAGGGATTCAAGCGTCTGGAAGTGTTCGGCGAATGGGACAATCCCTACCTGACCATGAGCTACCCGTACGAGGCGGAAATCGCCCGCGCCCTGGGCGAGTGTGTCGGCAAGGGGCTCGTCTACAAGGGCCTGAAGCCGGTTCACTGGTGTTTCTCCTGCAAGACCGCGCTGGCCGAGGCCGAGGTGGAGTACGAGGACCACACCAGCCCGTCGATCTATGTCGCCTTCCCGGTCGTGTCCGACCTGTCCGACATCGACCCGAAACTCGCCGGCGCCGACTGGTCGGTCGTGATCTGGACGACGACCCCGTGGACGCTTCCCGCCAATCTGGCGATCGCCTTCCACCCCGAGTACCGGTACTCCGCCGTGCGCGCCGGCGGCAAGGGGTACATCGTCGCGACCGAACTGCTCCGGGCCGTATCGGAAAAGCTCGGCTGGACCGGCTGCACGGAAGTCGCCCGCTTCGCCGGGAAGGAACTGGACCGGCGCAAGGCGCGGCACCCGTTCCTCGACCGGGAATCGCTCCTCGTCCTGGCGAATTACGTGACGCTGGACGCCGGCACGGGCTGCGTGCACACGGCGCCCGGCCACGGCTACGACGACTACGTCACCGGCGTAAACTACGGGCTCGATATCCTGTGCCCGGTGGACGATTCGGGCCGGTTCCTCGCCAGGGTCGACCGCTTCGGGGGGCTCGGGGTCTTCGACGCCAATGCGAAGATCGTGGCCCACATGCGCGAAAACGGCTCCCTCCTCTTCACCGAGGATTTCGGCCACGCCTATCCGCACTGCTGGCGGTGCCATAAACCCGTAATCTTCCGCGCGACGCCCCAGTGGTTCATCGACCTCGACAAGGACGGGTTCCGGGAGAATGCGCTGGAGGCGATTCACAAGGTGCGCTGGATCCCGTCGTGGGGAGAGGAGCGCATCGGCAACATGGTGCGCGAGCGCCCCGACTGGTGCATCTCGCGCCAGCGCGCGTGGGGCGTCCCCATCATCGCCTTCTACTGCAAGTCCTGCGACCGCGTCCTGCTGCGCAAGGACATCATCGATCACGTCGCCGGCATCTTCGCGAAGGAGGGGGCGGACGCGTGGTACACCCGCACCCCGGCGGAACTGCTGCCAGAGGGGACCGTCTGCCCGGAATGCGGCGCCGCCGATTTCCGGCAGGAGTTCGACATCCTCGACGTCTGGTTCGACTCGGGCAGCAGCCACCTGGCCGCGCTGGGGACGCGGCCGGACCTCCCCTGGCCGTCCGACCTCTACATCGAGGGCGGAGACCAGTACCGCGGCTGGTTCCAAAGTTCGCTCCTGATCGCCGTGGCCCTTCGCGGATCGGCTCCCTACCGGACCGCGATCACGCACGGCTGGACCCTGGACGAGAAGGGGCGCGCGATGTCCAAATCGAAAGGCATCGGCATCGACCCGAACGACCTGGTCAAGGCCCGGGGCGCGGAAATCGCGCGCCTGCTGGTCAGTTCCGTCAACTATGTCGAGGACGTGCGAATCTTCGACGAACTGCTCGACCGGCTGGGCGAGGCCTACCGCAAAATCCGCAACACCTGCCGGTTCATGCTCGGCAACCTGGGCAACCAGCAGGATCCCGGGCATCCGCGCTTCGATCCCGCGACCGACCGGGTGCCCTACGAGCGGATGCTCGAAATCGATCGGTGGGCGCTGGCGCGTACGGACGCCCTGGTCCGAAAGTGCCTCAAGGGCTACGAAGACTACCAGTTCCACCAGGCGTACAACGCCCTGTACAACTTCTGCACCGTGGACATGTCGGCGTTCTACCTCGACATCCTGAAAGACCGTCTCTATACCAGCGCGACGCATTCGCCCGAGCGGCGCTCCGCACAGACCGCGCTCTGGGCGATCCTGGACGCGTTCACGCGCCTCATCGCCCCCATCCTTTCGTTCACGAGCGAAGAGGTCTACCACGCGATGCACGAAGGCCGGTCCCCGGAATCCCGGACGGTTTCGGTGCACGAACTGCTCTTCCCGAAGCCGGAAGCCCTGCCGGACGCGGACCGTCTCCTGGAGGAATGGGACAAGCTCCGCGCCGTGCGCGACTCGGTCCTGAAGGCGCTCGAGGACGTCCGCCAGGGCGGCGTCATCGGCAATTCGCTCGAGGCGAGGATCGTGGTCCGGGCGTCGGGCGAAGCGGCGGCCCTCCTGCGGCGCCACGAAAGCGACCTGAGGACCATCTTCATCGTCTCCCAGGTCTCCCTCCAGGAGGCCGGGGCAGCCGGGGACGAGCCGCAGATAGAGGTCTTGAAGGCGGAAGGGGCCAAATGCGAACGGTGCTGGAACTACTCGGTCGAGGTCGGCCGCGACGGCGCCTGGCCGACGCTTTGCGAGCGCTGCGTCCCGGCCATCAACGAGGTTCTGAAGGGTGCGTGAGGCTTTGCGCAGCCAGGGCGGCATGAATCCCTGCGCCCGGAATAGCCGGTGACTGGATCCCGATGAAAAACAGATTTTATGCGATCGCGCTGCTCGTGCTCGTCGTCGATTACCTGACGAAATGGGTTGCGCGCATGAAGCTCGATCCCGGCGGCCCCGTCGAACTCATTCCCGGGTTCCTGCGCTTCTCGTACTGGGAAAACTCCGGCGTGGCGTTCGGGCTGTTCGACGGGACCGCTTCCGCATGGAAGCCCTACATCCTTGCGGCGCTGGCCGTCGCGGCGGTGCTCGTCATCTTCGTCTACAGCAGGCACGTGCCGGCGGAGCGCAGGCTCCTGCGCGCGTCCCTCGCCGTCATGACGGGCGGGATCCTGGGAAATTTCGTCGACCGGCTCATCCGCGGAGTCGTCGTCGACTTCATCGATTTTCATATCCATGACGCTTTTCACTGGCCGACGTTCAATGTGGCCGATTCGGCCATCACGATCGGCATCGCGCTCCTGCTGATCGATACCGTCAAGAACCCGGAAACGGGGACGGACGCCGCGCAGTCGGAGACCGGAGGCGCATCCTGAGCGGACGAAGATGATGCGAACGGGAAGGGCGGCAATCAGGGCGCGACAGACCGGGGCAGGGGTGCGGCCCGTTTCCCTGTGGGGGATCTGCGCCGCACTGCTTTTCTTTGCGGCGTGGGCGCCGGCGGCCCCCGGGACAGACCTGGAAGCGGCCGTAACGGGACTCGAACGGCGGTATGCCGGCGTGCAGACCATCGCGGGGGAGTTCCGGCAGACCTACCGCGCCCCCGGAATCGAGCAGGAGGAATCGGGCGTGTTCCGGATGAAGCGGCCGGGCCTGATGCGCTGGGAATACCGCCGGCCTGAGGAGAAAATGTTCATCGCGGACGGGCAGGACGCCTTCCTGTACGTCCCCGCCGACCGCCAGGTCACGGTCCGGGCGTTCCGCGCATCCGACATGCGCGGCACCCCCCTGGAACTGCTGCTGGGAAGCGCGGATCTAAGGAAAAGCTTCGCCGTGTCCTGGGAAAGGGACTTCAAGCCGGCCGAAGCGGAGTCGCTGCACCTGCGGCTGATCCCGCGCGGCGGCGGCGAATACGAATTCCTGGTCCTGGAGCTGGATCCGAGGACCTTTGACGTGCGCCGCATCGTCATACACGAGCCCGGGGGCAACACTTCGGAATTCGTCCTGTCGAATCTTGTGAGGAACGCGAAAATCGACAGCCGGGCATTCCGGTTCAATCCCCCGAAAGGGACGGAAATCCTTCGCCTGGAAGCGGAGTGATCCGGAATGCGACATGCGGATCGGGGCTCAATCGGATTCTTCCGTCGTCGATGGATCCATCGTTCCATGCGGCCCAAACAGTCAAAGTGCGAATAACCGGTTCCTGATCTCGCATTTCGCGTCAAAAATCCGGAATCTGGAATCTGGAATCCGCCACCATGACCATGCTGAACATCGACAAATGCGCAGATCTTGGAACTTCCGTGGCCCGCGAGGCGGGACGCATCCTGCTGGACCGTTATAGGACGGGTATCGCCGTGGAGCACAAGGGCGCGGTCAATCTCGTGACGGAAGCGGATCTGGCGGCCGAGGAATGGATCGTGGCCCGGATACGCCGCGAATACCCGTCGCACGCGATCCTGGCGGAGGAGAAGCACAACCGCGAGACCGAGGCGGGGGTCCGCTGGATCATCGATCCGCTGGACGGGACGACGAACTACGCCCACGGGTATCCGGCCTTCTCCGTGTCCATCGGGCTCGAGGCCGGGGGCATCCTGGAGTGGGGCGCCGTTTTCGACCCCGTCCGCGACGAATTGTTCACAGGCCGCAGGGGTTGCGGCGCGTTCTGCAACGGGGCGCCGCTGCGCGTTTCCTCCGTGCCGTCGCTCGACACGAGCCTGCTGGCGACGGGATTCCCGTACGACATACGGACCGATGCGCGGACGAACCTGGAAAACTTCTGCGCCTTCGCCGTCCGGACCCAGGGGATTCGGCGCAGCGGTTCCGCCGCGCTGGATTTCTGCGCGGTCGCCGGCGGGCGGCTCGACGGGTTCTGGGAAATCAAGCTCAACCCGTGGGATTGCGCCGCCGGGTACCTGATCGTGCGGGAAGCCGGAGGCACGGTGACGAATTTCGGCGGCCGGTTCGGCTCCATCTACGACCGGGAAGTCGTGGCGTCCAACGGCCGGATTCACGGCGAAATTCTCGCCGTCCTTAATGAAACCAGTTCCGGGCGCCGGATTCCGTATTCGGGAGCTTGAATCTGTCGGGGAATTACATCTGGAATCTTCAATCCGGAATCTGGAATCGAGGTTTTATGCTACTCAGGGAAAGAATCAGCGAAGATCTCATGGCGGCGATGAAAGCCAAACAGGCGGAGCGGTTGAGCGTGCTCCGGATGATGAAGGCGGCCGTGCGGAACAGGGAAATCGACACGCGGCAGGAACTGGAGGACGCGCACGTCGTCCAGGTCCTCCTCGGCCTGATCAAGCAGCGCAAGGATTCCATCGAGCAGTTCGCGCAGGGGGGACGGATGGACCTGGTGCAAAAGGAAACCGCGGAAATCAAGGTGATCGAGGAATACCTTCCTGCGGCCGTCACGAACGAGGAAATTGCGGCAGCCGTCGATGCGGTGCTGGCCGAGACCGGCGCGGTTTCGATCCGCGACATGGGGAAGGTCATGAAGGCCTGCATGGCCCGGTTCGCGGGACGGCCGGTGGACGGCGCCAGGGTCAGCGAACTCGTGAAAGCCAGGCTGGCCCCATGACGCCTTGCGGGGCGCGGCCGCGGGCGCACCCCGATTGTTCCGCCCACCCCGGCCGGTGTCTGTGCTATTTTTAGTTTGTGTTGCGGGAAAAAATCGACCAGCTGCCGGCGGAGCCCGGCGTTTATCTCTACAAAGACTCCCGGGGAAAGATCATCTATATCGGCAAGGCGCGTTCGCTGCGCAGCCGGGTGCGTTCCTATTTCCAGGAGAGCCGCCCGCTCGACCCGAAAACGCAGCGCCTGGTTTCCGAAGCCGCCGACCTCGAGACCATCGTCACCGACAGCGAGGTCGAGGCCCTCATCCTCGAGTCCACCCTCGTCAAGAGGCATCAGCCGCGGTATAACATCAACCTCAAGGACGACAAGAGCTTTCCCTATCTGAAGCTGACGGTGCAGGAGCCGTATCCGAGAATCTTCATCACCCGGCGCGTCCGGAAGGACGGGGCGCTCTACTACGGGCCGTTCCTGCCCGCGGGCCATGCCCGGCGGACCATCAAGCTGATCCATAAATATTTCCGCCTGCGCACCTGCAACCTGCCCGTGGACGGGACGGCGGAGCGGCCGTGCCTCGATTATCAGATGAAGCGCTGCCTGGGCCCCTGCGTGTCGGGGCTGTGCACGAAGGAGGAATACGGCCGGGCGGTGGAAGACGTGAAGCTGCTGCTTTCGGGCAGGACCGACGACCTGGTCCGCCGCCTGGAGGCCCGCATGACGGAAGCGGCGGAAGAGACGCGATACGAGGCCGCCGCGATGTACCGCGACTGGATCGCCATGGTGCGGGACATGTCGGAGCGGCAGAAAATGGCGATGGAGGGACAGGACGACTGCGACCTCTTCGGCTACTATCAGGAAGGAGCGCAACTGGCCCTGGAAGTCTTCGCCATGCGCGGCGGCCGCATGGTCGGGCGGCGGGAATTCTTCTGGGAGGACCTGATCGCGTTCGACCCGGCCGAATTTTTCTCGCAGGCGCTCACCCAGTATTATCTGCAGGACAGCTTCACCCCGAAGGAAATCTACATCCCGGCCGACATCGAGGACGCCGAGGCGCTCGAATCCTGGCTTTCGGAACGCAAGGGAAGCCGGGTCGTCCTGCGGTCGCCGCGCCGCGGCCTGAAGTCGGAGATGCTGGACCTGGTCATGCGGAACGCCCGCCTGTCTTTCGAGACGCGGTTCCGCATCCTCAAGGCCAGGGGGGAGGATCTGCTGCGGCCGCTGCAGGAAAGCCTCGGGCTGGAGTCGCTGCCCCGCCGCATCGAGACGTTCGACATCTCCCACGTGCAGGGGACCGATACCGTGGCCAGCATGGTCGTATGCCTCAACGGCGAAATGAAACGCGGCGGCTACCGCAAGTTCAAAATAGAGAGCGTGAAGGGTCCCGACGATTTCGCCGCCATGCGCGAGGTCGTGCACCGGCATTACGAAAATGTCCTCGAGGAAGACGAGGGGAATCTTCCCGACCTCGTCCTGATCGACGGGGGGAAGGGACAGCTGTCGGCCGCCGTCGCCGCGCTGGACGAAGTGGGACTGGAGAACCAGCCCGTGGCCGCGATCGCGAAGAGGGAGGAGATTCTCTTCGTCAAGGGACGGGAGGACCGTCCCGTGGCGCTGGCGAAAGACTCCCCGGTCCTGCACCTGATCCAGAAGATGCGCGACGAGGCGCATCGCTTCGCGGTGACCTACCACCGCAAGCGCAGGGAACTGCGCGACTTCGACTCCGAACTCATGGATGTCCCCGGGATCGGCGAGGTGAGGAAAAAGGTCCTGCTGCGCGCGTTCGGGAGCCTGGAACGCGTGAAGAATGCGTCGTTTGGCGAACTCTCGCCGTACGTGGGCCCCAAGGCCGCCGCGCAGATCGTCCAGTACTTTGCCGGAAGGGCCGGCGCCGGCGATTAGCCGCCGGCCACGGCCGAAGTCCCAAACCGGCGAAAGACCCCGAACCACCCCAAAACCTCGCCTTTTTCCGCTAAATTCCGCACGGGCGCCGGCCGATCTGAGAGACATGTTCACACTAATACTGCTGTTTGCGATGAAGGTGGCCATTCCGAGTGAAATGGCGTGTGTCGGCTCCATCCAGGATGCCACGCTCCCTCTCGACGTTTACGTCGCGGCCGTCGAGATGGAGGGGACGACGACCCTGGCGGTCCAGGGGCAAATCCTCTACCTGAACGGCCCGAAGGCGTCCTCGTTAAAGGCCGGAACCATCTATGGTGTCGTGCGGCCGGAGGGGAAAATCCGCAATTCCCTGACGGGGGACCGCGCCGGCTACTATTATCAGGATGTCGGCAAGGTCCGGATCGTTTCCGTCGGTTCCGGGCACGCGACCGCCCTCGTCCAGGATTCCTGCCAGGGGATGCGCAAGGGCGACCTCGTGGTTCCCGACGTGCCGAAAGCGCCGGTGGAATTCGCCGGCGAGTTTTCGACCGATACGGCGACGCTGCCGCCGCAGGGGGTGGCAAGTTCCATCCTCGTCGGAAAGGACGACTCGAGGCAGCTGGCGGCCGGGAGCATATGCTTTATTGGCCTGGGATCGCGGGACGGGGTCAAAGCCGGAGACCGGTTCGTCGTTTTCCGGCCCTACCGCGGGTACAAATCGAGCGACATGGCAGTCGGGAAGACCGCCTCGGATGCGACCTACAGGCCGATTGCCGACTGGGGCTATCGCTTCTCGCTGGATTCGCTGCTTCGCGGGCGCAAACTGCCGCCTCAGATCCTTGGGGACATCGTCGTGGTGGAGACGGGAAGCCGGACGTCGACCGGGAAAATCGTCAACAGCCTTTCGGAAATACACGTCGGCGATTTGGTCGTCAAAAAGTGATCCCCGGCATTGCGGGGACGGAGATCGGACGATTCGGGAACCGCATCCCTCGGCGATTCAGATCACGCTGAAATCCGAGACGATGGACTTGTCTCCCAGGACCGTCCCCGGCCGCAGGCGCACGCCCTCGCCGATATGACACTGCCGGCCGACGATGGCCCGTTCGATCCGCGCATTCGCCAGGATGCGGGTTCCGCTCCAGATCACGGAATCCTTGATCAGGACTCCCTCCTCGACGCGGCACGCCTCTCCGAGGACCGAATTCTCGATGGCGACTCCCGGTTTGATGACGCATTTGCCGTCGAGGATGGAGACGGCGTCGATGAAGACCTGGTCTTTGGCCCAATTGTTGGGAGTGCAGGATTTCTGCGGGTACCCCGGCATCTTCGTCCTGCCGGAGATGATGCCGAAGCTGGCCTCCAGGTATTTCTGGGGATTCCCGATATCCTGCCAGTACCCGTGCGTCAGGTATGCGTAGATCGCGGCGCCTTCGTGCGCCATCGCCGGGAAGATATCGCGCTCGAAGCTCTGGGCGCCCTCCCCGGGGATCCTCTCGAAGATGGACCGCTCGAGGACGTAAATCCCGGCGTTGATCGTGTCGCCCGTGACCTCGTCCTCCGGCGGCTTTTCCATGAACCGCTGTACCCGTCCGTCAGGAGCCGCTTCCACGAGACCGTACCCGATGGGATTCATGACTCGAGCCATGACGATGGTCGCTTCCGCCTTCTTCTCCCGGTGATACCGGATGACGTCGGTCAGGTCGGTGTCCGTCAGGATATCCCCGTTCAGAACGACGGTCGTGTCGTCGATGAGGTTCTCGGCGGCCTTGAAGGCGCCCGCGGTTCCTCGCGGGAGGTCTTCGTGCGTGTAGCGCATCGTGACGCCGTATTTTATGCCGTCGCCGAAGATGTCCGTGATCTTGCGGGGCTGATAGGAAAGGCTGAGGATGATCTCGGTGATCTCCGCCCGCTTGATGCGGTCGATCTGGAAAAAGAGAAACGGGATATTAGCCAGCGGAACGATGGGTTTGGGTGTATGCAGGACCAGCGGCCGCAACCGCGCCCCCTTCCCTCCTGCGAGTATGAGTGCCTTGATCACAACGCCTCCCGGGAACGCCCTATGATACCACAGGCCCGATTCGGGATGCGAGATCCCGGTTCCATGGCGGATCCCCCCCGGCCTCGAATCCCGAACCGGATGCGAATCTATCGTTCCGAATCGGCCGATTTGTGATACTGTAATCGTTCTTATGAATCTGCCGAATGCACTGACGGTAGCCCGGATCTTTCTGGTTCCGATCGTCGTCGTCGTTCTCCTGACGGTCGAGATCCGGACCTGGGCTTTCTGGGGCGCCAGCCTCTTTCTGGTCGCCGCGCTGACGGACCTGCTGGACGGGTATCTGGCCCGCAGGAGAAAGCAGGTCACCACGCTGGGCCGGCTGCTGGACCCGATCGCCGACAAACTGCTGATTTCTTCCGCCCTGGTCTCCCTGGTCCAGCTCAGAATCGCGCCCGCCTGGATGGTGGTCATCATACTCGGCAGGGAATTCGCCGTGAGCGGCCTGCGCAGCATCGCGGCGCACGAAGGGTTTTCCATCAACGTGTCCACCCTCGGCAAGGGCAAGATGGTCACGCAGGTCGCCGCGGTCGTGGGGCTGATCCTGGGACACAAATACGGCGGATGGGTGGAATGGACGGCGAAGGTCCTCCTGTGGGCGGTCGTGGTTTTCGCCCTGGTCTCGATGGTGCAGTATTTCCGCGAGTTCTGGTCCAAACTCGACAGCAGCATCAAGAACCGCGAGCAGCGGCGCCAGAAGGTCCTGAAGAGGAGGCGCAAGCTGGCGGCCGAGCGCCGCGAGCTCGGCCGCCTGCGGGAACTGGAACGCATCCGAAAACAGGAACTCGGTCCTCCGCCGACGGGCTGAGGATTTTTGGGAGAAGGCGGCGAACGATGCTGGATGACGAAAAGGCCGAACTTTTGAGACTGGCGAGGGCGACGCTGCAGGCCTACCTCGAAAGCGGCAGGATCCCGCCCTATCAGACGTCCCGCGAAACCCTGCTCGCGCAGAAGGGAGCCTTCGTTTCGCTGCACGAGGGGGGCGAACTGCGCGGGTGCATCGGCCAGCTGATCGCCGACCGTGAGCTGTACCGGGTCGTGCAGCACTGCGTCCTCAGCGCGGCGCTCGAGGATCCGCGCTTCGTTCCCGTAACGAAAGAGGAGGCGGGCGGCCTGAGCATCGAGATTTCCGTCCTGACCCCTTTCCGCCGCGTCGAGGACGTGGGGGAGATCGAGGTGGGGAAGCACGGGCTCTACATCGTGCGCGGCGGCTACCGGGGGTTGCTCCTGCCCCAGGTCGCGACGGAATACGGATGGGAACGCTCCGAGTTCCTGGAACACACCTGCATGAAGGCCGGCCTCGCGCGCTCCGCCTGGCGCGACCCTCAAACCGAAATCTACTCTTTCGAAGCCGAAGTTTTTTCCGATGAGTCCCTCCCTTAGTTCTGCTCCCCCCTGCCCAAATCGGTGGCTTGCAGGCCTATCTGGAATCCGGAATCCGGAATCCGGAATCAAAAGCAGCATCCCCGCACCCTTCCGGACTTCCTTTGGATGTGGCTCCGCGGCGTGATATATCTAATGGCATGAGGCCCGGCGGATTCAGACTGATGCGCATTGGCGGGATCGACGTGATCCTCGATTATTCCTGGATCATCGTTCTCGCGCTCTTTGCCGTGATGGGAAGCTTCTTCCCCCCGGCGGAATCCGGCGCCACGCGGTCGCAATACTGGGTCATGGGAGCATCCTGCGCGCTTCTGTTTTTCCTCTCGGTCCTGCTCCACGAGCTCGCCCATTCCTTCGTTGCGGTGAAGCACGGCGTTCGGGTGATCAGCATCCGGCTGCTGGTCTTCGGCGGGCTGTCGCAAACCGCTTCCGAGCCCGGGTCCGGCCGTCACGAATTCCTGATCGCGCTCTCCGGGCCCGCGGCGAGCATGGCGCTGGGCATGATGTTCATGGGCGTGTACCTGGCGTTGTTCCTGACCCGGCCGGCGCACCCGGCGGCGCAGGTCGCCGAATTCCTGGCATGGGCCAACATCCTGCTGGCGGGTCTCAACCTGATCCCCGGGTTCCCGTTCGACGGGGGCCGCATACTGCGCGCCTTTCTCTGGGACCGTTGGGAAGACATGGCGCGCGCCACCAAAACCGTCAGCAGGGTCGGGAACGCCTGCGCCGTCTTCCTGATCGTCTTCGGCATCCTGCAGTTCGTGGCCACGCGGAGCCTCGTCATCGGGATGCTGTGCGTCTTCCTCGGCCTGTTCATGAAGCACTCGGCGGCGGGGAGTTACCAGGCCGTGGTGGTGCGGCGCACCCTTTCGGGTGTGCAGGCGCACCAGGTGATGACGGAGACGGTTGTCCGGGTGGATTGGCTGACCTCCATCCAAGACCTCGTCCAGGATTATTTCTACAAGCATAAGTGCACGGATTTCCCCGTATTCAATCGCGACGAATTTGTCGGCATGGTTTCGCTGGATGGAGTCAAATCGGTTTCCAGGGAATTGTGGGGATTCAAGCAGGCGCGGGACGTCATGACGCCGGTCGAGCTCGTTGCCTGCCTGAAGCCCGCCGACGAGGCGACGGACGCTCTCTCCCGGATGCTCTCCGGGGACCTCGAGCAGATGCCCGTAGTCGACAACGGCCGGTTCCTGGGAATCGTCACCCGCCGCGACGTCATGAGCCTCCTGAAGATCCGCTCGGATCTCGGGGTGTCATAGCCGCGGCCGCAGTTAAAATCCGGTGCGCCGGGACATCGACCAAAAGGCGCGCCGCAGGTTTCCTGGAGGGTATCATGATACGCTCGATTCTGATTGCCTTGGCCGAACCTCCGAACGACGCGGGCGCCAGGAATGTCGCCTTCTGGCTCGCGAGGAAGGAAGGCAGCTCCGTCCTCGCGCTGGCGGTGTCGGACATGACGGCGTTCGAAGTCCCCGTGATGACGGGTTCGGACAGCTTTATCCCCTCGATGGTCGTGCCCCCGCTGGGCGAAAGCCAGGCGCTGATGCGCGATCTGATGGCGGAAGCCGGGAAGCGCCTGGAGCTGTTTGCCGGGGAATGCCGGGCGCGCGGCATCCGGATCCGGACGGAAACCCGGTCCGGGATTCCGGGAGACGTCATCAGCCGCGCCGCAGTGGCGCACGATGTCGTGGTGGTGTCCAGGACCGGCTATAACCGCCTCGCCAGTCCGCGCGAAACCGTCGATGCGTGGATCGCGCCCGTCGTGCGCGGTTCCGTCCGTCCCGTCCTGGTCGCCGGTGAAGCATTCCGCGAGGGGAACGAGGTCCGGAACATCCTGGTCGCGTACGACGGAAGCCTCCATGCCGCGCGCGCCCTCCTGGCGGCGGCGGAACTCGCCGCGCGGCCGGGTGTCCGGTGTACGCTGGCGACCGTGGCGCAGGCGGAAGACACGGGCCGCGACCTGCTCGATCCGGCCGAAGCCTTCCTGTCGAACCACGGCGTGGCCGCCGACCGGCAGGTCATCGTCCACTCCAAGCCGGCCGACGTGATCTGCGATCTGGCGGCATCCGGCGGATTCGACATCGTCGTCATGGGCGCCTACGGGCGCAGCCCTATACGCGAGGTCCTGTTCGGCAGCACGACCGAACGCATCCTGTCTCACTGTGAGGCGAACGTCGTCCTGCAGTCCTGAGCGGCGGCGGAAAAAATTTTGCGGTATTCGAAAAATCCGTGAAATAAAAACCGGGTTCGCGAAACAGTACGGGTACAGGCTCCAGTGTCCCGGCGGCGGCGGAAACCCACCTTAAACCTCCGACAACCTCAACAACACGGCGCCGCCGGGCGGAGCCATGTCCGTTGCGTTTCAGCCTCCCCTTCGTGACATCGCGCGCTCCCAGGCCCCCCATTGCCGGCGCATTGCAGAGGATGCGAGATCCGGGATTGTGGCTGTAATCCCGTTCCATAATTCCGTTTGGAGCCGGTCCCTTTCCTCCCCCGATCGAACCTGCAGCCGGCCGGGGAAGCGCCGGCCGGTGCGGGAGCCGCGGTCAGAATATGGTGCCTTTCCCCCGCGCGGCGCAGGCGCGCCGCCTCTCTCCGCGCTTCCTCCCCCGCGCGGATTTCATGCCCCGCATACCCACCAACCGGTCTGCGCCGTAACCGTACCTGACCAGCGCCTCTGCCAGCTTTTTCTTCCCGCGATAGAGCCGGTTGATGACGTTCTGGTAGCGGACGGGCCGGAGCTGCTCGGTGATCTCGCGGGCACTGAGTCCCGCGATCAACATCTCCAGGACCTGGCGCTGCGGGGGTGGAATCCGGAGCAGTTCCCCGAATACGATGCGTTCCAGTTCCGCGTGCGAGAGGCATCCCTCCGGCGAGGTCGCCGGCACCCACCGCCTCATGGAGGCCTCGCTTTCGTTCAGCGGCGCATTCCGCTGGACCCTGCGGTAATAGTTGCCCAGTTTCCTCCTCAAAATCCCCATGCTCCAGGCCATGGGCCCCTTTTCCAGCTGTCCCCCGGGATGCTTCGAAAGCATGGTGAGGATCGTTTCCTGCACGAGGTCGTCCACGTCCGTGGGATTCATGACGCGGAGCGAGGTGAGCCGCATCAGCGCGGCACGGATGGCTTCGATTTCCTTTTCCTTCCACTGAATCCCGTCCGTTCCGAACGGGTAGGCGTCGAGCGGCGAAACGTCCGAAATGAACGACGGGGAGTAGTCGGCAGACAGGTAGGCGTGTTGGCGCACGGCGTGCCCTCCAAATTCAAATGCTGCACGTTGATTTGAATTCGAGGGCACTATCGGGGCATAGAAAAGTTAGTGCCTCGTCACGCGCGATGTCAAGACTGATTTTGCCGGCGGATGCGGTTACCGGCCGCGGGCGTCGGGGGCGTAGTACCCGGGGCGGGCGGAGACTACGGCGCCCGGAGCGTTCACGGCCACCGAAATCTTGCGGTAGCCGCCGTCCTTGACGGTGTTGCTCGAGATGTAGCCGAGAGTGTACTGGTTGCGCAGCTCTTCGTCGACCTGCGCGTAAATGTTGTCCAGCTGGCCGAAGGTGTTGGGATACAGCACGCGGCCGCCGGTCTCGTAGGCCAGCTTGCGCAGCACGAGGTCGGCCTGCACGAACGCCTCCTGCGGGATACCACCGTAATAGGATCCCCGGTTCGACAGGTAGAGCTGGCGCACGGCCTCGGTCTTGCTGACCACGTACACGGCGGCTTCCGACCGGATCGCCGCCTGAAGCGCCTCGTCGTACGAAACGGCGCTCTCGTTGTCCATGCCGTCGCTCATGATGATCATGGCCTTCTTCTCGCGGATGCCTTTGAAGACATCGTTGCTGACGACATAGATGGCGTCCCACAGCTTGGTATTGCCCTTGCAGTAGATGGATGTCAGGACGGCGTCCAGCCGGTCGGTCGACCCGCTCCAGTCCATTTTGAGGCGGATCTCGGTGTTGAAGCTGACGAGGGAAAACCGGTCGTCCGGTTTCAGGTGCTCCAGGAATCGTTTGGTCGCATACTTGATCGTGCCCCACTCCGATCCGACGCTGCCGCTGGTGTCGAGCACCAGGGCGATGCGTGCCGGGAGCCCTTCCTGGGCGAAGAAGACGATTTCCTGGGGCTCCCCGTCCTCGAAAATTCGGAAGTCTTTCTGCCCGAGGCCCTTGATGAAGCCTCCTTCCGGGTGCCGGATCGTGATCGGCACGTTGATCGTGTTGACCTCCACCCGGATCTTGAATCCCTCCTGTTCCGGCCCGGCCGGGCCGGTTGCACCCGACTGCTGCCGGCCCCATAGAAATGCGGCGGAGCATGCGATGCAGCAGAACAGCAGTAATCGGGGCAGCGTTTTCTGTTTCATTCCTGGGCCTTTGCCTTCGCCTCGCCAGGCGATTCCGCATCGCGCCGTTTCAGTGCGGCCGGGAGCTTTTCGTAAATGCCGCCGAACCCCCCGTTGGAGAGGATGACGATCCAGTCTCCGGAACGGGCTTCCTCGCACACTTTTTGAATTATACCGTCCGCGTCCCGGGGATTCCAGGCGTCGCGCCCCATGCGGCGCAGGTCTTCGATCAGGCGCGCAAGGTCCAGACGCTCGCTTCCGGGCACTTTTTCCGGCCGGAACGGGTCCGGGACGGCCACGCAGTCCGCGAAGCCCAGGGCATCCGCGATTTCCTTTTGAAAGACGTTGCGCCGGCTCGTTGCGGAGCGGGGTTCGTAGATCGCCCACAGGCGCCCGGGGCGGAACGTTTCCCGGAAGGTCTGCAGCGTCTCGCGGACCGCCGTCGGGTGGTGTGCGAAGTCCTCATAGATGCGGATCCCGTTCACTTCCGCCCGGAACTGAAGCCGCCGGCGGACGCCCGCAAACGTCTCCAGCCCATCCCGGATCTCCGCTTCGGGAATCCCGATCCGATGCATCAGGGCGACGGCGGCGAGCGCGTTCCTCACGTTGTAGCGGCCGTAGAGGCTCAGGCGGAAGAGCCCGAACGTTTTATCCCGGTGCGTGACCTCGAAGCGCATCCTTCCGTCCTCGATCCGGATATCCCGGGCGCTCCAGTCGCTTCCGGGCTGTAGACCGAAGGTTTCCGTGGGGCAGAAACTGCCGCGGCTGACCTCCACCGCCGCGGGGCTGTCGGCCCCGACCGCCAGGTAGCCGCCCCGCGGGATGAGGTGGACCAGGCGCCGGAACTGGAGCTTGATCGCATCCAGGTTTTCGTAGATGTCCGCGTGGTCGAATTCGACGTTGCCGACGACGGCCAGGTAGGGAAGATAGTGGAGGAACTTCGGGCCCTTGTCGAAAAAGGCCGAATCGTATTCGTCGCCTTCGACGACGAAGTGCTCGCCCCCTTCCATCCCGTAGCTGGACCGGAAATTCTCGGCGATCCCCCCGATCAGGAAGTTGGGGTGCAGTCCCGCGGCGTGCAGGCCCCACGAGACCATGGAGGTCGTGGTCGTTTTCCCGTGCGTCCCCGTGATGACGACGGGCGTCCGGTCCCGGAGGAAGAAGATCCGGAGCGTTTCGGGGAAGGAGAGGTACGGGATCCGCCGGTCCAGGACCTGCTCGATCTCGGCGTTGCCCATGTAAGGGCAGTTGTTGTAGATCCAC
>CAZTHE010000001.1:41919-66978 GCA_964613495.1 uncultured Acidobacteriota bacterium | reverse complement strand
GCCGCGCGACAGCGCGTTGCCGACGACCACCAGGTCGGGTGCGGGCCGCAGGTTCCCGGGCGAATAGCCCTGGAACACCGGGATGCGCCTATCGGCGAGGAATTCGCTCATGGGGGGGTAAACGCCCTCGTCCGAGCCCGTGACCGCGTAGCCTTCGGCCTGCAGCATCGCGGCGAGAGACGCCATGCCCGTGCCGCAGACGCCGATCAGGTGAATCCTTTGAATGGAGCCGGTTCGCATACCGGGGAAATGTATCAGAATCGCGGGGTCAGTCCAATGGGAACGAGCGCGCCGGCGGTTCCGCCGTCTCTGCCGCAGGCGAAGACGCGCCGCACTACCGGATGAAGTAAATGAAGGCCACGGTGATTCCGATCGAGACGATCACCCGGCGCAGGGTTTCCGGCGCGACGCGGGTGGCGAACCGGCCGCCGACCATGCCCCCGACCAGGGTGCCGCCGGCCATGATCCCCGCCATGGGCCACACGATATTGCCCGCGAAGACGAAGTACACGGCCACGGCGCCGTTGACGGCCAGCGAGATCGCCTGCTTGGACGCGTTCAGGCGCGTGAGCGTGTCCTCTTCGGTCAGGCCCATGACCGCCAGGATGATGACGCTGAGCCCCGCGCCGAAATAGCCGCCGTAAATCGACGCCAGTCCGATCAGGGCCGTCGACAGCAGGCGCGAGCGGTGCGGCCTGGCGGCCATATCCAGGCGCCGAAGCAGCCACCGGCGCACGGGATTCTGGATGGCGAGGAGTCCGGACGCCAGGAGAATGAGGTAGGGGACGATCGTGCGGAAGAACCGCTCGCCGGACTGCAGCAGCAGGATGCCGCCGAGCGTGCCCCCGGCGACGCCCGCCAGGGTGAAAAACTGCAGCCTGCGCTTCTGGCCGCGCAGGTCCCTCCACTGGGCCAGGATCCCGCCGATATAGCCGGGACACAGGGCGACCGTATTCGTCACGTTTGCCTCGATCGCCGGCATGCCGAGAAAGGTCAGCGCCGGGAACGTGATCAGGGTGCCGCCGCCGGCCAGTGCGTTCACCGCCCCGGCGGCGACCGCCGCCAGCGCCGCTATCGGGTAGTCGTATTCCGTCATGCTTCCATCAGGACCGCGCGCCGCCGCGGCGGCGAAGTCGAAAATAAACGGGTTTCAATAGCGCTGGTAATCGTGATAGCTGATCTTTTCCCGGATCGTGACGCGGCGGATCGTGTCGCCCGGAGCGAGTCTTTCCGCCGTCTCCATGCCGCGGATCACGCGCCCGAAACAGGTGTTCTCTCCGTCCCGGTACGGCAGCGGCTCCAGGGCGATAAAAAATCTTCCGGCATCGGAACCCCAGTCGGCCGCCGGCATGCCGACGCTCCCGCGCTCCAGAGGCTGCAGGTTCACCTCGCTACGGAGCAGGCGCCGGAGCCCCTGCCGGTTCGGCGGAATGCCGCTTTCGACGACGGGCGAAGCGCCGGCCCGCGCGAACGCGGCTCCGTCGTAAACGCCCCGTTTCGCCATCGAAACGAAACGGTCCGCCGTCACCGGCGCGTCTTCGCGGAACAGCTCGATCTCGACCGGGCCCCGGGCGGTCTCCAGCCGGACGATCGTGCGGTTTTTCCGGTAGGCCGCCAGCGCGAGGGAAACGGCCTGCGTGACGAAGCCCCGCTCCGGAATCGGGACGGCGGCCGATGCCGGGTCGCACGGTTGCGGGAGCGGGCCGGAAGGCCGGGATGCCGCTAGAATCCGCCTGCGCGCCTCCGCCGCGCTCCGGCGGGTGCGGGCGTCGACGGAATGCTCCAGCCGCCCGAGAGGCCCGAGCGCCCGGGTGTCGCCGAGGCGGGCCAGGGCCGTGATCGCGGCGTCGAGATACATCCGTTGTAGCGGCGAGGCCTGGGCCGGCGGGTCCTCGATCCTGCGAAGGATTTCGGCCCCAACCTCCGTCGGCGCCGCCTTTCCGATCGCTTCGACCGCGCGAATGCGCACGGCGAAGGAAGGATCGTCGAGCAGGCGGGTCAGGCGCGGCACGGTCTCCGGATGCGCCGCGGCGCAGCGCGCCGCGAGCCGTTCCCGCTTCTGCATCGTGCCGACCGCGAATGCCGCCGCGGCCCGCGTGCCGGCGTCCTCGTGGCCCAGGGCGCCGTACAACAGGTCCAAACCCCGCGGGTCGGCGATGCGGCCCAGCGCCAGCGCGCACCAGCGGCGGATTTCCGGGTCGGGATTGGCCAGGAGGTTGTCCCGGAAGAACGCGTCGCGCCCGATCGTTTCCGTGCTCTCGCGCCTGAGGATCTCCGCATAGTAATGCGTTTTCTTCAAGGCCCGGCGCGCCTTCGCGCGCCCGCATCCCGCCAGCGGGAGCAGGAGCAGGACGAGGAGGCATATAACGAGGCGGCGCCGGTTTGCGGCGGCGCGGCGACGGATGCGCACGTGCGGAACGATGGAGTGCATACTAACGGTTTCCCCGGACGATGGTCGGCATGAACGTGCGGCCGGCAGCCCTGCGACGGCCGGCTATTGAAACTTCAGGCCGGTGATCTCATAGGCGATCTGCTTCGGGTTCCAGTAATATTCCACCGACTCGATCGAGATCGTGAACGCCCGTTTCTCCAGCGGTTCCATCGGCTTCTTGCTGAACCCCGTCCCCGGGCGGAGGGCGAACGCGGTCCGTTCCCTCGACAGCTTGCCCCACATGTCGTAGAGCGTGATGTGCATTTCCAGGGCCTCGAGTCTGCGGCTTCCGTCGTTCACGATGGTTCCCGAGATCATCGCCGTGCGGGTGTTCGAAAAACTGACCCCGAGCGTCGCCTTCACGTTTTCGATCCGGATCCGGTTTTTATAGTATTCGAAATCGGTGTTCCCCGGCCGAAGCAGACCCGGGACGCTCACGGACGCGCCGGGCGCCGGAGGCGGAGCGGCGCCCTGGTGGCGGACGAACAGATAGATCGCGCCCAGCAGGACGATGCAGGCCGCAATCGCGGTGATCAGTTTGACCTTGGGAAGCGTTTTCTGCGGTTCCGATCTGAACTCTACCATGACGATTCCTTTTGGCTGTGCATGCGCACCTGAAATCCCCGGCGCCCATCGGCCCCGGAAACCCGATTATAGCAGATCCCGGGACGCCGCCGCCCGCGGGAATGAGCCCTGCGGCCGGAAGCGGCGGCGCACGGCTGCAGCCCGTTGAGTCTTTGAGGCTTCAGGGCTAATATGATAGCCTTTTGTCCATAGGGATAAACCATGAGAATGAAACGCCTGCGCCATCTAACGTTTTTGACAGCATTCCTGCTGATTTGTTCCGTCCCGGCCTCGCCGCAGCAGGGGAACCCGCCGCCGGACGCGACGACGAAGCGGCTCCTGAACGGCCTGCAGGTCACGGTTGCGGAAACCCCCGCCCTGGGCAGCGACCTGGCCATCGGGCTGGTCGTCCGACACGGGGCCTATTTCGATCCCGCGAACAAGAGTGGGGTCGCCAATATCCTCTCCCGGATGTTTTTGAAGGCGGCCATGGACAGGACGGAGAAGGATATCCGGGATGAACTGGAATATCTCGGGGCCGAAGTCGACATCGCCTGCGACTGGGACGGATTCCGCATTGTCCTGAGGGGGCAGAGTTCCGCCTACGAGCGGTCGCTGCTGCTGCTGTACCAGGCGATCGGGGAAGCGCAGTTCAACGAAGCCGACTTCGCCGCCGTCAAGCGGGCCGTCCTCGAAGAACTGCAGAAGCCTCCCGACCCGCGGCAGAGGATCCTGAGGCAGTTCCAGGAGGTCCTGTTCGACGGGACGAGCCACGCGCGGCCGCTCGCCGGCACGCCGCAGAGCGTGGCCTCCATCACGGTGGGAGACGTCCGCCATTTTTACAGGCGGTTTATTACGCCGAACCAGGCGTCGCTTGTCGTCGTGGGCGACGTCCGCGCCCGGCAGGTGATGCAGCGCGCGGCGCGCATCTGGGGAGTCTGGGTGCGCAACGACGATGTCCCGTTCACGTTCGTGCAGCCGCGGGAACCCGTCAGCCGGCAGATATTCGTCGAGGACGACCCGGCGTCTCCGGCGGCGCAGTTCGTCATGGGCAACCTGTTCCCTCCGCGGGACGATGCTTCCTATGCGAGCGCGCTGCTGGCCGCCCACATCTTCCAGGAACGCCTGACGAAGGCGCTGCCGACCTCGCTGCTGACGGTCGGGACCGAGGGCCGGCGCATGCCGGGTCCCTTTTATGTCCAGGGACAGTCCGCGGCCGAACAGGCGGTGCAGGAAATCCTCCGGATCGAGAGTGTGGCGGAGGAAATGAAACTTTCGCCGGTTTCGGCGGAGGAAGTGGAATCGGTGCGCGCCCGGCTTCTGGACGAGTTCCGCGGTGGGCTGAACACCTGCGCGGGGCTGTGCGGCATCATGCTGGAGGCCGAGCTGTACCGGCTGGGCAGCAGCCACGCGTCCGCCTTTCCGGAGCAGCTCCGGCGCTCGACCCCCGATACGATCCTGCAGGCCGCGAAGAAATTCATCTTCCCCGACGGGGAAGTCCTGCTGATCCGAGGGCCGGCCGCCGTGCTCCGGCCGGTGCTCGGCCCGCTCGGCACGCTCCGGCCGATGCAGTCCGGGCAGTGATGTTCGATGCGTCCCCGCGACGGCCGCGTCGTGTCGAACTTCATCGTGCAGGCGCTGCGGGGCGAGAACCTGACCGTGTACGGCACGGGCGCGCAGACGCGCAGCTTCTGCTTCGTGGACGACGAGATCGACGGGCTGGCCCGGCTCCTGCTGGCCCCGGAATCGGACGACGTTCATCGTCCCGTCAACATCGGCAACCCGCACGAACTGACGGTGCTCGAAATCGCCGAAACCATCCTCAGGCTCAGCGGTTCGTCCAGCCGCATCGTTTTCGAGCCGCTGCCCGAAGACGACCCGAAGGTGCGGCGCCCGGACATCTCGCGTGCGCGGCATCTGCTCGGCTGGGAGCCCCGGGTGGCCCTGGAAGAGGGGTTGCGCCGCACCATCGAATATTTCCGATCGGCTCTCGGGGACGCGGCCTGATCTGCAGGCCGCGCACCCGGCTCCACGCCGGATGATTCCCGGAATGCGCCGGCATCCTCGTGCCGTCACAACCGAACGCGCGTCGCCGGATGGTTTTATTCTGTGGTATGATCCCGCCCCGGAGGCGAAACATGAACGTACCGCTGCTGGATCTGCAGGCCCAATACGCAAGCATCAAAGACAAAGTCCGCGCCGCCGTCGACGGGGTGTTCGAAAGCCAGCGCTTCGTCCTTGGGGCCCACGTCGCCGCCCTGGAGGAGGAAGTCGCCAAATACTGCGGCGTGCCCCACGCCATAGGAGTCGCTTCCGGCACCGACGCGCTGCTGCTGTCGCTGAAGGCGCTCGGGGTGGGGCCGGGCGACTCGGTCGTGACCGTCCCCTTCACTTTTTTCGCGACGGCGGGCGTCGTGGTCAATCTCGGAGCACGGCCGATTTTCGTGGACATCGAGCCCGCCGGCTTCGAAATGGACCCCGACGCACTGGCGTCCTTTTTCGAAAGGGAATGCGCCTACAGCCCGGCCGAAAAGAAGACGGTGCACAAGGCCACAGGCACTACGGTCAAGGCCGTCCTGCCCGTCCACCTCTACGGCCAGTGCGCGGACATGGACGCGATCCTGGAGATCGCGCGGCGTTACGGGCTGAGCGTCGTCGAGGACGCCTGCCAGGCCATCGGGGCGACCTACAGGGGCCGTCAGGCGGGAGCGATCGGGGACCTCGGCTGCTTCAGCTTCTTTCCCTCCAAGAACCTCGGCGGGGCCGGGGACGGCGGCATGGTGGTCGCCTCGGACCCGAAGCTGGCCGAGCGCGTCCGCCTGCTGCGCATGCACGGCGCGCACCCCAAGTATTTCCACTCCATCGTCGGGTTCAACAGCCGCCTGGACGAACTGCAGGCCGCCGTGCTGCGCGTCAAGCTCCCCTATCTCCGGTCCTGGTCGGAAGCCCGAGGAAATAACGCGCTGCGCTATGTCCGCGATCTCGTGGCGGCGGGCCTGATTTCCTCCGTAACTCCGCCTGTGTGCCTGCCGAACCGGACTCACATCTATCACCAGTTCGTCATCCGCTGCCGGAACCGCGACGCCCTGCAGCAGTCCCTGAAATCCGCCGGGATCGGGACGGAGATCTATTATCCCGTCTCCCTGCACGAGCAGGAGTGTTTCCGTTATCTGGGCTACGCCGCGGCGGACCTTCCGCAGTCGCACGCCGCGTCGCAGGACACGCTGGCCCTGCCCATATATCCCGAGCTGACGGACGCGCAGCGGCAATACGTCGTGGAGTCTATCGCGGCGTTCTATGCGAAGGGATGACGGTCCCGCCGGCCGGGATGCGCGATCGGTTTCCCGGACACGCTCCGTCAGGCGGCGGCACCGGCCGTGAACCGGCCGATACATTCCATGCAGCGGTTCAGGGCGCGCTTCATCAGGCTGTTGTGGCCGGCCTGCGGAACGAAGAGCGCCGTTTTGTCGCGGGCTCCCGAAAGGGAATAGAGTTCCCTCCCTTCTTCGACGGGGATGACCTTGTCGGCTTCCCCGTGAAGGATCAGGGTCGGGATGCGGACGGACCGGATCTTGAGGTCGTTCCCGAACCCGACCGGGTCCCGCAGATCGGGGAAAAGGTCCGCCGCCCCCAGGCGCTCGAGTTGTTTCCGGGCGGACGCGAATCCGCTTGCCACGATCAGGCCCTTCAGCCGCTCCTGATAGCGGCAGGCCACCTCGATTGCGGGAGCGCTGCCCAGCGACCTCCCCATGACGAAGAGCGGCCCGGTGCATTCCGCTTCCCGGACGAGCGACGCGAATGTCAGAAAAACGGGGTGCGCGTCGGCGAGCAGGTCGCTGCACGTTGGCTCGCCGTCGCTCATGCCGTATCCGCGGTATTCGGCCACGAACAGATTCAGCCCGCATTCGCCGTAATGCGGCGCGACGGCGTCGTAGTCGGCGGCCGTCTCGGAGTTGCCGTGAAAGAAGAGGATGTTCGGCCCGTCGGCGCGGGCGCGGAAAAACCGGCAGACGACGGCGATGCCGTCGGCGACGGCCACGCGGTGGTTGGTTGCGCCGGCTCGGTCCGGCGCAGCCGCACGGCGCGGCGAAAGCAGCTTCCGGAGAATTTCCGGGTGGTCCATCATTTCGACGCCGGTTGCCGTGTCCGCCATATTCGCGTCTTCGGAAATGGGTTCGGGCGCCGCGCCCGCAAACCCGCGCCGCCATTCTACCGCATCCGGGCGACGCCGGCCACGAATCCCAGTTCAGCCACGGAATGATGCGCCCCGGCAGGAGATTCGCCCCTCCGCGTTTAAGCTTGCGCGCACTGGAGCCGGTCAGGATGAAACGGTAGGAATTGGATGGATCGTCAATAAGCGACTGCACAGTATTCAGCATCGAAGGCAGCCGCTGCACCTCATCGATGACGATAAGGCCTGCGCCCTTCTCCGCCGCCAGCTCCCGCTTCAGCAGCCCTGCATCCTTTGCGTGAGAAAGGAACACCTGCTCGTCGGCAAGATCGATGATCCTGAGCGGAGCCAGCGAACGGCAAAGCGTGGATTTGCCCACCCGGCGGGGGCCCAGAAGCAGGGTGTGTTTCTTCGACCGGCCAACGGGTCCGCCCCGCCGGGTCTTACTTGAACAGCAGCGGTGCGAATTCGCGCAGGCAACGGCGCCAGGTCAGGAACTCGTGAGCGGTTCTCGGGGATACATAGGCGACGGCGTTGATGCCGTTCTTCTTCAGTTCATCCGCCGCGGCAATGTTCGCCTCGGGCCTTTCCAGCGCTCCGCTGCCGAAGAACACGGCCTTCACCTGTTTCTTGAAAGCGGCCGGGTCCTTCACTTCGGCGAGCGTGATGTTGCCGCCGCTGAACAAGCCTATGTAAGAGAACTTGTCCAGGTTGGCCATCGTGGTGCTCTTGGTCTGCATGCCGCCCATGGAGAGTCCGGCCATCGCGCGGTTCGCCGAACCGGGGATCGCGCGGTAGGTCTTCTCGATCATGGGGATCAGATCGGTGAGCATCATATCGGTGAACGCCGAACCGCCCAGCATTCCGCCGCCTCCGCGTCCAGCACCGGGTCCCCGTCCAGGCCCGACTCCGCGACCCGCGCCCGGAGTCCCACTTCCCCCGGCCTGAGCAGAGCTATCGCTGGGATCCGGCACCAGGCCACGGGCGGCGAACAACGTCGCGCCGGCGCCGGGCTTAACCGCGTTCAGATTATCCATCACGATCATCATCGGCTTGACTTTCTTGTCCGCGATCATCCTATCCATGATTTGGGGAACCCGGCCCTGCGTGAACCAGGCGGTCTCGTCCTCTCCCCAGCCGTGCAGCAGGTAGAACACCGGATACCTGGTTGACTTTCCGTCGTAATCCGGCGGCGTGTACACGAAGCAGCGGCGCCACTTGTTGGTGACCGTCGAGAAATACCACTGCTCGCTCACGCGGCCGTGCGGGATGCCATTTTTTGGTTGGTAGAACTCCTGGTCCGGCGCAGGAATTTCGATTCCGCTGTTCCACCAGCCGGAGCCGAAGTAGGTGCGGGTGGACGGATCCGCAACCGTGGCGCCGTCGATGTTGATGCCGTAGTAGTGGAAACCCTCCACGGCCGGCTGCGGGGTGGTGCCGCTCCATATGTTGTCCGGTCCTTTCGTCAGAGCCAGACTTCCGACGCGTACCGACTGCGCGTTCGGCGCGATCACTCGATACATCACCCGGTTGTCGGGAAAAATGCAGGGGTACTTCGCCTCGGGAATATTCAGCGAATTGGGAGTGCAGTCGGCCGGAGCCTGCGCCCAGCACAGCCCGGCGCCCAGCATCAAGCCCAACATCAAAAAAATCAGCGTCGATTTCATGAGTTCTCCTTTTAGTGAAGTGTGCGCGACGCCCGCCAGAGGCGCACAAACTCGCCTCCCGGGCCGAGTCGCAAACACCAGTCTGGTGCAGCATATCGATAGCGGACTGATAGGACTCATTGGCTGCCGTTTAAGCTCGGGGCCGCCGATCCGGCTTCGGGCAAACACGGCCCAAGACGCCATCTTCGTTGCTCTCCGTTGCCGATCATAGATAACATGCAATCTTCGAAGCTTTGGAACCTTTTACGGGTAGATTTTACAGCAGAATCCGGGTGCGGGAAACGGATTTTGGACGGGCCTTCGCCTTATTGCGGCAATTTGGCTTCCCGCCGGAAGCGTGTCACACGCCCTGCGTTATTGGCGAACTCCCCGGGTAACGCCTTTATGGCAACATCCCTTGATAAATCAGCAGGGAAAACCGACTCGTCAGTCGCGTCGGCAGAGCCTCGCGGGCGGACGCCCGATGTCGCGGCAGGAATTTGAGTCGACTTCGAGTCCGTTCTGCCCGGCGGCCGCGGCAATTGGAATCCGGCGGCGTGGCCCTGTTCGGACGGGCAGAAGCGGCCGTTCCCGTACCATCCGGCCGCGCGGGTTGCCGCGGTGACGAATCGCGAACTGGGGGGCAATGTGCCGGGGTTTTACCCCGCTGGATTTCCCCCCGCCGGTTTGCCGGCTTTTTCAGATTTCCTGCCGACCCATCGGGCCGGTGCTTTACAAAATCCATTCAGGCTCAGTATAGTGTTGGATCGGGAGCCGGAATGCGGACACAATCTGAAGATACGGACTTGCAGACAGAAAGAGTGCAGCTGGATCTGCTGCGGCGGGCGACATTGGCGCGGAGAGTGGCCGCGGCGGCTTCGCTAAGCGAAACCGCCATCAAACTGGCGATAAGGGCCATCCGCCGTCAAAATCCGGGCCTGGGCGACCATGAAGTGCTGCTCCGCTTCGTAGAAATCCACCATGGGCCGGAACTCGCCGGAAGGCTGCGATCGGATCTGGCCCGGAGGATGAAATGAGCGCCGGTAATATTTATGAGGCGCTGGACTCGGTCGTCCGGGCTTTTGAAGACCTCGGGATTCGATACCGGATCGGTGGTTCGGTCGCGAGTTCGGCTTATGGGATTGCGCGCGCGACCCTCGATGTCGATCTGGTGGCGGATTTTGGCGAAAACCAGGTCCATTCTTTTGTCGACCGTATCCGTGAATGGTATTACGTGGATGAAGACAGGGTGCGCGATGCGATCGCGCGGCGGTCCTCCTTCAACATCATCCATCTGGAATCGATGATCAAAGTGGATGTGTTTATCCTGAATCCGCATCCATACGATCAGGCCGCATTTGCCAGGGCGCGTCTTGAAAAACTGGTGGAAAGCGAATCGAGCCGCCGGCATTATCTTTCCTCACCGGAAGATGTGATTCTCAATAAGCTTGGATGGTATCGGCAGGGGGGCTGCGTCTCCGAGCGCCAATGGAACGATGTCCTCGGCGTTCTCAAAGTGCAACAATCATCCCTTGATTGGGAATACCTCGGCCGCTGGGCCGGGGAACTGCATTTGGCCGACCTGCTGTCCCGCGCACTCAAGGATGCGGGAATAGACCGTTCCCAGGGCCCTTCCTGCAGCATAGGTGCGGATTAGCATGCCGGATGCTGCGTCGGGATGCCGGTGTGTTGGAGGCCAGCCGGCATGGGATCCCGATATTCTTCCAAAGAACGGGGTGCGGAGAAGGGATCGCCTCCGATAACGGCGCCGCCCGACGCATTGAGAAACCAAGTTTCCCGGCCGCCCGGGCGCGGGCGGATGGCCGCATCCAGACGGGCCCGGCGAGGCTAGCTCCTGCGGAACTCGGCCACGAATTCGTTGGGGTATTTGCTGATGATCCGGTTCAACAGCCGGATGGAGTGCGGCTTCAGCGGGACCATGGGGCCGTCGCTGAGCAGAGCCGTGATGGGTTGGAGGACATGGTCCTCCACCTTCTGGGCCTGGACCTCCACCATGATCAGGTGCCCGCACCTGCGGAGATGCGTGCGGAAGAACTCGATCCCTTCCTGGATCGTCGCGTGGATCAGGGCGGCCGCGTCCGCCGGCTGCTGGCGGCTGCACGGGTTGAAATTGCAGTAGCACCGCGGGTAGGTCTCCAGGATCTCCCGAAGCGGCAGGCTGCACTGGTTCCGCTGGACCCATTTCGCCAGAAGCTTCACCCGGTTCAGGTACCGCTTGTCCATGTGCTGCAGCCCCGAAAGCAGGTCGAGGTTGCGCAGCGACACCGGGTCGATCCTGATCTCGTCCCTCCGGTCCCCGCCGACGACGTGCAGCGCGTCCTCGTGCAGCGCAAAATAGGCTTCCACGTAGCGCCTTTTGAATGCCAGGAACCCGGCGTCGAACTCGCGGCGCGCCGGTTCCGCGATGAAGCGGTGCGAGGCGTCGATTCGCTCGAGCAGCGACTCCCGCTCGGAATCGATCTCCTCCCGGCCGAGAGGGAAGGCGGCCGCCAGGTAATCCCGCGCGGGCAGAAACGATCGGGTCCAGGCCGCGAGACCGGCCAGGTCCTCCATCCCCCGTTTCCATCGCCGCAGCTTCTCCATGTCCCAGCCGAAACTGCGGCCGATATGGGCCATCGTCTCCCAGAACGAAGACTCTCCCGCCCTCAGGCTGTCGAACGCGGGCGCCATGGCGGACAGCGGGCTTATGATGAAACGGATTTCCCTGCGGAAACGCGTCGTCCGGAAAGGTTCCGGAAAATCGGGAAGCTTACGGTAGATCTTTTCCCCGGAGCCGGCCCACCATTGCAGCAGGTTCGCTTCGACTTCCTCCGGATTCCGGTACTTCAGGTCGGGAAGGCCCGTCACCAGCGACGCCCACAGCAAGGCCCGCGTCCGGTCCGGAGCCTCCGCCGCGCCCCGTTCTTCGGGCGGAATAGAGTCGGCCGGCGGCAGGGGCGGGAATGCAACGTCAGACATCGTCCACGAATCGCCGGTTTTCATCACGAGTCACCGCAGGCCGTACGGGGCCATTACTCGTTATCGGCGCCGGAGTGCGTTTCTTTAGAAGGGGTTGCGTAGATGTTCCCGAGGCCGCCGCCGCTGCTGCCGAAATGCGCATAGTTGTTCCCGTAGCATTTCACGACCGGTTCGGTCCCCTTGATGAAGTATTCCATCTGGTGTTGCATGCAGTTCGGCGTCGCCAGCAGGCCCGTCGTCGGGTCGACTTCCACCTGGACCACGTCCTCCGGCTCGGCGAATTTTTCGCCGCGGAGCGGGAGGATGTTCGCGGCCCTCTTCATGAAATTCGTCCAGATCGGCAGCGCCGCCTGCGATCCCGACAGGCCCAGCTCGCGGTTGTCGTCGAACCCCACCCAGACGATGCACAGGAGTTCGGGCGTGTAGCCGGCAAACCAACCGTCGTGCGACGTCCCCGTCTTTCCCGCCGCGGGAAGCGTGAACCCGCGCTGCCGCGCCCCGTAGCCGGTCCCGTGATCGATGACCGACTGAAGCAGGGAAGTGACGAGAAACGCCGTCTGCGGGGTGAGCGCCTCCTTGGTCTTCGGCTGCGCCACGAAAACGCGATTACCGGTGTCGTCCCGCACCTCGAGCACGGCGGACAGCTCCGACAGCAGCCCCCCGTTCGCGAAGGCGGTGTACGCCCGCACCATCTCGAGCGGCGTGATTTCGAAGCTGCCGATCGCCATCGCGGGATAGGGCTTGATCTGCTCGTTCAGGCCCAGCCGGTGCGCCAGTTCGGCCACCCGGGCATAGCCGATCGTCTCGGCGAGCTTGATGGTCGGGATATTCAGCGACCGCGTGATCGCCTGCCGCATCGTCACCTGGCCGAGGTATTCCTCCTTGAAGTTCCTCGGCTGGTATTCCGTGTCCTCGAACTGGAACTGCGTCGGCTGGTCGAGGATGGTCGAGACGGCCGTCAGCGGCGTCGCGCTGTGGTAAGCCGTCTCGAGCGCCGCCGCATACACGAAAGGCTTGAAGATGCTCCCGGGCTGGCGGCGCGACTGGATGATGCGGTTGAACTGGCTGGAGCCGTAGTTGCGGCCGCCCACCATCGCGAGGATGTGCCCGTTTCTCGGGTCCACGGCGATCAGGCTGGCCTGCACGGTTCCCGGCGGGACGGGGTCCGCGGCCTTGGCGAAGTGGGCGTCCAGCTCCTTCGTCCCCGTCTCGACCGCCTCGAACGCCGCCTGCTGCAGGCCGGGATCGAGAGACGTGTAGACGCGCAGCCGGGAAAGCGTCTGCGACGCCTCGCCGTATTTTTCCATTAGCTGGCCCTGGACGTAATCCACGAAGTAGGGCGCGTCGGAGTAGTTCAGGAAAGACGCAGGCTTGACGGACAGGGATTTGGCCTTGGCGGCGTCGCGCTCCCGCGGCGTGATCATGTCGAACTCGGCCATCTGGTCGAGCACCAGGTTGCGCCGCGCCAGGGCCCGGTCCTTGTAGCGGAGCGGGGTGTACCGGTTGGGCAGCGGGATGATGCCGGCGATGGTCGCGGCCTCCTCGAGCGTGAGGTCGCGGATGTTCTTGCCGAAGAATGCGTCCGCCGCCTTGCCGAACCCCACGATGCTGAACGACCCCGCCTGCCCCAGGTATACCTCGTTGCCGTACAGTTCGAAGATCTGCTCCTTGCTGAGCCTCTGTTCCAGCAGGATGGACATGTAGGCGTCGGTGAGCTTGCGCTTCCAGGTGCGCTCCGGGGTCAGGAAGTAGTTCTTCACGAATTGCTGCGTCAGCGTGCTGGCGCCCTGGGAGACGTCGCGTTCCCGGACGTCCACGATGAGGGCCTTGAGGATGCGAATGGGATCGATGCCGCCGTGGTTGAAAAACCTCCGGTCCTCCGCGGCGAGCACCGCGTCGACCAGGACCCGGGGCATCTCCCGGTATGTCACGTAACGCCGCTTTTCGCGGCTCTTGTCGATGGCGTTGCTGAGCAGTTCCGGCTTCAGCGCAAACTGGGGCATCTCGGTCTGGCGTTCCGGGTCCTGCAGGGCGCGGATGGTTTTTCCCGCACAGCGGATTTCCACCGTCCGGTTCGGGCTCCCGGGCACCGACCCGTCGTTGTGAATCAGCAGCCTGTCCGCCGCCCGGACCTGGTAGTAGCAGCCGCCCGAGGCGTCGTCTTCGTAGCCCAGCTGCCGCAGTCTGTCGATCAGTTCGGAACAGCTCAGGTGCTTGCCGGGTGCGAGAAGAGAGGGTCCGGCGTAGATCTTCGTCTGCGCCGCAAAGTCGTGAAGGGCCAGCTTCTGCTCGATGATCCCGTCGAACAGGTAGTAATAGCGGATCAGGAATGCCGCGGCCGCAATCACCGGGATCGCCAGGAGCGCAAGGAGGATCTTGAGCACCAGGGATCTTTTCGACCGCGGGGCCTTTTTGCCGGCCGGACGCTTGATTTTCAATCGTGCCATACCCGTATCCGATCCGAATTCGCCGTTCCGCCGGGCCGCTGTGCCGGGATCCCTGCGGGGGATTTTCCCCGGGGCTTCAGCGGCAGGGGACCAGCCTGCCCGTTTCTTCGACCTCGTATCCGCCCAGCGCCAGCACCTGGTCGATGAAGGAGGGGGAGCGGATGATGTCCAGGAGGAGAAGGATGCGCTCGTCCCGGAGCAGGTTTTCCGGGAAAACCAGGTCGTACCGCTCGCGCGCGACGGGGATGAAGTCCAGGTCGAGCGCCTGCGCGGCCGCCAGGATGCCCATGCCGACATCGGCCCTTCCGGAACTGACCGCCATCGCCACGCTCATGTGGGTGTATTCCTCGCCCCGGTACCCGGCGATGCCGGAAGGATCGATTCCCGCTCGCTGCAGCTCGTAATCCAGCAGGATGCGCGTGCCGGAGCCCGCCTGGCGGTTGATCAGGGCGACGCCGGGGCGCGCCAGGTCGGCAATCCCCCGGATGCCCTTGGGATTTCCCTTCGCGATCATGAATCCCTGCCAGCGGTGCACCAGGGTCACCAGCGCCACGGGCGTGTTCCGGATGAAGCGCGGGATGTAGGAGCGGTTGTAATCGCCCGTCTGCGTGTCGAGAAGGTGGGAACCCGCGAAATGCGCGATACCCCTGTCGATCGCCAGCAGTCCCCCCATGCTCCCGACGTTGCTGGAGGAGATCGTGATCCTGCCCTCGGAGCGCTCCTTGATGCAGCTGGCCAACAGGTCGATCGTCAGGTCGTGCGAGCCGATCGCAAGCAGCCTGTTATAGAGCGCCTTCCCCGAGGTGAGAACCTCGACCGCAGCCGGGTCGCCCTCCGAATAGCCGCTGATCTCCGGCGGTATCCGCAGGATCCCGTCGGCGCGGACCAGCGACGTCATCATGCCCGCGCCCCCGGCCAGGGGCAGCGCTACCACGCGGTCTCCGACCTTTCCCAGGATGACGCGGATGTGCTCCTCCAGGCCCGGCTTGGACGGCAGTTTCCGGCCGAGGTGCGCCTCGACGGTTTCCGGTTCGGGAACCGGCAGCCCCTGAATCCTGAAGAGCAGCGGCCGCACGAACTCCCGGAAGGAAACCACGGCGGAAACCGGGTAGCCCGGGATGCCGACCACGGGCCGGTCGTCCACGGCCGCAAGCAGCGTCGGCTTGCCCGGCATGACCGTCACGCCGTGGACCAGCAGTTCGCCGATTTCGGAAAGCGCCCTGGGGGTGAAGTCCTCCGAGCCCGCCGAAGAACCCGCGATCGTGAGAACCACGTCGTACCCCGCCGCCAGGCCGGATCGGACGGCGTCCTTCAGGCTTTCCAATGCGTCGGGGACGGAGTGCGCCAGGGTGCTTTCGGCCCCGCATTCCGCGGCCATGGAGGAAAGGACCTGGCCGTTGACCTCCAGGATCGCGCCGGGCGCGACGGTCTTCCCGGCCTCCTCCGGTGCCACGATTTCAGTCCCGGTCGGGATGATGAGGACGCGCGGCTTGCGGAACACTTCCACCGACAGAATGCCCGCCGCGAGCAGGGCGCCCTGGTCGTAGGGCCGTATCCGGTGATACGCGGGAAGCAGGATCTCGCCTTTTACGATGTCCTCCCCCGTCTTCCGGACGTTCTGCCACGGGTAGACCGATTCCCGGATTTCGCATCGGTCCCCCTCCAGCTCGATCTTCTCGATCATGACCACGGCGTCGGTGCCGTCCGGAAGCGGATTGCCGGTATTGACGGGAATGGCTTCGGTCCCGGCATTCAGGAAAACCGGCGATTCGGGGAACGCGGAAAACGTGGAGGCCGCCCGGACGGCCATGCCGTCGACCGCCGCCGCGTTATACGAGGGCACCGAGCGGGACGCCTTCACCGGGCCGACCAGCAGGCGGCCGAGCGCCTGCCGCACCGGCACGGTTTCGGGTTGCATCAGCAGGCCCGCGAAACGGGAGAAGAAGATCTCCTGCGCTTCCGCAAGCGGTTTCAAATTGCGATAAGTCTGCCGTTTTGCCATTTCAGGATTTCGCAGCTTCGGCCCCTAGTACCGGGTCGCCTGCACCGCTTCCCCTTTGGAAAACCCCTCTGCATTCAGGGGAATCGTTACCATTCCGTTCGCCTGGACCATGGTGGAAATCATGCCTGATTTCCCGAAAATCGGGTAGGCCGAAAAGTCTCCCGGGACCGATTCCTCGAGCCGGACCCGTATGTATTCCTCCAGCCCGATCGTGGAGTGCACCGAGGTGGCGAGCGTCGCCCGGACCTTCATGCCCAGCGGGCCCTTTTCCATCGTCCCGCCCTGGAGGTGGCGCAGAAAAGGCGCCAGGAAGACCTGGGCCACTATCAGGGCCGATACCGGGTGTCCCGGAAGCCCGAGGATTGCCTTGCCCCCGCATGCGGCGAGGAGCGTGGGCTTCCCCGGCTTGATGGCGACGCCGTGCGCGAGGATTTCGACTCCAGGGATGCCCGCAACGGCGTCGACCATCAGGTCGCGCGTCCCGACCGAACTGCCGCCGGAAAGCGTCACGACATCCGCCCGCTCCAGCTCCCTCCGGACCGCTTCCTTCAGGAGGCGGGCGTTGTCGGGCACGATGCCCGGCACGACGGGATTTCCCCCGCAGGACCGGACGAGGGCCGCAATCGCGTGGCCGTTCGCGTCGCGTATCTGCCCGGCCTCGGGCCTGCGCTCGATCGGAACGACTTCGTCGCCGGAAGAGATCACGGCGACCGACGGGGCCCGGTGGACCGGGACGTCCGCGACGCCCAGGGCGGCGAGGAATCCCACTTCCTGCGGCCGCAGCATTTTCCCCCGCGGCAGCAGGATTTCGCCGAGCCTGGCGTCTTCGCCCCGCTCGAGCACGTTGGTGCGGAGCGTGACGGGTCTCGTGACCTCGATGCTGCCCGCGCCGGCCGTGTTGGTGTACTCCACCATCACGACGGCATCGGCGCCGCGGGGTAGAAATCCGCCCGTGGGGATCTGCGCCGCCTGCCCGGGCCCTATCCCGAAATCGGGTACGGAACCCATCGAAACGGCTCCGGCGACCTCCAGGAATGCCGGAATCGAGTCGGAGGCGCCGAAAGTGTCGGAGGCCCGGACCGCGTACCCGTCCACCGTGGACCGCGCCCCCTCGGGCAGGTCCTCGGCCGCGAGGATGTCGCGCGACAGGATGCGGTCGAGCGCCGCGTCCGGCGGCACGGACTCGACCGGCAGCCTGTCGAAGCGCCCGAACAGCCCGAGGAGCTGATCGGCCGTGATTACCTGCAGAAACTCAGCCAAGAAAACCCCTTCCGTCGATCCGGGATGACCGGCAGCCGACGCAAACCCTGGAACGCATCTCGCTGCCCGCCTTCAGCGCGCCCACCGCAGCTCGAAAAACCCCGCCGCCCGTCCGCTCAGGCAATTTCCGGCAGGCAGAACGACGTGTCCAGCTGCTTGCCGCAGCGGGAGCATCCCCATTCCAGGTTAAGCTTCTCACACTTGACGCCCTTTTCGGTCGTCCAATTCAACGTCCATTTCCCCCCGCAGGCCGGGCATGCAGGCGAAACGACCAGCCGGACCGTCAGGGACCGGTGCGCCCGCGAAGGATAGGGGACCCGGAGGCTGCGGATTTCGAGGTCCGCGATCCGCGACTCCCGTAGTTCGTCGAGCAGGGAGCGGAAGAATCGGGCCGAATCCCGGGCCTTCCGGACCGCCAGCCTCCTGCCGGCGGCGGTCCGCATGTTCAGGCTCAGGCAGCTTGCATAGGTCAATTCCTTGCTGAGGTATCCGATGACGGCGGAACGCAGCGTCCGGCCGCGCAGGGTGGCCTTGGTGAAGAAGCCGGCCACCCCCATGGCGCCGAATTTGGAGAGGAAGTCCGCATCATGAAGGATTGCGCCGATGCGGTTGGTCCTGCGCCGTTCGTTGTACAGGGCCCTCACCCCGGCCAGCACCCGGCGTATGTCCGCCGGCCGCATCCCGGATTCCCCGAGCAGGGGTTCGGCGATCCGGGCGGATTCAGCCTCTTCGATCGTCCCTTCGGAGTGATACTTCCCCTCGGCGAACTTGCCGGCATCGTGAAACAGGGCCGCCACCACGGGGATGAGCGGATCCATGCCTTCGGCCCGCGCCAGTTGGCCGGCGATGGAAGCCACGTGCATCGTGTGCTCCCACAGGAAGCTTTCGGGATTGTCGCCGCCCTCGAAGGCATTTTCGTTGTCGCGGAAGACCCGGCGCGCCCGGTCCAGAAGCCCGGGGAACCTGGATTCTATCAGCGCGTAGGTCGTGTCTCGTTTGCCGGCCATAGAGGCGGATTATCCCGCGCGCCGCGCGCGAGCGTCAAGGGTTGAGCGTTGAAACGTTTAAACGTTTGAACGGTGGCAGGTTGGAACGTTTGAAGGGGGAAGCAGGTTCGAGTGCGGACGCGCGTCTGTTTGTCCAGCGGGCGCGGTGCTTTAGCCCGCCTGTCCGGGCGCAGCCTGGATCGGGCATCGGGCGCGGCCGATGAATGGTTTTTGTGGCAAAAACGGAGCAATCCGACTATATTGAAGCCGGTTGTCGCCGGCTCCTGTTAGTCGCAAGGGCGGGCGGCGATATCTTGGTGGAAATGGACTCATTGCAAAGGAGATAGGCTTAGTAACTCTCATTGCGAGGTATTGCCAATGGCTAGACTACTCAGGATAAATCTATCTGCATTAAGCTCGACGACAGAGGACGTCCCGGAGGAATTCCGCAAGTTCGGAGGCAGGGGTCTGACCGCCTGCATCCTGGACCGCGAAGTGCCGCCGGCGTGCGACCCCCTGGGCGTTGAAAACAAGCTCATCTGGGCCCCCGGGCTCATGGGCGGGACGACGGCCCCCTGCAGCGGCAGGATGTCGGTGGGCGCCAAGAGCCCGATGACGCAGGGGATCAAGGAAGCGAACACGGGCGGCGCCATGGGCCAGAAGCTGGCCCGGCTCGGATTCAAGGCCGTGATCTTCGAAGGGAAAGCGAGCGTTCCGACCCTGGTCAAGATCGACAAGACCGGGGTATCTTTCGATCCCGCCGATTCCCTGGCCGGCCTCGGCTGCTATGCAATCGTCGACAAGCTCAAAGAGGAATACGGAAAGAACGCCTGCCTCGGCCTGATCGGCCCCGCGGGCGACATGGGCCTGACGGCCGCCTCGATCATTTTTACGACGCCCGATTTTCATATTCGCGTCGCCGCCAGGGGCGGCCTGGGCGCCGTCATGGGCTCGAAAAACCTGAAGGCCGTGGTCGTGGACGACGAGGGATCCAACCTCGTCGAGGTGAAGGACCCGCAGAAGCTCAAGGAAAATGTCTCCATCATGACCAAGGGGGTTGTGGGAGATCATTTCGCAGAGGGATTGCGGCGATTGGGTACGCCGCAGATCGTCATGATCACCCAGACCGCCGGGGCGCTGCCCACGAAGAATTTCTCCATGGGCCAGTTCGAAAGAGCGGAACAGATTTCCGGCGAATACATGGAGGAACTGCTCAAGAAGCGCGCGAACTCCCAGACCGTGCACGCCTGCATGAAGGGGTGCATCATCAGCTGCTCCAACGTCTACACGGACGAGAAGGGCGAATTCGTCGTCGCCAGCATCGAGTACGAATCCATCGCCCTGATCGGGTCGAACTGCCTCATCGGCGACCTCGACATGATCGCCCGCATCAACGCCGCCTGCAATGACGCCGGCGTGGATACCATGGACGTCGGCGCCGCACTCGCCGTCGCCATGGAAGGCGGGCTGCTGCCCTGGGGTGACGCCGAAGGCGCCCTCGGGCTGGTGAAGGAGATCAACCTCGGCACCGAAAACGGCCGCATGATCGGGAGCGGCGCCAAGGTTACCGGGGAAAAACTCGGCGTGAAGCGCATCCCGCACGTCAAGGGGCAGGCGCTGTCGGCCTACGATCCGCGCATTCTCAAGGGAACCGGCGTGACCTTCGCCACGTCGCCGCAGGGCGCCGACCACACGGCCGGCATCGTGCTGCCCGGGCCGCACCACCCGCACTACAGCCCCGTCGAGCCCGTCGGGCAGGCGCCCGAGTCGCGATTCATGCAGCAGTGGATGGCCGCCATCGACACGCTCGGCTACTGCATGATGGTCGGCATGACGTTCATGGAGCAGAGAGAGGCCAAGAAACTTCACCTCGGCGTGATCGGCGCCCTGTCCGCGGTGACCGGAGAAACGTATCCGGAGGCCTACGTCACGGACCTCGGCGCGGCGGTGCTCGAAATCGAGAGGCGGTTCAACAAGGCGGCGGGATTCACCGAAAAGGACGACCGGCTGCCGAAGTTCTTCACGGAGGAAAAGTTCGGTCCCCCGGGATTCGTCTTTGACGTGTCGCCGGAGGAGATCGACAGCGTACACGCGCAGTAGCGCCGGCCTCGCGGTCGGAGTCCCGGGCGTTTCCGGGACTCCGACCCTTCACGGCTCCAGGATTTTCCCCGCTTCCATCCGCACGATCCGGTCCGCCAGCGACGATACGAAATTCGCATCGTGGGTCGCGATCACGACGGTGGCGCCCCGGTCGCGTCTAGCTCCGGCCAGCAAATCCCGCAGGATGGGCTTCGACGCGTCGTCCAGGGAATTGGTGGGTTCGTCCAGCAGCAGTACCGGGGTTTCCAGCACGAGCGCGCGGGCGAGCACCGCACGCTGGGCTTCCCCGCCCGACAGCGACCGTCCCGCCTTGTCGGCGGAACCCGTCAGGTTCATCTTCTCGAGCATGAAATTCACCCGCCGCCGGATCTCGCCGGCGTGGACTCCGGCCGCGTGGAGGCCGTAGGCGACGTTGCCGCGCACGCTCATGGAGAACAGCACCGGCTTCTGGTGCACGAGGGTCACTTTTTTTCGCAGTTCCGCACGGCGGCTGCCCGCCGCATCCTCCCCGAACAGCAGGACGCTGCCCGAAGCCTGGGGCAGGAGCAGGGCGAGGATGGACAGCAGCGTGGTCTTGCCGCAGCCGTTGGGGCCGACGACGGCGCAGATCTGTCCCGCCGGGATGTCCATACGCGGGATGTTCAGCACGATCCTCCCGTCGTACGCGTGTGCCAGCGACCCGATGCCGTAGGCATTGACAGCGCTCATGACCGTCGCCTCCCGATCAGCCTTGCGGCGATGTTGACGGCGAACGCCGCGCAGATGAGGACGATGCCCAGGGCCAGGCCGAGCGAAAACTCGCCCCTGCTCGTCTGCAGGGAGATGGCCGTGGTGATCGTCCGCGTGTATCCCAGGATGTTTCCGCCGAGGATGAGCGAAATGCCGACTTCGCCGATGACGCGGCCGAACCCGGTGATGCAGGCCACGAGGAGGGCGGCCCGGGCTTCCTCGGCGATCGTCCGCGTCATCCGCAGTCGGCCCGCCCCGAGCGTCAGGGCGGTTTCGCGCACGACGGGACTGACCAGCGACACGGCGCTGGAGGCCAGCGACGCGATCAGGGGAAGGATCAGCACCGTCTGCCCGATGACGATGGCCGCCGGCGTGAACAGCAGCTGGAATCTGCCGAAAGGCCCCTGGCTGAAGAGCAGGGTGTAGACGAACAGGCCGACGACCACCGTGGGGATCGCGAGCGCCGTATTGAGGATGTCTTCGACGGTCTTCTTGAAGCGGAAGTGCGACGTCGCGAGCGCAATCCCGGCGGGAACCGCCACCAGGGAAGCCAGCAGCGTGCTGCTCAGCGAAAAGCGCAGCGAAGCCAGCACGATGGTCATGACTTCCGGGTCCGCCGAAAGGATCAGGCGAACCGCCTCTTTCAAGGCAAGGCCGAGGTCGCTCAATCGCTCACTTCCCGGGGACGTAGGCAGGCTTGAACAGCGCGTGCCCGTTTGCCGTGTAGCCGCCGATGAGTCGCTGCCCGTCGGCGGAGCAGAGCCAGTCGATCAGCTGCCGCGACAGGCCGTGCTTCAGCGCGGGGAACCGCTGGGGATGGAGCCGGATCAGCGAGTAATAGTTGATCAGGTCGGGATCGCCTTCCACGAGCACCTGCAGCTTCAGCCGCTGCATCCGCGTGAGATAGGTGGCCCGGTCGCAGATCGTGTATCCCCCTTTTTCGTCGGCCATGGTCAGCACCGCACCCATGCCCTGCCCGATATCCAGATACCAGCGGCCCGCCGGCTCGATCCCGACCTTTTTCCAGAAATGCTTTTCCTTCTGGTGCGTTCCCGACGCGTCGCCCCGGGAAATGAAATGCGATCGCGATTCCCGGATGCGCGCGAACGCCCGCGCGGCATCCTTCATTCCGCGGATGCGGGCCGGGTCGGATGCGGGTCCGAGAATCACGAAATCATTCACCATGAAGGTCCTCCGGTCCACGCCGTAGCCGTCGCGCACGAATTTTTCCTCGGAAGCCGGGTCGTGGACCAGCACCATGTCCACGTCGCCGTTGGCCGCGAGTTTCAGCGCCTGCCCGCTCCCCACGGCGATCACGTCGACCTTGCAGCCGCATTTTTTTTCGAAATGGGCCAGCAGGTGAGGCAGCAGGCCCGAATCCTGCACCGAGGTCGTGGTCGCCAGGCGCAGGCGTTCCTGGGCGCACAGGGGATTCAGGGCCAGCGCCAGGGAAAGAAGGCAGAATATCCGTTTCATGGGTTCCCCCGGAGATTATTCGGCTAGCCTCTTTCGTAGACGATCTTTCCCGTGTCGCGCGTCTCGTAGCCGCCCATGTTCCGTATGTGAGACTTGAAATCCGGGGAAGACAGAACCTCGCGCAGGGATTTGATAGCCCCGGTTTCGCAGCTCTCCGTGGGGATCACCAGGTCGAAGCGCTCGGTCGCAAGCGGCACGAAATCGAGGTCCAGCATACGGGCCGCCGCCAGGATGCCGATGCCCACGTCCGCGGCCCCGCTGAAAACCTCGAGCGCCACGTCCATGTGCGTCAGCGCGCTTTTTGCATAGCCGGGAATCCGGGCCGCATCGATCCCGAGTTCCTTCAGCCGGCAGTCCAGCAGCACGCGTGTTCCCGAACCCTCCTGCCGGTTTACGAACGTGAGCGTCTTCTCCGCAAGATCTTTGACGGTCTCTATCTTCAGTGGATTGCCCTTTTTGACGATCAGGCCCTGTTCGCGGTGGGCCACGTTCAGCAGCACGATCTTGAGGTTGGGAAAGTGCTTCTTGATGAAGGAGCTGTTGTATTCGCCGGTTTCCGGATCGAGGAGATGCGAGGCGGCGATGTGGCAGTTGCCGTTCTGAAGGGCGATCAGGCCGGCGAGGCTTCCCACGTTGGAGATGGAAATGGTGTACCGCGGGTGGCGGACGGCCGTGTTCTTGGCCAGGAGCTCCAGCGCAAGGTCGTTGCTTCCCGCGATCACCACCTGGTTTTCGGGGACGCTTTTCTGGGCCGACAGGTTGACGCTTTCCCGGGCGCTCGCCACCACCCACTCGTCGATCAGATTCTTCGGGAAAAGCCATTTGCCCGTGATCCTGGTCGCGGGGATTTTTTTCTCCTTGATCAGCCGGTATACCTGCTTTTCGTTGATACTGAGGTACTCCGCGACCTCTTTCGTGGTGAGCATTTCTTTCATTTTTCACCCCGCTCCCATCATAAAAACGACATTTTGCGACAAATTATAACCAAACTCAACCCGTCAATGGACCCGGGTCTGGAAAATTCCGAATCGAATTCTTCAGACCTGCCCCCCGGCGATGACGAAAAAACTTGGATATTCCCGTGGCGGCGCGCTATTTTGTTGCGATGAAAAAGCGACCCCTGATCCCGATCCTGGCGGTCCTGGCGACAGGCGAAACTGCCTTCGCCTCGGAAAGCGCCGGGCACGGCGATCCGATCGCGCACGTGCTGATCGTCCTCGTCGTCATCCTGGCCGCCGCGAAGCTGTGCGGCGCTCTCGTGGAGCGGATGGGGATGCCCGCGGTGCTCGGGGAGCTCGTCGGCGGCATCATCCTGGGAAACCTCGTCCTGCTGAATCCGGACTGGGGATTTTTCGAGCCGCTACGCATCACGCCGGTCCGGGAATACTGGGCCGTCTCGATCGACAGCCTGGCCCGCATCGGCGTGATCGTCCTGCTTTTCGAAGTCGGGCTCGAGTCGACGATCAAGGGGATGATGAAGGTCGGCGGCTCTTCCATGCTGGCCGCGGTGCTCGGGGTGATCGCTCCGTTTGTCCTGGGCTACGGAGCGAGCTGGCTTTTCATCCGGGAGATCCCGCAGGAGCTCAACGGCCACGTGGCCGCGGGCTTCAGCGTCCACTACATCCACCTCTTCGTCGGCGCGGTGCTGTGCGCAACGAGCGTGGGGATCACGGCGCGCGTGTTCAAGGACCTCGGGAAGCTGCAGACGAAAGAGGCTCAGATCATCCTGGGCGCCGCCGTCATCGACGACGTCCTCGGCCTGATCGTGCTTGCGGTGGTTTCCGGAATCGTGTCCGCGGCGGAACTCGGCCAGCCCCTGGCCCTCGGCTCCATCCTGCGCCTGATCTTCATCGCGCTGCTTTTCCTCGGCGGAACCCTGATCGCCGGATCCTTTCTCGTGCCGCGGATCATGAAGCAGCTGTCGCGGCTGCGCACGAGCGGCATGATGCTCGTGTCCGCGCTGGCCTTTTGTTTTGCATTGGCGTACCTGGCCGATCTGACCGGCCTGGCCCCGATCGTGGGGGCGTTCGCCGCCGGCCTGCTGCTGGAGGAGGTCCATTTCCGCGGGTTCAAGGAGGAGATCCAGGTCGAAGAGCTGATCAAGCCCGTATCCGCGTTTCTTGTCCCGGTCTTCTTCGTATTGATGGGGATCCAGGTGCGCCTGGAATCCTTCGCCAACATCCCCGTGCTCGGATTGGCCGCCGGGCTGACCGTGGCCGCTCTGATTGGGAAGCAGGTGTGCGGGCTGGGAGTGCTGGAGAAGGGCCT
>CAZTHE010000001.1:38898-41909 GCA_964613495.1 uncultured Acidobacteriota bacterium | reverse complement strand
CCTGGACAGGGTCAGCGTCGGGGTGGGCATGATACCCCGGGGCGAGGTCGGCCTCATCTTCGCCAGCATCGGAAAAAACCTGAAGGTGGTCGACGACGCGACGTTTTCGGCCGTCGTCATCATGATCATCGTCACCACGCTGATCACGCCCCCGCTCCTGAAGCTGACGCTGGCGCGAAAGCAGAAGCAGGCTGCGGCCGCGGGAAACGCCTGACGGCCCTTGGATTCCAGTTTCCCAATTCCAGATTTCCGATTCCGGAGCTATTTTTTCACCGCCGCCTTGCGCAGGGAACGCCGGAGTTCGTGCAGCCGCCGCCGGACGGTCTTCAGCCCGGCGTGATCGTGCGCCTCGAGGGCCGCATCGCGCTTCTTGTGCAGTTCCCTCATGTGCGCCTTGATCCCGGCCTTGTCCATCCCGGCGGCCTTGCTCTTGTGCCGCGTGTGGGTGTCGAGGTTCAGGACGGTGCAGAGCGCGGCGAGGAGATGTTCTTTGTTCAGCTGCGTGTAGCCCTTGACCGCATCATGTTCGATCCCGGCGGCGATCTCCCGCAACTGCGCCACCGTCATCCCTTTCAGTTGATCGTGCGTGTATTCCATGTCTGACGTCCTCCTTTGCGGCAGGCCGGGTGCAGGCCCCGGCGCCAATCCTGTCATTTGTCCCGATTATAGGATATCCCGTTTCCGGCGGGTAGAAAAAGCCGCCTGTGGTATGCTTCTTTAGATGGATAAAAGTCCGATTGCGGTCGCGACGGTCTGGAACGCACCGCGGTCCGGCGAATAGTTTCGAAACGGAGCGGATCCGGATTGCATATGAAAAGACTGGTGTTTGCGTTTTTCGTTGTTCTCGTGCCCGCCGCCGTGTGCTGCGCCCAGGATGAGGAGAAGATTCAGCGGCTCTTCCGGGACGCGATCGAGGCGATGGGCGGCGAAACCTACATGAACGTGACGGACATGGTTTCCGAGGGACGTGCTTTCGGATTCAACTACGAGGGCGCGTCGTCGCTCCCGGTCAAGTTCAAAGACTATACGAAGTTTCCCGACAAGAGCCGGTTCGAGGCGGGCAACAGGAAGAAGGAGCTCGACATCACCGTTTTCAACCTTGCGAACAACGAAGGGTGGATCCTCGAAGGGCAGAAGGAGGTGCGCGAAGCCAAGCCCGAAGAAATGGAAGGTTTCCGAAACACCGTCAAGCACAGCATCGACATGATCTTCCGCTTCCGCTACAAGGATCCGGAGAACAAGCTCTTCTACATGGGGCCGGGCGAAGGGAAGGAAGGGTCGCTCGAGCTGGTCAAGCTGGTCGATCCGGAAAACGACGAGGTCGTAGTCTATTTCGACCGAATCTCCCGGTTGCCTGCGAAAATCGAGTACCGGGTGATGAACGAGCGCGGCGTCCGCCAGCGCCGCGTCGACGAATTCAGCCAGTGGCACAAAAAACAGGGAGTGAACACGCCGCTGCGGATCGACGGCTACGTGAACGGCCGCCGCCTGTCGCAGCATTTCGTCCTGACTATCACCTACAACAACGCTCTCCCGGACAGCTTCTTCACAAAACCGGCGCCGCTCAAATAGGGGAGCGCCATGGAAATCTACGACATTTCCCAAAACCTCCGGCGCGGTATCGCCGTCTGGCCCGGCGACCCGGAATTCTCCCGCCGCTGGATCGCGCGGATCCGCAACGGCGACGCATCCAACGTTTCCGCGGTGGACCTGTGCGTCCATACCGGGACCCACGTCGACGCGCCGCGGCACCTCTACGACGACGGCCGCGGCGTTGCGGCCCTGCCGCCGGAACGCTTCGTCGGGCCGGTGCGCGTGATCGCCGTGCCTGACGTCCGGTCCATCGGCGTCGATTGGCTCGAATCGATCGACTGGGCAGGGGTGCAACGCGTGCTGTTCAAGACGAGCAGCAGCGGTCTTCCGGATGACCATTTCGACAGGGATTTTGTGTTCCTGGACGAAGACGCCGCCCGCTTCCTCGTGCGGCGGGGGATCGGCCTGGCCGGCACCGACGCCCCTTCCGTGGACCCTTTTGACAGCGAAAGCCTCCCGGCCCACCGGATCCTCCTGGAGCGGGGGATCGTGATCCTCGAAGGCGTCCGGCTAAAGGACGTGGCGCCCGGGGACTACGAATTGATCTGCCTGCCGCTCAAGCTGGAGGATTCGGACGGCTCTCCCGTCCGGGCCATTCTCAGAAGATAGAAGATTCCGCCTGCGGAAGCCGGGCGCAGGATGACGGCCGGTTTGCGCCCTCAGACGGCGTCCGCGAGGGCAGGCTCCAGTTCCGGTGCCGTGCAGAGGCTGTGATGATCCTCGAGCTTCGCGATCTGGTCCACGAGCGCGGTGTGGATCGCGTGTCCCGCGCGTTCCGCGTGAACGTGGCCGATGACGGGATGCCCGAGAAGGGAAATGTCGCCGAGCAGGTCCAGCAGTTTGTGCCGCACGAACTCGTCCGGAAACCGCAGGTGATGGTTGACGATGCCGGAATCGTCCAGGACCACGGCGTTGTCCGTCGACCCGCCCCGGATCAGGCCGAGACCCTTGAGGTATTCGACGTCCGAAACGAAACCGAACGTGCGCGCCCGCGCGATTTCGCGGCAGTAGGATTCCGGCGTCAATTCCATTTCGATCTTCTGGTGCCCGATCGCCCTGTGATCGAAGTCGATGACGTAGGTGACTTTCGGGACCGGGCCGGGATACACGCCCGCGAACTTGTCGCCGTGGCGCACCTCGACCGGCTTCGTGATCACGATGTATTTTCGCGGCGCGTCCTGCTCCGCGATCCCGGTCCGGACGATTTCCTCGATGAAACCCCCGCTGCTGCCGTCCAGGATGGGCACCTCCATGGAATCGAGGTCGAGAATGGCGTTGTCGATCCCCAGCCCGTAAAGCGTCGAGAGCAGATGCTCCACCGTGGAGATCATGACGCCTTTTTTCATCAGCGTCGTCGCGTAGCTGACCCGGGCGATATGCGTGCGGATGGCCTCGATTTCGAAGTTCCTGAGGTCCGT
>CAZTHE010000001.1:25853-38888 GCA_964613495.1 uncultured Acidobacteriota bacterium | reverse complement strand
CGGAATCCGGCGGCGCCGGCCGGAGAACCAGATGGGCCCGGTACCCCGTGTGGAGCCCGATGCCTTCGAAGCGCATCTCGTCCCTGAGCGTTCTCTGGTACCTGAACATACACCCCCGCCTGTCTCAAATAGACCACGAACAGCCAAAATTTTGTGCAGCCTATTCGCTACAGCAAATTTCGGGCCAGTGAGGCGGGAGGCCTGCATAATTTTATATTATTGACAGGGAAGGAGTTATATTTTGGTTGCATCGTGCGAAAAAGCCCCGTCGCACCTCATGTGGCAAATTTGACACAGTGGATTCCGGCCAGGATGGTATCAGGCCTTCATGCCCAGACCACGAATTGCTCCGAGAGGGCGTATCGGTGTTCTATCGCGCGATTCGTGGAATTCGTGGCCTGAGCATTATGTTCTCAGATCTCCGGCTCAGTACCGGTACGAGAGGCTCACAAACAGGTTTCTCCCCGGTTCGAACACGCGGGCGCCGGAGCGGAAAGGGTCCCGCTGATAGGACAGGTATTCCTGATAGTGCCGGTTGAAAAGGTTATTCAAACCCAGTTTCATGGATGCGCCCTTGAAGTTCCACCCGCCCATGAGGTTGGCGATTCCGTACCCCGGCGTAGGCACTTCTCCAAGAGCCGTGTCGACGTCTTCCTGCCTCCCGACCAGAATCCCCTCGATTTCGCCGAAATACCTGCCGGTGTCGAAGCGCAGGGCCGTGCGGAAGCGCACCGGCGGCATTTCCGGGAGATTGGAGTTCAGGATGCCCCTTTCCGGGGCGATGTCCCGCGTGCCGCGGACGAAGGACAGGTCGCTCGAAACAAAGAGCCGCCGGGAAAGCAGGTAGGATACGAGGAAGTCTCCGCCGTACATTTTGGCGTCGATGTTCTGATAGGAGCGCGCGTTCGTGTTCATGACTCCCGGAACCATGTTGACCCGCGCCTGCGGGACCACCGTGACAAAATCGTCGATGTAATTGAGGTAGAGATTGGATTCGAGCAGCAGGCCCTCATGGCGAAATGCGATGCCGCCGTCGAAACCCGTATTCCGGCTGGGCTTCAGTTCGGGATTCCCCACCCAGTCCGTTCCCATTCGTTTCAGCGCAAAATAGCGCTCCCGTGCGTCGGGCACGCGGACCGTGTGCCCGACGCCTCCGTTGACCTGCAGCCCCAGCGGGGCCTTCCACCCGACCCGGACGTTGCCGGAGGGATAGTTGTCGGTTTTCGAAGTCAGGCGCGTGGAGTGATAGGCGTAATAGAGGCCGCTGTTTGCCCTGGATGCGTCGGCCGCGGTCGTGACCGTGTCTAGGCGTCCGCCGAAGCTTATCTTGACCTGTTCCGCCAGGGGGCGCGTGTATTCGGAATAGAGGCCGACATTATCCGTGCGGACATCCGGGATTGAGTATTGGGGTGCATAGTTGCCTCCCGCCATGCTTGTGGTCCCGTCCCACTCGCGGTGGTAGGCTTCGACGCCGACCTTGACGCTTCGGAGCATGGTCTCTACCTTCCCTCCGAGCACCTGCGTTCCGGCGAGGGTCCCCATGGAGTATTCCCGGAGTTTGTCGAGCGAGGATGTCCGGTACTCGTCCGTCATCCAGTGGTCGACGCGCGCAAAGTACCCCTGAACCCGCAGCGACCGCACGAATCCCTTCAGGTCCTCGATCTGATAGCCGGCGTTGATCCGGTCGGTATCGTCATACACGGCATCCATCTGCAGGTAGGGATACAGCACGTGATCCGCTTCCTGGTGCGAATAGGAGAACCGGGCGAGGTGTCCCGTGAAGGGGCTTACGGCGACACTGCCCCAAACCGTGCCCACGCGGAACGCATCGCTGTCCAGGGTTCCCCGCCGATAATTCAGGCCTTCCGTAAACTTTTTTCCCGAGCCGTCCGTGTAGGGCGAAGAGGTGCGGTAGGAGTAGCCGCCGAGAACGGAGAAAGCGTTCCTTCCGTACGATAGGGTGGCCGAAGGGTTGACGTAGCCGTAGGAACCCGCGGAGAAGTTGCCCGTCGCGTGCCACCCGCGCTCGGCCTTCCGGGTGACGACGTTGACCACGCCGCCCAGGCTGCCCTGGCTGGTGACGTCGAACGGACCCTTGGCGACCTCGATGCGGTCCACTTCGGCGAAGTCGATGTGGAAGATCGCGGGGTCCATGTGGTTCGGGCAGGCCCCGTACACCCGCTGCCCGTCCACCAGGACGTTCAGGTCCTTGCTCTGAAACCCCCGCAGCACGAAGTCGTTCGCGATGCCGCCCTTCCGCAGTTTGGTGACTCCGGCCGCGTGCTCCAGCGCCTCCCCGACGTCGCGGGCGGAACTCTCGCGTGCTTCCGACGCCTCCATGCTGTCCCTGGGCGACAGGCCCGTGACGGTGATGACGTCCCGGATGGTGGCCACCTCCAGATGCAGATCCACTACCCTGTGAATGCCCGCGGCGATCGCGAGATCGGAAACCTCGAGCGGTTCGAATCCCGGAAGCGAGGCCTGGAGCCTGTAGTTGCCCGGCCTGAGGCCCGGCATGCGGAACATGCCGCTCGAATTGCTGACGGCCTTCGTTTCCGCTTCCGTTCCTTCCAGGCGGATGGCGACCAGGGCTCCCGGCAGCCTGGACCCGTCGGGCCCCGTGACGGTCCCGATGATGGACGCGGGCTGCGGTTCGGCCCCAAACACGCCCGCTTCACAAAGGACGCAGCACAGAATAAACAGTATGCATAAAGTGCGATTCCCCATAAACGCCTCCTGATGTCCGCAGATGAAACCCGGCAAAACTCCGGCTGTGTTGGGAAGGAGGCGGTTACTTGGGCGGGAGGGAAGGCGGGACGGGATAAAACGCGGCGGCGAGTGGCGGAACCTGCCGGACCCGGCCAGAAGGCCGCAGCGTCGGGAGCGCGCGCGCGGCGTCCGGCAGGGTCGCGAGCGTCATGCAGAGTACGGGGACGGCGTCGGAGGAGTCGTCCGATGCCCCGCGCGTGCACGCCTCGGTATGCTTGTGCACGCAATGGTGCTCGCCGTGTTTGTCGACGTAGCAGAGGGCGGTGCAGCAGGTTTTCGTGTCACACCCCTCCGTCACCGGTCCGGCGTCCGCGCTGACGAGGAGGAAAGCCACGGGGATGGGAAGCGCGCAGGTCTCTACGAGCAGGCTCAGGCTGAGGATCAGAGGCGCAAGGCGAACGGCAGCGGAGCGCATCCTGGTTCTTTGAAAAATCGGGCTGCGATGGAATCCGGCGAACGCTGACAATGCCACAACACGCCCGGACCCTCTTCCGGCTATCCCTTCTGTGATGGATCCCGGTGTGCCCTTCATGGTTCCTCGAGGCTTTTCCATGCCAAACCGGCTTCGCAATCTATGTGTGGGACGGTCGACTCGCACCCCTATGCCAACTGCCCGATTGACCACAACTGTGTAATTGTATAAATCGATCGGTGTTCCGGCGCAATCAGGGTATTTCCCTATTGGGGAATGCCAAAATTCCTACATACTTGCAGGAAGGGAAGATCTTAGAATAGCCCCCATAGGGTGGTAGTGGGAGGTTTGGCGGCTGCGATCTCAAACGGAACCGGGTCCAATGGCGGCGAAAACCATGGAAAATTCAGGCAAGGCATCATGGAAGGGTAAAATCGGCTGGATTCCGCTGCTGATTATCGTTTTTCTGGCCGGCTACTGGCTTTCGGATCGTGATCCCGACGGAACGCTTCTGAAGAAACCGCTGCACGTGTCCGCCGAGGCTCCGCCTGCAACGTCTTCTTCCACGCTCTACGTGTGTCCGATGATGTGTGTGCCACCCATGCGCCAACCCGGCAAGTGCCCAGTGTGCGGGATGGATTTGATGCCTTCGGAGCCTCCTGCCCGGAGCGACGAAGACGAGGCCATGCCGATGCTGAAGCTTAACGCTTCGGCCGCCCAGATGGCGCGGATTCAAACGGCCCCGGTCGAGAGGAAATTTGTCACGACGGAAATCCGCCTGTTTGGAAGGATCGAGTATGATCCCGTGGAACAGTTCAAGGTCACTGCTTTTGCGCCGGGCGTGATCGACCGCGTCTATGTGCAACGGGCGGGGCAGACCGTGCGCATCGGCGATCCTCTGTTCGATATCCATTCAGCGGAGCTGTATTTTCTCGAGCAGGAACTGGTCGAGACGCTGAAGGACCTACCCTACAGGGAAAGCCTGTTTCCCGCCAAGGCGCAGCGGGCTGCGCGAACCATGCGCCCGGCATCGACCATTGCGTTTGGGGCGGTGGACCCGAACGCCGCCCCGGAGGTCCAGGCGAAACAGAAGGAAGGGTGGACCCGCTACGAACAGATCCGCCGCAAGATGCAATTGCTTGGCCTGAATGACGATTCCATCGACACGGTGGTTTCGCGTGGCCGGCCGACGGGCATCTCCACGGTCAGCGCTCCGACAACGGGCATCATTCTCGAACAAAATGCCTTCAAGGGGTCCTATGTGAATACGGGCGAGACGGTCTTCACGATCGGCAATCCGTCTTATATGTGGGCAAAGCTGCGTGCATATGAATCCGACTTTGGCTGGTTGCGGATCGGGCAAGAGGCCTCATTCGAGACGGACGCTTTCCCGGGCGAAACCTTTCAAGGCCAGATCCGGTACCTGGATCCGAACTTCGACCCCCAAACTCGAACATTTACCGTGGGAGTCCTATACATCGATACGATGTCCCGCCTCGCCCCGAATATGCTCGTTCGATGCGTCGTCCGGGCAAAGATGACCACGGACGGGGTAGCGGTCCCCTCCATGCCTGGTCAGAGGGCGCCGCTGGTAATCCCAGATACGGCGCCCCTGATCACCGGAGAGCGAGCCGTCGTCTATGTGACCGATCCCAAAAAGCCGGGCGAATACGAGGGCAGGGAAATACTTCTGGGCCCCCGGGCCAAGGGATATTACGTCGTAAAGAGCGGTTTGAAAAAGGGCGAAATGGTGGTGACCAACGGCGGATTCAAGATCGATAGCGCTATCCAAATTCTCGCCAAATCCAGTATGATGTCTCTGAAGGGAAATTCCTCGGCGCTCGCCCATCACTATCACGGCGGGACCGCTGCCGCACCGGTGCAGGATGCGGCCGCCCAAACCACGGAGACGATGCCCGTGCCGGTGACGGATACCCGTGGCGCCGGTGCAGGCCGCTCCCGTTCTTATGCGGACCGGCTGGAAGCGTTGATGAAAAACAGGCAGCAATCGGAAGAATCGCATCGGTAAGATCATTGCGAATGCAGACTGGAAACAGTAGATCCCCGGATCCCGATGAGCGAACAATTCAGTAGACCAAAACCTGGTTCCTGGGTGGAACGCGTCCTCTGGTTTTGCCTCGATAAAAAAATCGTTGTCCTGCTCGGCGTTCTCCTGGTCGTGGCCTGGGGATTGTCGGTGGCTCCCTTCGATTGGCATCTGGGCGGCTTCCCTCGGGATCCCGTGCCCGTGGATGCAATCCCCGATATCGGCGAGAACCAGCAGATCGTTTTCACCGATTGGAGCGGCCGCTCCCCGCGTGATGTCGAAGATCAAATCACCTACCCCCTGACGGCGGCTCTTCTTGGAATGCCCGGAGTGAAAACCATCCGCGGCAACTCCATGTTTGGATTTTCCAATATTTACGTGATCTTCCAGGACGATGTGGACTTCTACTGGTCCCGATCACGGATCCTGGAGAAGCTCAACAGCCTTCCCGAAGGGACGCTGCCGGTCAATGTGCAGCCGACGCTGGGGCCGGATGCCACGGCTCTCGGCCAGGTGATCTGGTATGGGCTGGAAGGCCGGGACGCACAGGGAAATCCGACCGGTGGATGGGACCTGCACGAACTCAGGACTATCCAGGACTGGTATGTGCGCTATGCCATTCTCTCGGCCACGGGCGTGGCCGAAGTGGCCTCCGTGGGCGGTTTCGTCCGGGAATACCAGGTGGATGTCGATCCGGACCGCATGCGCTCCTTCGACGTCAGGCTGGAAGAAGTGGTGGACGCGGTCCGCGGGTCCAATATCGATGTCAGCGCCCGAACGATAGAGGTTAACAAGGTCGAATACATCATCCGGGGTCTCGGGTATGTCCGCAGCCTGGAGGATCTTGAGAACACGCTGATCAAAGTCCGGGGTGAAGTCCCCATCCTGATCCGGAACGTGGCCAGCGTTACTTTCGGACCGGCTTTTCGCCGCGGGGCCCTGGATCGGGGGGGATCTGAGGTCGTCGGCGGAGTGGTGGTCACGCGATACGGCACCAATCCGCTCGCCACCATTAAAAATGTCGAGGCGAAAATCGAGGAGATATCGCCCGGCCTGCCGCAGAAGACCCTGCCGGACGGGACGATCAGCAAAGTGGCCATCGTTCCCTTCTACAACCGGAGCGGCCTGATTCACGAAACGCTGGAAACCCTAAGCGACGCGATCTTCGACGAAATCCTCGTTGTCGTCATTATTGTGGTGCTCCTGGTCCTCCATGTCGAGAGCGCCCTTCTTATCTCGTCGGTTCTGCCCCTCGCGGTCTTCATCAGCTTCATCGCCATGAAAACGTTTGGCGTGGACGCCAACATCCTCGCGCTCGCCGGCATCGCCATCGCCATCGGGACGCTGGACGACATGGGGATCGTGATCTGTGAAAGCATCCGGAGACGTATGCAGACGGCGGCGGGAGAGAACAGGCTCAAAATCGTGTTCGAGGCGTCCCGGGAGGTCGGGAGTTCCGTGCTGGCCGCGGCGGCGACAACGGTGATCAGCTTTCTTCCTGTCTTTGCGCTGGAGGGCGCCGAGGGGAAGCTTTTCAAGCCCCTTGCATTGACGAAGACGTTCGCCATCCTGGGTTCCGCCGCCGTGGCCCTGATGGTCATTCCGCCGCTCGCCTACATGCTCTTCAGGAAGGGCGACGACGCGAAAAATCCCGGGAAGTTCTTCCGGGAAGTGCTCGTCTATATCGGCGTGGGGATCGCATTCTTCTACAGCTGGATCCTGGGCCTTCTCGTGGTCCTTATCGGAACTCTCAGAGTGCTGTCGAACCGGTTTCCGCGCCGCGGGAGGCAATGGGTGCAATTCGGAAGCAGCGCCCTGATCGCCGTTCTGGTCGCCGTGCTTTTGACGCGCCACTGGGTCCCCCTCGGTCCCGAATCGGGATTCGCCAAAAATTTCATTTTTGCCGGCGGCCTCCTGCTGGGGCTCCTCGGGAGTTTCTGGGTACTCTACCGGTATTACAGGCATATTTTGAGCTGGTGTCTGGACCACAAACTGCTGTTCCTGATACTGCCGCTCGCGATGCTGGCGATGGGGGCGGTCGTCTGGGCGGGCTTTTCTCCTCTGTATGCCCGTCTCCCTCTCCGGCTCAGGGAGAGCGTCATCGTGTCATCCCTGGCCAATCGGTTTCCCGGGCTGGAAAAGGAATTCATGCCGCCCCTGGAGGAGGGGGCGTTTCTGTACATGCCCGTAACCATGCCGCACGCGTCGATCGGCGAGGCTTTGGACATTGTTCAGATGCAGGACCGCGCCCTGGAGGCGCTTCCCGAAATCGAGCTTGCCGTCGGGAAATTGGGAAGGGCGGAAAGCCCGTTGGATCCCGCGCCGGCCTCCATGATCGAGACGCTGATTCAATATCGTCCGGACTTCATCCGGGGGGCCGATGGATTGCCGGAGACCTTTCGTTATTCGCCGGAGCAGGTCGACTTCTTCCGCGGCGTCGACGGGTCGCCGCTGCCCGCACCCGACGGCGAGCCCTACCGGGTGCGAGGACAGTTCCTGAGGACGGCGGACAACCGTCTCATCCCCGATCCGCGGGGCAAACCCTTTCGTCTATGGCGCCCGGCACTCGATCCCGCACTGAACGTCCACCGGACATACTGGAAGGGGATTCAGGAGCCGAATGACATCTGGGAACTGATCGTGAAGGCGGCTGATTTGCCCGGGATCACGCGGGCGCCGAAACTACAGCCGATATCGGCCAGAATGGTGATGCTCCAGAGCGGCATTCGCGCCTCCATGGGCGTTCGCGTCAAGGGCCCCGATCTCGAAACGATCGAGAAGGTTAGCGCTCAGATCGAGAAATACCTGCGCGAGGTCCCCGCGATCGTTCCGGCTTCCGTTGTCGCAGACAGGATTATCGGGAAGCCCTACCTGGAGATCGACATCGACCGCGAGGCGATTGCGCAGTATGCCGTTAACTTGAGGGAAGTGCAGGACGTCATCGAGATCGCCATCGGCGGCGCACAAATTTCCACGTCGGTAGAGGGGCGGGAGCGGTACCCGATCCGCGTGCGCTATATGCGGGAACTCCGCGACACCCTGGAATCCCTGGGCAGGATTCTTGTGCCCTCGGAAACCGGTCTCCAGATCCCCTTGACCCAACTCGCCGACATCCGGTATGCGCGCGGTCCGGAAGCGATCCGGACCGAAGATACTTTTCTAGTCGGCTATGTGCTTTTCGACAAAATGGAAGGGCACGGCGAGGTCGATGTCGTCGAACATGCCGGCAATTACCTGCGCTACAAAATCGAAGCCGGTGAACTCCGGCTGCCCGCGGGGACCAGTTATTCGTTCACGGGGAATTACGAGAATCATCTCCGGGCGGAAAAAAAGCTCAAGGTCATCGTGCCCCTCGCCGTTTTCATCATTTTTGTGATTCTGTTTCTGCAATTCAACTCTACTTCCACCACGCTGATGGTATTCAGCTCGATCCCGGTTGCCTGGGCGGGCGGATTCATCATGCTTTGGCTCTACGGGCAGCCATGGTTCCTCGATTTTGAAGTGTTGGGCAGCAATTTGCGCGACCTTCTGCAAGTGCATCCGGTCAATTTGAGTGTCGCGGTCTGGGTTGGTTTCCTCGCGCTGTTCGGGATTGCCGCCGACGACAACATCGTCATGGCGACTTACCTCGAAGAACGGTTCAGGAGCCGAAAGCCGGGATCGGTTCAGGAAATCCGGGCCGCCGCGGTTGAGGCCGGATTGAAGCGCATCCGCCCGTGCCTCATGACCACGGCGACCACCATCCTCGCCCTGTTGCCGGTGTTGACGTCCAGAGGACGAGGTTCCGACGTCATGGTGCCCATGGCCATCCCCTCGTTCGGCGGCCTGATCTTCGAAGTGATCACCATGTTCACCCTGCCGGTCCTGTTCTGCGCCTGGAAGGAAATTCGTTTCAGAAAATCCCGCTGAGTATATCAGGGGAGCGCCTGCAGGATTCCCGTGACCGACGAGATCGGTTTGTCGGAGGTCGTTCCCCATTGCACGGCAGTATAGGTTCCCGGCGCACTGCTCTTCATCGCGTACCATACGCCGGTCCCCGGCCTCCAGATTGCCAGATCGGTTTTTCCGTCGCCGTCGAAGTCCCACGGTACCGGAACGTCCGTGCTGAGCCCCCATTTTATGCTTTTATAGGTTCCGGGATTGCTGCTGGAAAGCACATACCAGATTCCCGTGGAGGGGCGCCAGACGGCGGCGTCGTATTTGCCGTCTCCGTCATAGTCCCCGGGAACCGGCCCGTCCGTCGGAGATCCCCAGGCAGTCGAACCATAACTTCCGGGAATGCCTGTATGAAGGATGTACCAGGTGCCGTTTGCGGATCGCCAGACCGCCCGGTCGGTTTTCCGGTCGCCGTCATAATCGCCGGGCACGGGGATATCCCCGGATGAACCCCACGCGGTCGCAACATAGGAGCCGGGGTTGTTGCTGGGCCTCACAAACCAAGCTCCCGTCGAGGGGCGCCACACGGAGATATCGTCAGTGCCGTCGCCGTCGTAATCGCCGGGGACGGGTTTGTCGGTCGGGAGTCCCCATTGTGCGGCCCTGTAAGTGCCGGGACTCGCGCTGGGAAGCGTGTACCAGATTCCCGTGGAGGGGCGCCAGACGGAGATGTCGGTCCTCCCGTCTCCGTCATAATCGGCCGGAGTCAGGAGGTCGGTCGAAAGGCCCCATTTTTTCGCGGTGTACGAGCCCGGACTGTCGCTGGGGCGCGTGTACCAGATTCCCGTGGAGGGACGCCAGGCCGAAACATCGGAATTCCGATCGCCGTCCACGTCCCCGGGGGCCGGCAGGGCCGAACAAATCACAAAATCGTCTCCGAATATCAGCTTTTGATCCTCCACGCGGCCTTCCGTTTCGAACACCTCAAAGGACTGGAATCCCAGGGTGCTCACCACGCCAAAAAAGCTGTGGATCGCGGAAAGGCTGGCGTTACTGAAGGTGGCGTCCTGGCCGTCAATGGCGAAGCGCACCTGCGCGCCGGGCGTGTTGGACATGATCCATCCCCCGGCTCCCAGGATGCGTCCCGGGCCCTTCAAACGGCCGATGAAACCGTCCCGCTGAATGTCCTGGAGCCCGCCGGCCGTGATCCCGTGAGGCAGTGCAAATAGGCCATATTCACCGTTTCGGGATCCGCCAGCGTCGGTCGTCAACCGGCTGGTCGCGTTATTGGACGTCCACTCGATGCGCCGGCTGAGGACGCTCGGCTGCGTTTCGACATATCTGGCCAGTCCCCAATCGACCGGATGCTCGAATCCCTCCGCGATGCAGGTGTTATTGCCGATCTGCTGCACCAGGGACAGGTATGCGGCTTCGTCGGTGCAGCGGTAAACGAAAGGCCCTCCCTCGCACGTCGTCTGCCCCTGGAGCGGAAGTGCCGTAAGCACAAATGAGAATTTCAAGCACAAAAGCACCCGGAACAGCCCCGGTGATTTCAGCATGACCGCACCTCCTCCATCGGTGTTCTAACGGCATTTCTTATTTCTTGCGCAATCGGAATCCGCACAATCGACCCTGCCGTCTCCGTCATTGTCGATTCCGTCGCTGCAGGTGTTGCCGGACCCCTCGGATCCCGGCGTTGTCCCGCCCCCGCCGCCTGTGGGACAAGCCTTGCCTTTGAGCCGGTCCAACCCGTCGCAATTCTGGTCGATGCCGTCGCCGATGATGTCGCAAGCCGCGGGATGGATCCTGGGATCGTAATCGTTACAATCCTTGACCGTTCCGCAGCCGGCAGCGCCGAAGAACCCATCGCCGTCGTTGTCGATGCAGTCCGGGCCCTCACCCAGCAGCGCGCTGGCCGCAAAGACATCCAACAGCCCCTGCCCGTAGGTGTTGTCCGGTCCGGGGGATCCGAGATCCCGCGACGCATTTTTCAGCGAATATTCCAGTTCCGCCACGCTGGCGGCGGGATTGCGGCTGAGCAGGAGGGCCATGGCTCCCGAGATGTGCGGCGCCGCGAAAGAAGTGCCGGTCGCTGTCGTGTACGTTTGGGGGAACGCGCCGCCGGAAGTGAGCGAGGCTGTCCGGACACCGACCCCGGGAGCGGTGATTTCCGGGTATACGGATCCGCCGCAGGTCGAGGGGCCGCGGCTGCTGAAATCCGCGATGATCCCGTTGATGTCCAGCGCTCCGGAGGCAAAGCCCGAGATGTTGTTCGCGGGGCTGACGCTCGAGGAACCCGAGGGGCCCTGGTTTCCCGCGGAAAAGACGACGGCGATCCCCGCGGCCTTCAGGGTCTTGAGATCCTGCTCGAATTCCTGGTTGCAGGTGTTGACGGCGTCCTCGAATCCCCAGGAGTTGTTCACCACATGGGCCGCGTCGTCCGTGGCCGCGACGCCGTCAGGATCGAGCACCCACTGGAATGCCGCATGGATGGCGCTGTAAGAGGCGCTTCCGGCGTTGTTGAAGATTTTTGCCGCGATCCATTTGGCTCCGGGTGCCATGCCGATGGCGCTTCCGCCGGCGCTTCCGCCGACGATCAGCCCCATGGTGCCCGTGCCGTGTCCCGTGCCGTCAAACGGGCTCGGATACTGGCCGTTCGGGTCATACCAGCTGTTGGCCCCCCCCCGCCAGCTCGCGGCCAGGTCCGCGTGGCGGACGTCGACGCCGGTGTCCAGATTCGCCACGACGACGCCCGTGCCTGTCGCTCCAAGAGCCCACAGCTCCGGTGCGCGCACCATCTCAAGGTTCCAGCCGGCGGGAACCGGTTCTCCCTGGGGAGCCGGATCAGCCTGGACCCGGGCGTCGGGCCGGACGCCGAGCACGCCGGGGAACCGGGAGAGCTCCTGCACCACGTGGGCGGGCGCCGTCACCGCGATCGCGTTGAGCAGCCAGAGGGTCGTGATTTCCTCTACGCCGCGGCCTCTCAGGAACGCTTTCAGCGGCCGCTGTGCCGTTTCCGCCCGGGCCTTCAGGGCCGTGATCAACTCCGCCCGCAGACGCCCCCTGGGCATGTTTCTGCCGGCAAAATCATTCGGCTCCATCGCGTCCTCCAGCGACACGATCACCGAGAGCATTTCGTCCGGATCCGGCCGCTGTGCGGGCGTCATCGCGGGCATGGCGGTCAGGACCAGGGCCGCCAGAACCAAACTGAGTTTCCTGTTCCAATGCGTATGGATGGACATGGTTATTACTCCACAATCAGCTTTTCCGCTCGGAAATCGCCGATGATGACGGCAACCTCGTCGCCTTTTTTGATCAAATTTCTACCGTTCCCGAAGAACATCCAATAGATGCGGCCGGCGACCGGCTGGCCGGAATTGCGCAGGGGGCCCACCTTCGACGGAGTCGGCACGTCGAGTACTTTCCCCGTTGCCGCCTGCATCAGATAGGGTTTGTTTTTTTTCCGGAACAACGGGGCTGATTTCTTTGCATCGAGGACTTTATAGCGGAAATCCAGCATGTGTTCCGCCGCGGTGAGGCGGATCCCGATGATCTCGACGCCCCACTTATCCTTGATTTCCGAGGTAAGCCTTTTGGCCTCCTCGGCCTTGTTCGCGGAAACTGCGCCTCCGGCCGGCGCCTTGGCCTGTTCTACGGATCCGCCATAGGACAGGGCACAGACGAGGACCATCGCCAACGCGAGGGACACCACGGCGGCCGGTTGCCGTCGGACCCGACGGCTTTCTGCAGACGTCATATTCTGTAACATGTCGTTTCTCCGATGCGTCCATAGGGCGCGGTATCAAGCGTGCACTGTACGAATTCCGGAATCGGATCCGCGGGCGCCCGCACGGAGAGCGGGCGCCCGCGGTGATGCGTGATTTAAAGCACGTTCACCTGGACCCGTGCGATGTTGGAATTCAAGCCCTGA
>CAZTHE010000001.1:0-25843 GCA_964613495.1 uncultured Acidobacteriota bacterium | reverse complement strand
GTCTTTCACCAGATATGAAAAACTATCCGTTCCGCGAAAACCCCTCTTGGGCGTGAACGTCACGTTCCCGAGGTTGTCGACGGTCGCCGTTCCGCCGGCCTGGGTGGTTACCGTGGTGTTGCGAACCAGCGGCGTGGATGGGTTGAGGTCGACGGTCGCGACATTGACGCTGCCGTCCGGATCGACATCGTTCTGGGTCACGCTGAGAGTAATCGGCGTGTTCCTCCGTGTCTGCCAGCTGTCGTCGTTGGCGACCGGAGCGACATTCCCCGGGGCCGCCGTGACGGATATCGTTACGGTTGCCGGAGCGCTGTCTGACGTCCCGTCGTTGACGACATACTGGAACTGAACCGTGCTTCCCGCCGCCCCCGCCGGCCCGTAACCGAAGGATCCGTTTGGATTCAGGCTGAGTCCCAAAGGCGCCGTCCCGGACAGGGCCGCGGAAAGGCTATCGCCATCCGCGTCGCTGTCATTGGCCAGCACGCCGGGGATGCCGATGCTCAACTGCTGTCCGCTGGGGACCGCGTACGCGTCATTCGCCGCGACCGGGGTGTCGGGAACGGGCGTCACCGTGATGGTTGCGGTCGCCAGATTGCTCGGATTCGTTCCGTCGCTGGCCCTATAGGTGAAGGAGTCAAAACCGTTGAAGTTCGGATTCGGGTTGTACGTGAACGATCCGTTCGCGTTCAGAGTCAGCAAGCCCGCCGATGCCGAGCTCACGAGTACCGCTGACAACGGCTGGCTGTCCGGGTCCGTATCGTTGCCCAGCACGCCGGGAGCCGCGACGGCCACGGTCCCGTCCTCAGCAACCTGATAGGTGTCGCTGGACGCCGAGGGCGCACCGGTTACGGATCCCGCCTGAATGAACGTCAGCATCCCGCCGCCCGTCTCTTTCGCATTGACCAGGCCGAGGGCCCGGTCGTAGAGTGCATACTGTCCGGCCGCTCCGACATTAATGACGGCATCCATGGTTTTGCCCGGGGGCAACTCCGTTGAATATTGTTCGCGGGGGAAGGAATTAACCGTCCCATCGGCCGATTTGGCGCTGAAGAGATTTCCGTCCTCTGCAATCAGGGTCATGTAGAGGCCCTGGAGTGTCGGAACGCGCGTCTTAAGACCCGCGTTCACGAACCGCAGCCGAACGTCCTGTCCGACGCCCACCGCGACCGCCGAAGTGTCCGGGAACGCCTTCCCGTTGATCAGGAAGTATTGCGGCGCGTAATCAAAAGTGCTTGTCGGTCCCCCGGCAGTCCCGTAGGTGCCGGCCGCCACGGCCGCGTGCAGCACCGGGTCGACTTCGCTGTATACCAGCAGCTTCTCGGCGGCGACCGGCGGGTAGGCGGTTCCGCTGACCATCAGGGCGCCGTAGAGCCCCATCTGTACCTGCTTTTGAGGCTGGGTGCCGCTGTGGTAGATGTAGGTGCCCTCTTTCAGGTTGGCCCATCCGTAGGTCCTGCTCTGGCCGGCTGGAATTTCGAGGTCAAAGGATCGGACCCGTTGACGGCCCTGGGCGTCGGTGAACATCACCGGCGTCGTCGCCTTGTATTGTCCCGGGACGAAGAATGAGATCGGTTCGTCGAGGCAGTTGCGCACAGTCACGCTCAGCGGACCTCCCGCGACTGCGGATAACGCCGGTCCCACCGCCCACTGGTCCACCGCTCCGCATGCCTGGCCGGTGTCCGGAAAGAAGCCCCACATCGGCATGCTCGCTCCGTCCGGCATCGTGGTCGTCGCCTTCAGTGCGACGAGGTTCTGTGCGAAGGAGGGGCCTGCCGCCACTGTCACCAAAACCATCGCCAGCGCCGGCAGTAAGAATGTTCGTATACGTTTTTTGCTTGTCATGGTACGCTCCCTCCTCCCATTATTGGATTACCGTTCCCGGAGGTTCGACTGCCAGCATGGTCATCATGCCGCCGGGGAAAATGTCAAAATTGGTCAGCTCTTTCTCTGCGTGGGAGTGCCACATGAAGAAATAGCCGCTGTTGGGATTCAGCCCCCCTTCGCCGGGAGGCAGCGGCGCCGCGTTGCCCATGAAGGGGCTCCCCGACCACCAGCCGCCGAAGGTCAGGTTCTGCAGCTGCGGGAGGATGACGGGAAACTTCTTCCCGTGATCGCCGCAGTATTCGTAGTCGTAGGTGGATCCTTCGGCTTTTGTGCCGATGCCGTCCCCATCGGTGTCGACGCAGACGTGCGCCGGCATCCCGTCGGTGGGAGTTCCATAAATGTCCCAGCCCATTTTCGCTCCCGTCCAGGTGAAGAGGTGATCCACCGTTTCGCCTTGCACGGTCAGGGTCGTGAATACGGACCGCGGGTGCGCCAGCTTGCGGCCGTCCCGGGCGACGATGTCGGAATTGTTCCCGTGGAAATGGAAGGGGTGCTGTCCCTGATCTCCGCCGATCAGGCGCATCAGGACCTTTGCGCCGGGTGTCGTCCGGGGGAGGCAGTTGTACGGCTGATGTGGCAGCCAGGAGACGAAGGGCATGGACATGGAGTCCGGCGCGGCGCGTCCATTGAGGAGCCAGTACACCGCGAAGTAGTTTTTCATGTCGATCTCGGAGAAGCGGCCCTGCTCGGCCAGCTGATGAATCAGCGGATCGATCTGGGTGGCCAGGAATAGAAATTCGTGATCATATTCCACTCCGGGATAGGCGATCCGGTTGGCTGTCGCGCTGTAGTCGGATGGCCGGACGATGATCGCGCCGACCAGGCCCATCTCGACCTGCAGTTCCATTTCCGTGCCGCTGTAGTAGGTATAGGTTCCCGGATGGGTCGCCGTGAACTCATAGGTCACCGGGCTTGCCGCGGAACAGCTTTCACGGGTCAGGAGCCCCGGCGTTCCACCGGTGGCCGAGACGGCGTGCCCCGGGAAGATTATGGAGGTACATTTGTTGTAAGGCAGGTTGCTTCTCAGCGTGATGGTTACCTGCTGCCCCTGATCCAGAATCAGAGTCGGGCCCGGATACTGGGGCACCCCTGCGGGATTGGCCCCGGGAGCCTGGTAGCCCCAGAAGTGCACCGATCCGCCGTCCGGAGTGCTGATTTCACCGGCGCCGGCCGTGAAGGCGAAACTGGCGCCCGAAATGCCGGGGATGTTCGCCTGCGCATGAGCAGAGCCGGGCAACAGCAGGGCGAGTGCGACCGCTATCGTGAACACCCCGGAAACCCATGTTGCGCTATACATGCTTTTCATAGTTATTTCTCCTATCGCCTGGTTAGGGATTGATCACGATTTCGGTCATTAAGCCGCCGAAATCTTCCTGCCCATTGCTCAGGTAGTTGAGATTGGACGCGTAGAGGAAATACCGGCCGGGTGCGATTCCTGCCGTTTCCAGAATGACGTCCGCCGTCATTCCGCCGCCGAGCGTCACCGAATTGGTCGTGTAATGCAGTTTCGTGTCTCCGTTGCGAAGTTCCCTGGCGTCGATCCCGACCACACGCATGGGGAGGCTCGGACTGGTGAGCGTGTGCGTGGTCGTGATGTTGACATCGGACAGACGCAGGAGGACTTTCTGCCCGACTCTGGCCGTAATCAACGAGGATTCGACCTGAGACGCAATGCCGCCGTTTTCCGCAGGCGGGGGCAGCGCGGCTGGATTCTTGGTGTCGGGGTATCCCCGGCCATTGATCATGTGATAGTCGTCCCGCATCATGGCGAACGGGAGAGGCTGGACGTTCAGATGATCTTCGTGGAATTTCGAGTCGAATGCACTGAGCTGAAGCGGATACTCCACGTCATAGCGGGTCGAACCGTCTTCATCGTTGTAGACATATTTGTACCCGGCTTGGTGAACGAACCCGTTCAGCCGCAGCGCAGTGCCTGCGGGTTTCTTGTTCTGCGCCGGCCGAACATACAAATTCCCGAGCATGCCCATCTGCATGTGTTCGGTGGCCTCCACATGGCAGTGGTATAGGAACGTGCCCGGTTCCACCAGGTTGTAATAGTAGGTCAGGCTGGCTCCCATGTTGATGACGATGGCCGACTCCGGCAGACCGTCAAAAACCGAGGATGCGTTAGGGAAGCCATGGAAATGAACGCTGTGCGGATCGAAAAGATCCGGCCGCATGATCATGCCCACGTTGTTGAGCGTGAGGTAGAACTGGTCGCCTTCGTCCAGCGCGATCAACGGAGCGGGCCAGGCTGCCGCCAGGATCCCTTTTGCCATAACGTTGGATTCCGGGGTTCCGGTAAGATCGGCAAAGCCGAATGTGTACAGGACCTTGCCGTCGGCCATCGTCGCAAAACCATCGCCGCCTGCAAGTGAAATGCATTTCGCGCCCGTTGTGGCCTGAAGCGCCGGCTCGTTGTATCGCCCGGATGCCGGGCCCGTGTTTCGAATATCCAGGCAGTCCCCGTCGCCGTTGCGGTCGCAGGGGCACTGGATCTTGATCTGCGCCGACAGCGGCATCGCTACGCCTAAGAGCAGCAGGGCCATCAGCAGCGGCATTTTGAATCGCTTTGTCTTGGTCATTTCTTAACTCCTTGACTGAGTCTTCTTTGTTGATGCCGACCCCCGCCGGATCCCTCCGGCGGGGGTGACTGATGGCACGTTACTCTTTTTCGTGTGCGCCGATATCCACCTGGGTTCCCTTCGGCCGGGCCGTGGAATCAAAGTCCAGCGACAGCCTCGGGAAAACGGCGTTGCGGTTGACTCCGCTATCGATCGCTGGGGAACCGGCCTGGATGCGGTAATCCCAGAGCAGCTGTGGATTTCCCTCCGGGTCGGCAAGCAGCGTGAGCGGTCCGTAGCTCGGGCGGATGAAGTTGCCGCCTTCGTCAAAGGCCACCGGCGTCTGGATGGTGGTGGTTTCGGCCTGCAGCACGCTGGAGCGTGCGCCGTTGAGATACGGCCGGACGAAGAGAGGATCTCCGTCCGCGCTGGTGAAACAACTGTCGGAATCGCAGGTCAGGCCGGATCCCGACTGCCCGATGACGGCCAGATCGTCGAAGATCTGGTAGTTGGGATCGGCCGGACAGTTCAGGTTTCCGGTCGGATCCGGGCACAGGCCGAAAGTGGATGTGCACTGGGTGTCCCCCGGCTGGCAGTTTGATCCCGCATCCACGAAGAAGAAGTACTTCCGGTTGTGCCATACAATCGTGTCCTCGAGCCGCGGATCGGAAAACGTCCCGATGTTTGGCGTCAGATTCGCCAGCTGGGTGCTGTGCGGGCGCGTCACGATGCCGGCTCCGGGTTGAGGCGTCGATTGATTGGGGCTGCCGGGAGAGAAGGCCTCTCCGGCCACCGCCAGGCTGTAGTTGTTGGCCACGGTGTTGTGGAGGATGTTCACACCGACGGCATCCTGCAGCGAAATGCCTCCGCCGGCCAGTCCTGCCACATTGTTCACCACCATGTTGTTGAACAGGTCCACTTTGAACCATGGAGCCGGATCATTGGTGCCTGTGTTTCCCGGGCGTTTGTTTGCATTTCCGGGATTGAAGGCCACATCCTGGCCGTTGACCATGGCCAGACGGATGCCGCCGCCGTCGCCGGAGCCTACGCCGTTCCCCTGAATCAGGTTGCGGTTCACCTCGACGTTGCCGGCCCCCGGGCTGAGAACGCGCGTGGGATCGGCCAGGCAGACCAGGTCGGGTTGTCCGTTAGGCAGGAGCGGGCAACCGAAAGCCGGTGCGCCTCCGATGAACACTCCACCACCCGAAACCGTAAGGAGTTGGTTGAAGATCTCGTTGAAGAGAACCACGTTGTCTTCAATCAAGGGGACCTGGGTGAGTGTCCACACCCGCCGGTTCTGAGGCCCGCTCGAAGGGATGGTGACCCACAAGCCGTCGCTCCGGCCGATGTGGCCGATGCCGCCGCCCTGCTGGGTGCTGAAGTTGCCGCAGACCCAGTTGCCGGTGACCTGGTAGGCGTCCGAGCCCGTGCACATGGAGATGCCGGCCCCGGCGCCATCCAGCGAGCCGTTCTGTTTGACCTGGTTGTTGTGGATTTTGACGAAATCGTTCTGGGCGTCGGTATATTCCGAGAGCCCGTTCAGGGTGTTGGTCAACTGGGGGTGACCGATGCGGATGCCTCCGCCGAACGTCCCCGAGTTGTTGGCCACGCGGTTGTTGGAAATTTCCACGTAGTGGCCGTATCCGTTGACCACGATGCCGCCGCCGGTATCCGCCCCGGTGACGGTGAACCCGTCGATGCGGGCTCCGCGGTTATTGTTCTGGTCGAACCGGTTCGCGCCGCTTGCCGAAGCAAGCACGAGAACTCCGGCGCCCTCTTCGGTCATGAGAGCGGTCTGCTCGATGCCGCCGAACGCCGCTTCCTGGCCGGGCAGCAGGGCCACGCGGCCGGTCTGGATCAGGTTCTGGACGATTCCGCGCCACGTCGTCAGCTTTTCCGCCGGCTGTTTCAGGGCGTTGATGGTCGTGGATCCCTCTCCATACCCCTGGAGCTGGACCGGTTTCCACATCACGACCATTTCGTTGTAGGTGCCCGGCTTCACGAGCAGGAGATCGTTCCGCCCCGCCGCGTCGACCGCGGTCTGAAGCGGCGAGGCCAGGGGATTGCCCGTCGGATCCGGCGACACCTGAATGGCTCTCGAACCGGGCCGCAGTCCGAGCTGCACGCTGATGCCCGTGCGCGAAGCGCTGCCGTCGGAACGCCGCACCGTGAGCTGACGTCCGCCGATTCCGCCCAGGGCCCCTCCGACATACGTGCCGGCCGGGACCGTACACGAAATCGGTTCGCCCCAGGTGCAATTGAGCACGCCCAGGTTCCCCAGCGTTACGGTTCCGGAGGGACCGAAGCCGTAGTCGCGGGTCACGACCTTGTCGGTCGTATTCGAACCGGCAGGGCAGTTCCCGTTGACGTTGTTGCAGTAAGTTGGATCGGGCACTGCCACTGTCCCCATCGAATGGATCGTGATGGTCTGGTCGCCAGTGACCCTTAGCGTCGTTGAATTGACCGGTATGTACGGTCCGCCGCCAACGCCGTTGGTCTCAACCGTAACCTGGCTGATCCTCGGCGTCTTGTCCGGAAATTCGCAATCCACCGGGAACTGGTCTGCTCCTGCGAACGCGCCCACCGGAACAACAGGCGTGTCGAGGTAGGTGGTCACTCCCGGCATGTACTGGAAGGTGTAGCAGAACTGGCTGTAGATCGGGTTGTGCTGTGCGTCGCCCAGGCCGCCCGGCCGCGTCGCGTCGTTCATGCACGTCGTCAGCATGTTGGGAGACATGCCGCTGGGCGAGGGGACATTGGTCGTGGATGTGGACGGCGCAAGGAAATTATAGACGCCGTACTGATCGGAGTAGGTGCGCCCGATCTCGCGTCCCGTCCAGTCTCGGATTGCGACCGGCATGAACGGGGGCGCATACTTTTCTCCGAAGTTCGGAGCGTTCGGGTCGAATTCATTCTGCGTGTCGTCCAGGATGAATCCGTAGCCGTGCGCCGCGATTGGGACTTCCGTGAAGAGGAAGAAATCGGCCGCCGCATTGGCCCCGGTGCTGACCGTAACCTCTTTCCTGTCGCACAGCGGACGCGTCATGCCTTGAGTCCATCCGAGGACCTCGATCTGATCGTCCGGATAGAGAGACAGGTACCGGGGCACCGCTGTTTCCGCGCCGACGCAAGCCGCCGGCAGCAGGGCGGGAGTGGGAGGCGTGTAACTGTCGCCGAAGTCGACGTTCTTGTCGTCCCACCCGGTGAGTTCATACCCCGGGGGCGGGACAACCTCGACCACATAGTTTCCTGGAGGAATCTGCTCGCTGTATGCGGCACAACCTCCAGCCAGGCCATCGGCTTCGGTACAGATCTGGTTGAAGGCATATCCGCCGTCAAACACTCCGGGCCGCACCTGGTTGAAATTGCGCAGCCCGTCGTAGCAGTCTCTCTCCGATTGATAGATCCCATCGGGAGAGAAAACGAACGGCTGTCCCGAATCCCCGTATTTGCATCCGGTCGGGATGGACTCATCCCAGCTGTCCGTGGTGGCGGTATTCAGCAGAATGGTTCCGTCACTGTTGTACAGGTTGACGGTCACCCCGGGGATTCCGGGTTCCCAAACCTGTCCGGCCGCATACTGGGGATTGTTGACGTCGCGTGTCACGTCATAGAAGACGATGCCCGTGATCCCTCCGTTCTCGCCGTCGGGATAGTGACGCTTCCCCCATTGGAAAGCGCTCGTCTGGCCGATGAAACCCTGGAAGCCCTGGGTGAGAGTGGGGCCGGTTTCCACACGGTGCGTAGCATATTCCGCTCCGGGTCCCGTCGCCGGAGTAGTCTGGTTCTGTGGATTCAGGACTCCGCCGCCCCATGGATCATTCGGATTGACCGGACCGCCGTTGTCCACAACGATCGTGACACCGGTAGCCTGCAAGCGGGTGAATCCGACTTCCGCGACCTGCCAGGCAAAGAACGGGAAAACCTGGTCGAACGCGTAGGCGCCCTCCATATCCGTTACATTGGTCTGGTAGAGCGTGCCGTCGCGCCACCGCAGGCTCACGGGTACATCGGGAAGCGGATCCTCGCCTTCATCCCATTCGCCGTTGCCGTTGGCATCATCAAATACCCAGTGTTCCTGCCGCGAAAACCACTGGAACACTGGAACCTGGCCCAGATTGCAGTCGCCGTTGGCCGTATTGCAGGAGCCATTCGCAATCGAGATTCCTTTAAATGCGATGATCAGGTCGAGGTTGTTGTCGAAGATCGTCAGCTGGTAATTCCCGTCCGGGACGTTCGGGATGGTAAAGTTGCAGTTTCCGTCCGTCGGAGCCGCGAAGATGCCGGTTCCGATGCCGACCGCGAGGTCGTTCAGGGCCACCCAGGGCGTGGTGTGGCCGAAGCAACCGCCGTTGTAAAAGGCATAATCCGGCGGGCGGGACATGTGCATGTTGACGATGGTGCCGCTCAGCGTCGCCGTTCCACCGGCAGGAATTGAGTTGAAATTCCTCGTGAAGCCGAACGAGGCGTGCGGGCCGGGAGGCCCGAATTCGGCGAAGAAAGGCGGCTCGTTGGGCTTGACCCACGCGTCGATCACCTTCGTCCCCTCGATCGTCGACGTCTGCACCCAATCGGTTCCCGGGGGGGGGACCACCGTGATCCCGTATTTGCCCTGCGCGACATTATAAATGCGGGCATATCCGTCGGGCCCGGTGAAGATGCCGCCGCCGACCACGTCGACGCACGCGGGATCATACGGATCGCAGCCCGGCTTATAGGTCGTGCCCAGCGGGTTGCCGTAAACGTCCGTGGACATCATCCCGGCAGAGGCGCCGTAGCGTCCTCCGGCGTCCTCGACGTTGACTTTGAAACCGCTCATGTCGGCGCCTCCGGTCAACGGATCTTCGGCCGGAAGGTCGGCGACCCCGTTGATCGGCTGTGTGTCGGCGAAGACGGAAACGACGATTTGCGCCGTCGGCAGAGGCGTCTGGTGAACGTAGGCAATGATCCGGCTCTCATCATCGGGAGTTCCGGCCACGCCGTCCTGACCGTTGGCATCGAGCTGTCCGTTGAAATTGAGATCCCGGAAGGGCACGCCCGCACCATTCGTCCTGAAGGCCGTCCCGCCGATGGTGTAGCCCTTTCGCGGGAGTACCGAGACAAAGTAATATTTGTTCGGCTGGAGAGTGGTGTTCCACTCGCCGCAAACAAAGCCCGGATTAATGACGTCATCGAAACCCACGCAACCTTTGGCCGCCAATGGCATGTAGCTCTTGTGGAAGCTGACGGAAAGCGTGTTTTCCCAATTGGAGTCAAAACCGGCGACGGTGGGATTCGCGATCGGCTGTCCCTGCCCGTCGAAGGCCACGTGGTATGTGCGGTCCTCTTCCACCAGCCAGCGGTACGCGGTGACGTCCACTTCCGATGTGGCGCCACCGGGGCCCCTCAAGATTCCCCGCACGCTGAGGTTGTCAAGGTTCGCGCCCTCTGCGATGCTCGATATCCCGAAAACGAAACCCCAGAGGATCAGGCAGAGCGTAAGCTGCCTGGGAAGGTGTCGGCTTTTTTTTGTCATTTCCGTTTCTCCCTTGGTGCATAAAAGAAGGTCTCTGCCACAGGTGCGACTTCTGAGCGCTGTCTTCCGTCCGGTCTCGCATCGCCAGTTGCCCCGCCTTTCCGGCAATAGCGGGCGTGGGATCGAACCCGACCGCGCCTCCTGGGCACGAAGCGGATCGGCGGAGTGGTATGGGGCCTTCCGATGTCTGTTCAGAATCGGCATGCATCCTGCGCCTGACGGCGCCAAATCGAAAATCTTTCGGTCTGGATCTGGAAAAATATTTACCATCTTTTCTTTCGTCCCTGCGGGAGGTAGCTCTTCCCGGGGAATTTTCGGCGTTTTTCCGTGTCAAGCGTCTGCATGCCGGACTCCATGCTGACTTCTGTTATAAATTTCCCCGGTCGGTGCCACAATCAGGGCTTTCCCTATTTACGGCGTGGAAAAGTCCTAATGCGGATTCTGTTGACGCTTCATGATTGGAGGAGCCCGATGGGTGCGACTGGATCCGGGAAGGGCCGACGCGGACCCGAACCGCTCTCCGGTTTTAAGGTTTCAACTCGGTGCACCGGCGAGTTATAATAGTGGCCAAATTGTGCGGGTAGGTGGCGGCGTTTGCCGATCTCCTGGGGCAGAGGCGGTGTTTATGACTTCTCACGACCGCAAAACCGAAAAGAACGGCGCGGGTTCAAAACAGGTAAAGATTCTACTCGCCGACGACCACAAGATCCTGCGATCGGGATTGCGGGAATTGCTCGAAAGAGAAGAAACCTTGAAGGTGATCGCGGAAGCGGAGGACGGCAGGACCGCGGTGCAATTGTACCGGGAGCTTCGGCCCGACTTGACCCTCATGGATATCTCGATGCACGACCTTAACGGCATCGAAGCCACGCGGCAAATCATCGGCCATTCGCCGGAAGCCAAAATTATCATCCTCTCCGTTCACTCGGGGCAACAATTCGTTGCGGATGTGTTCCGTGCCGGCGCGTCGGGTTATCTTTTGAAGGATTGCGATTTCAGCGAAGTCGTGCAGGCCATCCAGGCAGTCGCTGCCGGAGAAACCTACCTCTGCCCCCAGATCGCAACCGTCCTGCGAAAAGACTATCTCCAGCGCATCTTACAATCGGACGCCGAAGCGGCCTCGATCCTCACCGCACGGGAACGCGAGGTCCTGCAACTCATGGCGGAGGGTAAATCGACCAAGGAAATCGCTTACGCCTTCAATCTGAGCGTGAAGACGGTAGACGTGCACCGCCAGAGGATCATGGAAAAACTCGATATCCACAGCGTCGCGGAGCTCACCAAATACGCCATCCGCGAGGGCTTGACGCCGCTGGAAGATTGACGCTCCGGATTTCCTGCTCGCCGAATTGCCTCTCAAAAAGTCTGGATCCGTTTGTGGTGGAAAATTCGTTTACGGAACCGCGCTAAGAATTTTTCCTCTCCCGAATAGGGGAACGCCTGATTTCACCCCTTCGTAAATCCCGACGATAATACGGCATGTTGCGCGAAAGGATCGGTTGGAACCGGAAAGCGGACATGGATAAAAATATTCGCATCCTGCTGGTGGACGATCATGCCGCCGCAAGGGCCGGCCTGGCCATCATTCTCCGGCAGGAAGGCACGATGGACGTCATCGGGGAAGCGTCCGACGGGCAGATGGCCGTCGAGCTGACGGAGGAACTGCATCCCGACGTGATTCTCATGGACGTGCGGATGCCCCGCATGAACGGCATCGAGGCGACGCGCCGAATCGTGTCCGATCATCCGGACGCCCGGGTCATCGGGTTCACCTTGAACATGGAAGAAAACATCGCGGACGCGATGCGGGAGGCGGGCGCCGTCTCCTGCATCAGCAAGAGCGACCCGATCGACCGCCTGCTGGAAACCATCCGGGATTGCTTTCCCGAATGATCCTTCCGGTCGCTCGGCGGGATGACAGTGGAACTTGCGGAAAGCGTTACGCAGGCCGGGCTTCCTGCAGAGGCCAGGAAACGGAGACCGTCGTGCCGGCGCCGGGTTCGGATTGCAGCTCCAGCGTTCCGCCGCTGAGTTCCGCCCGCTCCCTCATGCTGAAAAGTCCCAGGCCAAGCCCCTGGCCGTTTGCGGCCAGACCGTCCTCCGGTTTGAACCCTTCTCCGTCATCCGTGACCTCGAGACGGATTCCGTTGCCGTTATGGAGGATCCGGACCCGGATTTTTGCCGCCCTGCTGTGCTTGGCGGCATTGTTCATCGCTTCCTGGAAGATGCGGAAGACGGGCGTCTTCAGGTAATCCGGGATGTCCTCCTCTTTCAGGTCGATCTGCAGATCGGTCCGGATTCCGGTGTAGGTAGCCTGGAACTTCCGGCAGAAGTCCTCCATCGTTTCCAGCAATCCCAACATGTCCAGGTGCGCCGGGCGCAGGTCGTTCTGGATCCGGCGGACCTCGTCCATCAGCTCCCGGACCATTTCGTTGAAATTCTGCAAGTCGCTCCGATTGTCCTGCGTGAGATTGCCGGCCTTCCGGGCGTACCCTTCGGCCCGATATTTCAAGGCGGCCAGCGACTGGCCGATCCCGTCGTGGATTTCGCGCGCGAGCCGGCGCCGCTCCTTTTCCTGCGCCTCGATCACCTGGCGGGAAAGCATGCGGCACTCCTTCTCGGAGGTGCGCAGCGCGCTCTCCACCCTGCGCCGGTCGATGATCAGCTGGACGCCGCTGGCGTACGCCTCGAGTTGCCTGACATCCTCGTCGTCGTAGTCCGAGTCCTTGTTTGCGGCCACCACGACCGCGAGAATGCGCCCCTGGCCGAAGACCGGAACCGCCAGGAACCGCGTGATCGGGACATGTCCGGCGGGAATCCCCTTCTTTTTCGGATGGTCGGCCCGGTAATCGTTCACGACCAGCACGCGCCGCTGGCGTATGGCTTCGGCCCAGAACCCGGCTCCCGCCACCGGATATTGCCGCGACGTGTCCGGCATCCGGCAATCCGCCAGCGCGTCCTTCGACCAGGAATAGATCGACATCACGCTTTCCGCGGCGTCGAGGAACCCGTAAAACGCATACCGGCTGTGCGTCATCCGCAGGGTGCCCTGCAGCACGTGATCGCAGAGGGCGTCCACGTCCGCGTCCGTCAGCTGCGCGATGGTCCACAGGGCCCGGAGCCTCTCCTCGACGCGCGCGCGTTTCCTCGCCTCGACTTCCAGCTGCTTGTTTGCCCAGACAAGGTTCGCGGTCCTCTCCTCGACGCGCGCCTCGAGCTCGTCGCGCGCGCGGCGCAGGTCCTCTTCGCTCTGCCGAAGCGTGGAGACCAGTTCCGCCAGGTGCTGCGAATGCTCCCGGAGGCGCGCGATGATCGGATGGGTGATCCGCAGAAAAAACAGCGCGCCGAGCAGCACGGCGATCGCCGCGATCCCGAGCGCCAGCGCCCCCGCACGCGCGAAGGGGATCCGCAGCTCCGCCAGATCGACTTTGGCCACGATGCCCCAGTGCAGGTCCGGGATCGCCTCATGCGCGGCGAGCACTTTTACCCCCCGGTAATCGAGCCCCACCATGCTGCCGGATTGCCCCAGCAGCGCTCGGCGCATCGGCTCCGCCAGCTTCGATCCTTTCATCGGGATGGGATCGGATTTGAATTCCCTGTAGCGATGGTCGAGAAGAAACACGATCCTGTCGCCGTCGAGTTTCGCCAGGGAAAATTCCCCCGTGTGCCCGATTCCCTCGAAGTGCGTGTGCAGGTGGATGATGGTTTCCAGGAGGTCCTGCTCCGTCTCCCCGGAGATCTCCAGGCTTTGTCCGTCCGCCATGCCGGCGGCCTCTTCGATGAGCCGGGCGTGGTTCCTGGCGATCGCGACCAGGATTTCCCGCTGCTCTTCGAATGCCGTGCGGTAGAGCACCGCGATCGTTACGGCCGTGGCAATCAGGCATGCGGCGGCCATGATCAGCACCAGCAGGAGGACGCGCTTTTTCTCGCTCATGTCCGGTTTCCTCTATGCCAATGGCGGCAACGGGCGGAGTCTCCGGCTCGGGGGGGCCGTACGGTGCATTTGTAGCATATCCCGACGGGGAATAGAAACAGGGATTGCGGGATCGGGGGGGGGAGCGGGACTCGACGAACCCGGTTCCGCTCCTCCCGGGAGATCGACATGCCTTGCCGGCTGTGAATCCATTTCCGGGTCGACCTAAAAATGGGTATATTGGCGGCAGCGCCCCGAATATAATAGGACGACAGGCGCTGACAGGATGCCGCATCGGGGTGTGCATCCAGACGCTGAAAACGCATTTTCCCCGGCGCGTTTTTGTTCGAAATGGCCGCTGCGCGGAAGAAGGCGATCCGGATCCATGCCGAACTCATCCTCTCCGGAAGACCGTAATCCTCTCGGCTCGAAGACGGTGCCCGCATCCGCGGGCCGGATGGAAGAAAAGGCGGAAAATTTGCAATCGGAAAACGATTGGACCCGCGTTCGCCGCGAGTTGCAGGAAAAGGTGGCACAGCTCGAAAAGGTTGCCGCGGAACTCCGCAGGAGCGAAGCCCGGTACCGGGAACTCGTGCAGAGCGCCAACAGCGCCATCATCCGCTGGAAAAGCGACGGCACCCTCGTCTTCTTCAACGAATATGCGCAATCCTTTTTCGGTTACAGCGAGGCGGATATCCTCGGGAAACACGTGGGGATCCTGGTTCCCGAAGTCGACTCCGCCGGCCGGGATCCGAAGGCGCTGGTCCGCGACATCGTCCGGCATCCCGAACGGTATGTTCAGAACGTCAACGAGAACGTCTGCCGCGACGGGCGGCGCGTCTGGATGGCGTGGACCAACCGGCCGGTATTCGATGAAGACGGGAAGGTGCGGGAAATACTGGCCGTCGGCACGGATATGACCGAGCGCAGGCGGATCGAGGAGGCGCTGCGCGAAAGCGAGGCCAAATTCCGGAGCGCCTTTGCCGAGGCGGCCATCGGCTTCGCCATGACCGATCCCGAGGGACGGTACCTGGACGCGAACGCGGCCTATTGCCGGCTCACCGGGTACTGCCTGGAGGAATTGCGAGCAACCCGGTACCAGAAGCTGCTTCATCCGGAGGATTGCGAAAGGAACGTTGCGCTGGTGGAGCGGATGCTCGCCGGGCGTATCCATGACTTCACCCTGGAAAACCGCTACATATGCAAAAACGGCCAGGCCGTTTGGATCCGCAAGAGCGTGTCGCTCGTGCGCGATGCGTCCGGGGCGCCGCAATGGGTCATAGCCCTTATCCAGGACATTTCCGCCCAGAAGCAGGCGGAAGAATCGCTGGTGCAGAGCCGTGAGGATTTCGCCCGGGCCCAGGAAGTCGGACAGATCGGGTGGTGGCGCCTCGACGTCCGGCGCAACGTGCTGACGTGGTCCGACCAGAATTATCGGATTTTCGGGATTCTGCCGGGGACGCCGATGACCTACGAAGGCTTCCTGGCCGCCTGCCATCCGGAGGACCGCGAGTACGTGGACATGCAATGGAAGGCAGGGTTGCGCGGCGATCGGTATGATATCGAGCATCGGGTGGTGGCGTCCGGACGCGTGAAGTGGGTCCGGGAAAAGGCCTATCTGGAATTCGACGGCGCCGGCGGGCTCCTGGGCGGTTTCGGGATCACCCAGGACATCACGGAACGCAAGGAGGCCGAGCAGGAGGCTCAGCGGCTGACGGAAACGCTCGAGCAGCGCGTGGCGGAGCGCACGGCCGAGGTGGGCCACAAGGCCGACCAGCTTCGGGCGCTCGCCAGCGAGTTGAGCCGGACGGAACTACGGGAACGCAAACGGCTGGCCGGCGTTCTCCACGATCACATCCAGCAGCTGATGGTGGCGGCGCGGATGCAGGCCAACTTCATCAGGCGGGACGGCGACGTCGAAAAGATCCGTGCCGCCGCGGAGAGCATCGACGGCATCCTGCGGGAGGCGCTGGATGCGTCCCGATCCCTCGCCCTGGATTTGAGTCCGCCCGCCTTGCAGGAGGGCGGACTGGCTGCGGGCCTGGACTGGCTTGCTTCGCGTTTCCGCGAAAACAACCGGTTTGCGGTTCACGTGCGCGCCGACGACAGGGCGGAACCGTCCGTCGAGGAGATGCGGTTCCTGCTCTTCGAATGCGCGCGGGAGCTTTTGTTCAATGCCGTGAAACATGCGGGCGTGGCCGAAGCACAACTCACGCTTCTGCGGTCCGGCGACGGGCAGATCAGGATGATCGTTTCGGACGAGGGGAGAGGATTCGATCCCGATGCGCTAAGGAATCGTCATCCGAGCGACATGACATTCGGGCTGTTCGGCATCCAGGAACGCCTGATGCATATCGGTGGACGCATGGAAGTCGAGTCGGCCCCGGGGAAAGGCGCCCGTATTACCCTGGTCATCCCCGGCGGCGAAGCACGCGCGGCGGCGGAAACAGAGCGAACCGACGAGACGGCCGATCCGGCCCGCCGGACTGCCGAAATCGTATTCAAAAAGCGCGCGCCGTGCCGCGTCCTCATCGTGGACGATCACAAGATCATGCGCGACGGCCTCAGCGGCCTGCTCCAGTTCGAGGCGGGCATCGACGTCGCCGGAGAAGCGGCCGACGGATCCGAAGCCGTTGCGCTGGCGCGCCGGCTGAAACCGGACGTGATTATCATGGATGTCAACCTCGGGGACATGACCGGCATCGAGGCGACGCGGAAGATCCTGGCCGACCGGCCGAATGCGAAAATCATCGGATTGTCGATGCACCGGGATGCGCAGATCGCCGCGGCCATGCGGGATGCCGGAGCCGTGGCCTATCTCACGAAAGGCGGTCCCGCCGAAGATCTTATCGCCGCTATCCACGCCTGCGCCCCGGCCGTCTGAGGTTTGCGGGACCTTCGCCGGGCTTGCGCCGCGGGCGGGTTTTGTGGTAAGTATCCTCTGCACTTATTTCGGGCGCATCGATGAAAAGCGATACAGGACTTCAGATCGGTAACTGGCGGTGGTGGCGCACGACCATGCAGGCCCGGGTCGGTTGGCCGCCGGTCCCCTGATCGTCAAGTCCGGGGGAATACGCAAGCCGTGAGCGACTCGAGGCGTTCACGGCTTTTTTCTTTTATGCGCGCCGGGAGGGTGCGCGCGGCGCCGGAAAGGAATCATGATTCAGCCATCGTTCGATGAAGTGCGGGCTCTTGCCCGGAAGGGATCCATCATCCCGGTCTGCAAGGATATTCTCGGAGACCTCCTGACGCCTGCGGCCGCCTATCTGCGGATCGCGCACGGTCGCCGCAGGGTGTTTCTTCTGGAGAGCGTCGAGGGAGGGGAGCGCCTGGCGCGCTATTCCTTCATCGGCTGGGACCCGTTCATGGTGGTGAGGGGAAAAGGGAATTCCGTTTCCGTGGAACGGCAGGGCGAGACCGTCCGGGAGGAGACCCGGGGCCTCGACAAGCTCCGTCGGATCGCCGCCGGCTTCCACCCCGTGGCGATCCCGGAACTGCCGCCGTTTCTGGGGGGCGGCGTCGGGTATTTCGCTTACGACATCGCCCGCCAGTTCGAAAAACTCCCGGGCACGGCCGTGGACGACCTCGGGCTGGACGACTACCAGGTCATGTATTTTTCCACCATCCTCGCGTTCGACCACCTGAGGCACCGGATTCATGTCGTCACGAACATTTTCAACGATCGCGGCACCGAAGGCCTCGAGGCCAAATACAGCGACGCGGTGCTGCGCATCGAACAGATCGAGAAGCGCTTGACGAGCCCGCTTTCGCTGCCCATGCCGGTCCCCCGGAGCGAATCCCGGTACTACGCCAACATCGAGACGGCGAAAGAGCACATCCGGGCCGGGGACATCTTCCAGGCCGTGCTCTCCCAGCGGTTCGCGATGCCGATCGGGTGCGACCCGTTCGACATCTACCGCGCCCTGCGCTTCATCAACCCGTCTCCCTATATGTTTTTCCTGCGGATCGACAACCTGCACCTCGTCGGCGCATCGCCCGAGATGCTGGTGAAAGTGGCGAACGGGCGGGTCGAGTACGGTCCCATAGCGGGCACGCGCCCGCGGGGCGCCACGGCGGAAGAGGACGCGCGGCTCTGCCGCGAGCTCCTGGCCGACGAAAAAGAGCGTGCGGAGCATATCATGCTGGTCGACCTGGGCCGCAACGACCTGGGGCGCGTCTGCAATTACGGCACGGTGAAGGTGACCGACCTCATGCGCATCGAGAAATACAGCCACGTGATGCACCTCGTCAGCAGCGTCGAGGGCGAACTGCGCAAGGACCTGGACTGTTTTCACGCGCTGGAATCCTGCCTTCCGGCGGGGACCGTGTCCGGGGCGCCCAAGGTGCGCGCGATGGAGATCATCGAGGCCCTGGAGCCCTGCCGCCGCGGCGTCTACGGCGGCGCCGTCGGCTACGCCGACTTCTCCGGCAACCTCGACACCTGCATCGCGCTGCGCACGCTGGTGATCAAGGACGGGACCGCCTACGTCCAGGCGGGAGGAGGCATCGTCGCCGATTCCCAGCCGCAAAAGGAGCGGGAGGAATCCATCAACAAGGCCGGCGCGCTGCTGCGCGCCGTCCGGTTTGCACACGAAGGCCTGCGATAGCGGCGACGGGGGACGCATGATCCTGGTAATCGACAACTACGATTCCTTTACGTTCAACCTGGTCCAGTACCTCGGGTCGATGGGGCAGGAGCTGAAGGTTTTCCGCAACGACGCGATCACCCCCGAGGAGATCGGGCGGCTGAGTCCGGAGCGCATCGTCATCTCGCCCGGCCCGGGGCGTCCCGAGGACTCGGGCATCATCATTCCGGCGATCCGGGATTTTGCGGGCCGGATTCCGATTCTGGGCGTCTGTCTCGGCCACCAGGCGATCGGCGCCGCCTTCGGCGGAGACGTCGTCGCGGCGCCGCGGATCATGCACGGGAAGACCAGCGACGTCTTTCACGACGGGAGGACGATTTTCCGGGAACTGCCGTCGCCCTTCCGCGCGACGCGCTACCACTCCCTCGTGGTCGCGCCCGGGAGCCTGCCGGACTGCCTGGAAGTCTCGGCCCGGACGGAGGACGGTGTCATCATGGGGCTGCGGCACCGGACGATGACGGTCGAAGGGGTGCAGTTTCACCCCGAGTCCATCCTGACCGATGCCGGGATGAAGCTGCTGTCGAATTTTGTGAGCCTGGGAAACACGGGACAGTAACCGCCAGTACGGAGGCGCCTATGACGCATGCCGCAACGGAGTACCGATTGCCCGAGGCACTCGAGGGCACGGTTCTGGAACAAATACTGCACGACAGGATGCACGAACTGGCCGGCGCCAGGATCAAGCTGCCGGCCGTCTCCATCGAGGCCGTTCTGGACCGCGCGCCGGAGGTGCGGCCCTTCGGGAAAGCCCTGATGTCGCGCACTCCGGCCATCATCGCCGAGATCAAGAAAGCCTCCCCCTCGGCGGGCGTCATCCGGGAGGATTTCGACGCCGTGCGGATCGCCCGGGAGTACGCGAAAGCCTCCGCCGCCGCGCTGTCCGTCCTGACCGAGGTGCGTCATTTCCACGGCGGCCTGGAAACCCTGGCGCAACTTCGGTGGGGGACCCGGATGCCGCTGCTGCGCAAGGATTTCATCGTCGATCCCTACCAGGTGCTCGAGGCGCGCCACGCGGGCGCCGACGCCGTGCTGCTGATCGCGGCGCTCCTCGACGCGGCGGCCCTGAAGCGGCTGCGCACGGAAGCGGAACGGTTCGGGATGGAGGCGCTGGTCGAGGTGCACACCGAGGCCGAGCTCGAGCGCGCCGTGGACTCCGGCGCCACGCTGATCGGCGTGAATAACCGCGACCTGCGCAGCTTTGAAGTATCGCTGGATGTTTGCCTGAGCCTGGCCCGCAGGATGCCCAAGGGCGTTTTCGCGGTTGCGGAGAGCGGCATCCGTTCGGCCGCCGACCTGAGCACTCTCGCCGGCGCGGGCTACCGGGCGTTTCTCGTCGGCGGGCATTTCATGCGTGCCCCGTCGCCCGGCAAAGCGCTATCGGAGATGATGCGAGATGCGAGATCCGAGATGCGAGATCGTGGATGAATCGCAATCCGCGGGAAGCTTCCGGGAGCGGTGGTGAACCCGGTGTCCGATCTCTGATCTCGGATCTCTGATCTCGGATTACGGAGTCGTCGTGAAAGTCAAAGTCTGTGGTATCACGGCCTATGAAGACGCCGCGCTGGCGCTCGACGCCGGGGCGGACGCGCTGGGTTTCAATTTCTATCCGCGCAGCCCGCGCTATATCCGGCCCGCGGATGCGCGCTCCATCCTGCGGCGCCTGCCGCCGCTGGCCGTCACGGTCGGCATTTTCGTGAACGTCGCCGACCCGGAGGAGGTGGTTGGCACGGCGCGGCAGTCCGGGGTCCGGGTGCTGCAGCTGCACGGGGACGAAGCGCCCGAATACTGCGCGAAGCTGGCGGAATGGCCCGTGATCAAGGCGGTGCGCGTCGGCCTGGACGGGTTGCCGGCCGGGCTGGACGCCTACCGCGTTCAGGCGCTGCTTCTGGATGCGAAAGACGACGTTCTCTTCGGCGGGACGGGGAAGCGGTTCGACTGGAGCCTCGTCCGGGGGATTCGGAGCGGAATCCCCGTGATACTGGCCGGGGGACTGCGCCCGGACAACGTGAGAGACGCGATCCGCGCCGTGCGGCCGTACGCGGTCGACGTCTGCAGCGGCGTCGAATCCGCGCCGGGACGGAAGGATCCCGAAAAGCTCAGGCAATTCATGGATGAGGTGAGGCATGGCGACAGCGAAATTCGACGGTCCTGACGAACGCGGGCGGTACGGTCCCTACGGGGGGCGCTTCGTTCCCGAAACCCTGATGGGGCCGCTGCAGGAACTCGAGGACGCATACCGCGAGGCGATCCGGGATCCGGGTTTCCAGGCGGAACTGGACGCACTGCTGCGGCAGTACGCCGGCCGGCCGACGCCGCTGTCGCGGGCGCGCCGCCTCGAGGCGTACCTGGGGAGAGGGCGCATCTATCTCAAGCGCGAGGATCTGACACACACCGGGGCGCACAAGATCAACAACGCGCTGGGACAGATCCTGCTCGCGCGGCGCATGGGAAAGACGCGCATCATCGCCGAGACCGGCGCCGGCCAGCACGGGGTGGCGACGGCGACGGCCGCCGCCCTCTTCGGCATGGAGTGTGAAATCTATATGGGGACGGAGGACATGCGCCGCCAGTCCCTGAACGTTTTCCGCATGCGCCTGCTGGGCGCGACCGTCCGTCCGGTCGATTCCGGAAGCCGCACCCTCAAGGATGCCATCAACGAGGCGATGCGTGACTGGGTGACCCACGTAAGCCACACGCATTATCTGCTCGGCTCGGTCCTGGGCGCGCATCCCTACCCGTGGATCGTGCGCGATTTTCAGGCCGTGATCGGCCGGGAAGCGCGGCGGCAGATTTTGGAGGCCGAGGGGCGCCTGCCGGACCTGCTGATTGCGTGCGTGGGCGGCGGCAGCAACGCCATCGGACTTTTTTACGATTTTCTGCGGGATCCCGGCGTCCGGATGACCGGGGTGGAGGCCGGCGGGAGGGGAACTGCGCTGGGCGAGCATGCCGCCCGATTCGGCGGCGGCCGGAGCGGGGTGCTGCAGGGGACCCTGAGCTATGTCCTGCAGGACGAAAACGGGCAGATCGCGGGCACGCACTCCGTTTCGGCGGGACTCGATTATCCGGCCGTGGGTCCGGAGCATGCCCATCTTCACGACGCCGGGCGCGTGCAGTACACGTCCATCCCGGACGGGCTTGCGCTTGAGGCCTTTCAGCTGCTGAGCCGGCAGGAGGGCATCATCCCGGCGCTCGAGAGCTCCCACGCGATCGCGGAACTCGTGCGCATGGCTCCCGGACTCGATCGGGACACGCTCGTGATCGTGAACCTCTCGGGCCGCGGCGACAAGGACGTCAACCAGGTGGCGGAAATGCTGGAAGGCAGTTGTTAGTGGATAGTCGTTGGTTGTTGGTTGGAGGGAGTTGGGAACCGCGGCCAACCGGATGAAAGGAAATTGTAAGATGGAGCGACGAATCGGTGAGAAGTTCCGGGAACTCGCGGGCCGGGGCGCCAGGGCGTTCATTCCGTTTGTCATGGCCGGCGACCCGGACCTGGAAACGACGGTCCGGCTGGTGCCGGAACTGGAACGCGCGGGTTCCCACGTCGTCGAACTCGGGATCCCTTTTTCCGATCCCGTCGCCGACGGCCCCGTCATTCAACGGGCCGGCGGCCGGGCCCTGGCGCACCGGTACCGGATGGCCGACTACCTTCAGGCGGTGAACCGCATCCGCGATAAATCCGAGGTGCCGCTGCTCCTGTTCAGCTACTTCAATCCTATTTTCCAGTACGGACTGGAGGCGCTGGCGCGCGACGCCCGTGCGGCGGGAGTGGACGGGGTGCTGGTGACCGATATCATTCCGGAAGAAGCCGAACAGTACCGTGCCTGCATGGAGGCGCAGGAACTGGACTGTATCTTCCTGGCCGCGCCGACGAGCGGAGAAGAACGCATTGCGAAGATCGCGCGGTGTTCCGGCGGTTTCGTATACGTGGTCTCCAGGACCGGCGTCACGGGGGCGCGGCAGGAACTTTCGGATTCGGTCCTCCCGACCGTGGAGCGGGTCCGGAAGTTCACCCGGCTTCCCGTGGCCGTGGGATTCGGGATTTCCACCCCGGAACAGGTGCAGGCCGTCTGGCGGATCGCGGATGGCGCCGTGGTCGGAAGCGCCATCGTCGCCGAGATGGAAAAGACCGCAAATCCGAATCAGATCCCGGCCCATATCGCCAAATTCTGCCGCTGGCTCTCCTCCAGTTCGCCCGGTTCCGCCAGATGAAATTATGGTGACAGGCGCCATAGCTACCAATTAGCGCCAGGCGGAACACGGATAAGAGGCTCTTATATATAGGCTTACATGCGTAATAGCGAACGGCAGGCAAATATAATTTCGAGGTTATGGCGCCTGTCACCGAAATTGTGGGTTTTGTTTTCGGGCGGGTGCGCTATAGACTTGGGCCATTGCGCAGAAGGAGAAGGAGTTTGTTTACCGTCGATTTTGAGCCCGTGGGGCGCCGCGGCAGGTGTCCGGCGGACCAGTCACTTCTGGATTGCGCCCGTCATTTGAATGTCGATCTCGTCAACATCTGCGGCGGCAATGGAATCTGCAAACACTGCAGGGTGCAGATCATCACCGGCGAGGTTTCGGAAATCACGTCCGAGGATCGGTCCTCTTTTGCGGAGCGCGAGCTCGACCGGAACTACCGCCTCGCCTGCCGCTGCTATCCCCGGGGCGACGTGAAGGTGCACATCCCGCCGGAGTCGCTGACGGCGCCGCAGCGCACGCAGGTCGAGGGACAGGTCCTCACGGTGGCCTGCGACCCGCTCGTGCGCGGCATGGAAGTACGGATGGCCGCGCCCACGCTCGCCGCAGCGGAGTCCGACGACCAGAACCTCTGGAACGCGCTTATCCGGGAACACGGCGTCGCCGCCGGACAGATCGATCTGGAGGTGCTGCAGGGCTTGTCTCCGGCGCTGCGCGCCTCGGACTGGCACGTCCGCGTGGGCATGCGCGGGAGTGAAATCGTGTGGATAGGGTCTCCGTCCGCCCGCTGGACGGGGCTCGCGGTGGACATCGGCACCACCAAGATCGCCGCCTATCTGGTCGATCTCGCGACCGGGCAGACGATCGCGGCGCAGGGGCTGATGAATCCGCAGATATCGCACGGCGAGGACATCATCTCGCGCATCGCGGCGGCCCGGAAGTCGCCGGAAGACGCCCGCAAGATGCAATCCCTCCTGGTCGACGCGCTGAACGCGGCCATCGCGTCGATGTGCGCCGATCACCGTTGCGAGTTGTCGAATATCGTGGATGCGGTCCTCGTCGGGAACACGGCCATCCACCATCTTTTCCTGCGGCTGCCTGTCCGGCAGCTGGGCGTGTCGCCCTATGTGCCGGCCGTGCGGGCCGCCGTCGACGTCAAGGCGCGCGACCTGGGCCTGCACATCGCCCCGGGCGCCTACGTCCACATGCCGGCGAACGTCGCGGGCTTCGTCGGCGCCGACCACGTCGCCATGCTGCTCGCATCGGGAATCGCCGACGCCGGGCACACCGTGCTCGCCATCGATATCGGGACGAACACGGAGCTCTGCCTGAAGCACCGGGGCGGGATGTCGAGCGTGTCGTGCGCCTCCGGCCCCGCGTTCGAGGGTGCGCACATCCGGTTCGGCATGCGTGCGGCGCCGGGCGCGATCGAGCACGTCCGGCTGTCGGGGGAGAAGCTGGACATCCAGACCATCGGCGGAGAAAGCCCGGTCGGCATCTGCGGCTCCGGGCTGCTGGACGTGGTGGCGCAGCTGCGGCTCAACGGGGTGCTGGACGGCACGGGCCGCATGCATCCGCACCCGCGCGTCCGGCGAAGGGACGGGCTGATGGAATTCGTGCTCGCGGAACGCGAAGGCCGGGAGCCGATCACCGTCTCCCAGAAGGACGTGCGGGAGCTGCAGATGGCAAAGGCCGCCATCCGAGCGGGAATCGACGCCCTGATCGAGGCGGAGGGATTGACGGAGGGCGCGGTCGACGAGGTGATTCTCGCCGGCGCCTTCGGGACCTACCTGGACGTGGAGAGCGCGATCGAGATCAATATGCTTCCCGCGCTGCCGCCCGAGCGTTACAAACAGGTGGGGAACGCCGCGGGGACGGGCGCACGGCTCGCCCTCGTTTCGCGCGCGCAGCGCGCGCTGGCCCGGGAGATTGCCCTGCGCGACCGCTACATCGAGCTGGGCTGCATCCCGGGATTCAACCGCAAGTTTGCCGCCGCAAGCTCGATGGCGCGCTCGAACGCCCCGGCCCGGTAGGGCCGGCCGCGTGCCCGGAGGCCCGGCCGCGGCAGCCTACGACCACACTCGCCGTTATCAGTGGCACCGCACGAAGTGTTGCGCCTCGTTCGGCTGGATCTCCTGCGCCTCGAAACAGACCCGGTCGAGCTGCGATTCCGGCGCGTACCCTGTCGACGCGTGGATCTCGCCGATCCAGAGCTCCAGCGCCACGGGGAAGTTGGAGAGCGTCATCGGCTGGATCTTCCTGCCGTGGATGTCTTCCAGTTCCTTCGCATGGCCCGTAATCAGGTAGCCCGTGGCCTTGCCCAGGTCTCCGAGGAAAAAGTCTCCCTGGTTCGAATACGCCTTGGTCCCGTCCTTGAACTTCCAGAGAAGGATCGCCGTCTTGTCCGGGTACGCGTACGCGGTCGTATGCGTCCACTCGGAAGCCCACCGGTATTCCGCGGCGGCGCCTCCCGCCGTGAAGCCGGTTTGCTCGAGGTGGATGCAGTCGTGCGTATATTCGCTCAGGTTCCGCAGCTGCGAATATCCGGAAGGCACCGCCGCGCCGAGCAGCAATGCCAGAAGTGCCTTCGAAAAGAGGTAGCGCATGGGATTCCCTCCGCAGTCTCTTCAGGCACTATACTCTAACCGGGGACGTTCGGAAAGAATCCACTCGGGCAACGCCGGCCCGGTTCCCGGTCTCCGGGAGGGGCCGCGATCCCGTCCGGACGATGAAATCCGATATCCGGCCTATTCCCTTGCGCCGGAGAGCGAGTTGAGGAAATCCGCGTTGGACTTGGTCTTGGAGAGCTTTTCCAGGAGCAGTTCCATGCTTTCGGTGACCGACAGGGGCGTCAGGACCTTGCGCAGCACCCAGATGCGGTTCAGGTCCGCCTGAGGCATGAGCAGTTCTTCCTTCCGCGTGCCGGACTTGTTGATGTCGATGGCGGGAAAGACGCGCCGGTCGACGAGTTTCCGGTCGAGGTGCAGCTCCATGTTGCCGGTGCCCTTGAACTCCTCGAAAATCACGTCGTCCATGCGGCTCCCGGTGTCGATGAGGGCCGTCGCGATGATGGTGAGGCTTCCGCCTTCCTCGATGTTCCGCGCGGCGCCGAAGAACCGCTTGGGCC